>NZ_JBNCNZ010000007.1:0-20563 GCF_049847245.1 Micromonospora sp. DT68
CCACCCCGAATTCATCCCACCCACCTGGCTCGACCCCACACAAATCCCCCGCCGCAACCACTACCACCACCGAACGTAACCAGGCGGGGTCATCTGACTTGTTGTCCCGACGCCGATCAGCGGAAGTGCGTGGGGGAACCGCTGCCGTGGATCAGGTCTTCCGGAGCGTCAGCTGTCTGGACCTGCGACTGACATCGCATGGCCGCGTCCGCCGTGCCGCGACTGGTCTACGCGGTCCGACTGATCCGCCGTTGGGCGCTCGTCGGATCGGTGAGGCGGTGGAACTACTGCTGGCCGCCGGCCGCTCCGCCGGCCGCTTCCGCGCCGATGCCGAAGCCCGCGACATCGTCGTGCTCATCGGTTGGCTCTCGCGACTGGGCGACACCGAACTCGACGCCCGACGGCCGAGACTGCTGTCGATCATTGTCGACGGTCTGCACGCCAGCCACCCCTGACGCGCCCGCCCGCTGTCGCTGAAACGCGCGAACTGCCCCTGCCGCTGAAACGCGCGAACTGCCCCTGCCGCTGAAACGCGCCAACCGCCCCTGACGCTGACGATGGTCAGGGGCGGCGGCGCGTTGGTTGGTCTGCCGTTACGGCGGGCGCGGACTGTATGGGTCGAATGCGGTCGAGAAGGGCGGTGTCAGCCCTACTCGCAGCCGAGGGAACCCCGGTACCCGGGCGGCGGGTTGCCGGCGACCACCTTGTCGGCAACCTCCCAGAACACCTCCGGCCAGTCGCCCTCCTTGTTCATCTCGTGAAGCACCGGCCACTTGTGGCTGCTGCGCAACGCGTCGCTCGCTCGCTGGAGGGCGGCATCGTCGCCAGCTTTCTTGGCCCGCAGCCATTCGCTGATCCAGGCGCAGCCGACGCGACCGGTCACGTTGGCGCCGAACTGGTAGGGGTCGTTGGGGCCCAGGTCGGTCAGCGCGGTGACGTCGAAGCCCGGAGGGAGCGGCACGTCGGCGAGTATCTTGGCGGCCTGCTCCTTCGCCCGTTCCGGCGTGATGATCTCGGCCGGCAGTGCGGCCAGCCAGGTGCGGGCGTCGACGCGGACCACGCGGGCGACGATCTGGTCGAACGCCGAGCGCGTCCACGCGCCACCGGTCCGGAGTTCCACGAAGGACCCTTCGCGGGGCGTGAGCATGACCGCGAAGTCACCGGCGTTGTACTGGAACAGTTCGGCCGGCCAGCCGTCCACCTTCACCGGTTCCGGCTTGCTGACGCGGAGCCGGTCCTCGTGGAAGCTGCCGTACACGTTTGCCGGATACCAGTTCATCTCCAGTTCCTGGTCGCCCTTGCTGAAGCTGATCGTGCCCGAATCCTCCAGGAAGCCGTAGACGGTGGTCGCCTTCCAGCCGGGCTGGTCGATAAGCAGTCGCGGGTTCTCCTCGGCGGCCTTGAGCACCATGGCCGAGTAGGAGATCGGCTTCGTCGCGTCCGGGTTGTCCGCGGAGGTGGACGGAGGGTCGTCCGGTCCGTCCACGTTCATGATCGAGCCGGTGAAGATCACCGCGAGGACGGCGGCGGCGACGCCCGCGCTGGCGAGGCCGCTGAGCAGCGTACGGCGGGTCCGTAGGCGTTTGGCCGGCGGCGGCTCGGCGACCGGTTCGAGGGTCGGCGTGGACATGATCTCCTCCAGGAGGTTCTGCGCGGCCCCGTCGAGGTGCTGAACGGCGTGGGGTCGGTACGGGTCGGCGTCTCGAACCATCCGGTCGAGGTGCTCGTCAGTCATCAGCCCTCCTTCGGTGCGCGTACGGCCAGGACGTCGAATACATGTCCGGGTGGACCGGAGTCGTCACCGACGAGGTGTCGCAGCCGGCCCCGTGCGCGTAACAGCCGGGTACGGACCGCGGCCGGGCTGATGCCAAGAACCTCGGCGGCCTCGCGCGGCTCCAGACCCTCCCAGAAGGTCAGCATCATCAGTTCCCGGTCCTGGTCGCTGAGTCGGGCCAGCGCGGCCCGGACAGTGAGCCGTTCGGGCACCTCGTTGCCGGGGTCGGTGACGATGACGGCCCTGAGTCGTTGACGCAGCCGGTCGCCGAGTCGCCCTCGGCGCTGTCCGCTGCGGTGGTGGTTGGCAAGCACCCGCCGGGCCACGCCGTACAGCCACGGGCGTACCTCGGTGTCGGGCGGCATCTGGTGACTGCGCCGCCAGGCGACGAGGAAGGTTTCGGCCACCACGTCGGCCGCGTCCTCGGGTTGCTCGACACGTCGCACGGCGTACGCCAGCAGCGGCGCGAAGTTGGCCGCGTAGACACGCCGGAATCGATCCTCGTGCTCGGTCGTGGAGCTCACGTCTACTCCATGTCCGGTTCGGCGGCGGGCGTGACGGGTTCGGAGCGGAAAAATCACGCTAGCGGGCGGGGGAGGCTGCCAGAGATGCGGCAACCGATTGACATTCGATAGGTAGCGAGCGAAACTCAATGCATGATTGTCGAACGTCGAGCGGTAGCCGCTCTCCGAGTGTTCCTCGTGCTGCTGTTTCTGGTCCTGATTCCGTTCGAGACGCTCTCCCTGCCGGGGCAGTTCGCGCACATGGCGCAGGAGTCGCCGCAGGACGCGTACCTCCGATGGCCGGCGACGGCCGTTGCCGTCTTCTGGGTGCTGTGCGTCCAGGTGGTGATCGTGTGCACCTGGCAGCTGCTCAACCTGGTCAAGAAGGACCGCATCTTCACCGAGGCGTCCCTCAAGTGGGTGGACGCCATCGTGTGGGCCATCGCCGCCGCCTGGGTGGTGCTTGTCGCCGTCTTCCTCTACGTCGGGTTCAACGCGGGCGATCCCGGGTTGCCGGTACTGCTGTTCCTGCTGACCGTGGGTGTCACAGTGGCCGGGCTCCTGATGGTGGTGATGCGTGCGCTGCTGCGGCAGGCCACCACGCTGCGGACCGACATGGAAGCGGTGATCTGATGCCCATCATCGTCCGCATCGACGTCGAGTTGGCCAAGCGCAAGATGAGCGTCGGCGAGTTCGCCGAACGGGTCGGGCTCACCCCGGCGAACGTGGCGGTGCTGAAGAACGGCCGCGCCAAGGCCGTCCGCTTCAGCACATTGGAAGCGATGTGCCGGGTGCTCGACTGCCAGCCCGGCGACCTCCTCGAATGGGTCGACGAATGACGTACCTCATCGCTCTTCTGGCCGCCGCCCTCGGCGTCGCCGGCATCGTGCACGGGGAGGCCGACGACTCGCCCGGCCTGCAATTCCTGGGCGCCGCGCTCGTCGTCGGCGCTGTCGTTTTCGGGGTACGGATGATTCGGCACGGTAGGCGGCGGCTCGGGCGCGACAGATAGCCCGACGGCCGCGCCGCACGAGCCGAGCCGGCTTCCCGGAGTAACGATCATGTAACGGGCGCGAACCTTTCCCGGTGGATGACCTGTCTTGAAGGTCGTCGGCCCGCCAGGGCCAGGGGAGGCGTCGGATGAAGCTGGTGTGGAGGCGGGCCCGCGAGGCGCGAGGTCTGCTGGTTGCCGCGGTGATCGCCGCCCTGGTCGCCGTCGCGTTGGTCACCGGACTGTCCGATTACAACCGCCGTGCGGTGGACGCCGGGCAGCGGGCGTTGGTGACCGCCGCGCCGGCCGAGGAACGCGGCCTGCTGGTCGGCGGCTCCGGCGGGCGCGACGCCGCCGAGTTCGCCACCCGCGACAAGGCGGTGCGCGCCGAGTTCGTCGACGGGCTCGCCGGCGTGCCGGTCACCGTCTCCGCCGCCCGGTACGGCACGGGCCGGGAGCTGACAGGCGACCTCGGGTCCGTGCCCCGCACCGGCGACGAGCCGATCTTCGCGAACCTGGCCACGCTCGACGAACTGGCCGGGCACGCCGAGCTGACAAGCGGGGCGTGGCCCCGTGCCGGCGAGACGCCGGTCCAGGTCAGCCTGCCGGAACGGGTCGCCACCGCACTGGGCCTGGCCGTCGGGGAGCGGATCCCGCTGCGCGACCGTGCCACCGAGCGGGCCAGCCAACTGGTACTCGCCGGCACCTGGCGGCCCCGCGACCCCACCGAGGCGTACTGGCTGCTGGCCCCCGGTGTGGGCACGGGCAGCGCCGGCTCGGGCACCTCGTACGGGCCGTTCGCGCTGGACGCGGCCGACTTCGTGGCCACCTTCCCGGGCTCGGTGTCGGCGGCCTGGCTGGCCGAGCCGGACCTCGGCGGCATCGACGTCGATGACCTGCCGGCGGTGCGGGCGGCCATGACGGAGGCCGTGACTGCGGTGCCCGAGGCGGCGCAGTTGGGCACGTCGGCGCAGTCGTTGACCAAGATGGATCAGCTGCTGGACCGCATCGCCCGTGCTGACCTGGTGGGCCGGTCCGCGCTTGCCACCCCGCTGCTGCTCATCCTGGTACTCGGCGGGTACGCGCTGGTGCTTGTCGCCGCCCTGCTGCACGAGGACCGCCGCCCGCAGACCGCGCTGCTGCGCGCCCGTGGCGCCGCACGCCGGCAACTGGCCGGCCTTGCCGCCCGGGAGGCGACACTGGTGATTGCTCCGGCGGCCCTGCTCGGGCCGGTGATCGCCGGTGAGGCGCTGCGGTTCGTCAAACCCGGCGGGTCGGCCGAACTGTCCTCTGCCGGCGGAAACACCACACTGATCTGGGCGGCTGCCGCGGCGACCGCCGCCGGCTGCCTGGTGGCAATGGTCGCGCCCACGCTGCGCGGCGCCGGCACCTACGTGGCCGACATGGCCGCCAGGTCCCGACCGAACCGGGCGGCGAGCGTCCAGCGGGCAAGCGTCGACCTGGTACTGGTGGCGCTCGCCCTGCTGGCCTGGGTGCAACTGCGCCAGTACGCGTCACCACTTGCCGGCTCGGGCGGCAGCCTCGGGCTCGATCCGCTGCTGGTGGCCGCGCCCACGCTCGGCGTGCTGGCCGGCGCGGTGCTGGCGCTGCGGGTGCTCCCACCGGTCACCCGGTTCGCCGAGCGGTTCGTCGACCCGCGGCCGTGGACGGCCACCATGCTCGGCATGTGGCAGGCCGGCCGGCGTCCACACGCCGGACCGGTGCTGCTCCTCGCCCTCGCCGTCGGCGGCAGCACCCTCGCCTGGTCCCTGGTCAGCACCGGTGAGCGGTCCCAGGTCGAGCAGGCCAGCCACACCGTCGGCGCGGACCTGCGGGTGACCGAGCGGACCGGTTCCGCCCCGCCCACCCGGGCCGGCGAACTCGCCGCGCTGCCCGGCGTGGCCCAGGCGCTGCCGGCGTGGCGCGACGAGGTGCGGGTGGGAAGGCAGAACCTGCCCACCACTGTGATCGGCATCGACCCGGCCGGGGCCCCCGGCGTCGTCCTGCTCGCCGACCGCCTCAGCGACGGGTCGGCGTCGGAAAGCTACAAGCGGATGCTCCAGGCACGCGGTGCCCCCGTCGGGATCGAACTGCCCGCCGGCACCCGCGCGGTCACCGGCACGGTCCGCACCCCCGTCGAAGGCGCCTTCCGGCCCCATCGGGTCGGGGTGGCTCTGCTGTTCACAAGCGCCGACGGGCTGGCCCTGCGTCTGCCGGCGGTCGACGCCACGAGCGACGGGCGGGCCGCCCGGTTCACAGTGACACTGCCCGACGTCGGAGGGGCGCCGCTGCGGCTTGCCGGCTTCGAGGCCGACGGAGGCCGGGCGGCCGGGAACTCGTACCGGCTCGACGTGAAGGAGTTGGCGCTCGTTGGCGCGGACGGCACCGCGCGGCCCACGAACCTGACCGGCGCCTGGATGGCGACGACGGGGGACGGGCCGGGCCACCCGGCGACGTCGACCCCCACCGGCGTCATCGCAGACCGCCCGGTGGACGTGATCCCCGGAGGGCAGTTCGCGTACCAACCGTCCACCCGCTTCGCCATCGTGCCCGCCGGGGTGGCCGAGCCCGTGCCGGTCCTGATGACCGCCGGGGTACGCGACGCGCTGAGCCTGCGCACCGGCGACACCGTCACCCTTGCCCTCTCCGGCGTGTCAGTGCCGACCCGGCTGGTCGGCGAACTGGAATCCGTGCCCACCACCACCGGCGAGGGCGTGCTGCTCGACCTGCCGGCCGCGGTGAACGCCCTGATCCGTGACGGCGGAACGATCCGGTCGGTGCCGGAGTGGTGGCTCGACGCCGACGACGCCTCGGCAGCCGCCGGCGCCGCCGCCGACCTGCCCGGGGTGACTGTCCTGGAACGCCGGACAGTGGCCGAGGCCGCCGCCGCCGACCCGTACTGGCAGGGGTCACGCACGGGAATGCTCGCCGCCGCGCTCGGCGCGGTGCTGCTCGCCCTTGTCGGTCTCATTGTCGACGTGTGGGCCACCGCCCGACGCCAGCTCGGCGAGTTCGCGGTGCTGCACACCCTCGGCGCGACACCTCGGCTGCTGGCCCGGGCGCTGCTTGCCGAACAGACCTTCCTCGCCGGTATCGGCGTGGGGGTCGGGCTGCTGCTCGGCGCCGTGGTGGGGGCCACAATGGCTCCCCTGGTCGTTCTCACCCCGGCCGCCGGCCGACCGGTGCCCTCGGCGGCGTTCGTGCTGCCCTGGGTGCCGATCGTTCTGACCGCGGTCGGTCTGCTGCTGGCGGCGCTCGCCTTCAGCGCGTTCATCGCCACCGGCATCCGCAAGCGGGTGGCGGCGGTGCAGCTGCGAATCGGGGGAGAACGATGAGCATCGGCGCGGTCGTCCGCCGGGTCCGGGCGTACGGCGGGCAGTTCCTGCTCCTGGCGGTGCTGACCCTTGTGGTCACGCTGCTTGTCAGCGGAGTTCCCCGGCTCGTCAACCGGCTCGCCGAACAGGGACTGCGGGCGCAACTGAACAGTGAGCCGGCCGTCCGCCGGGATCTCTCGTACGCCACCGGCGAGGCGCCCTTCAGCTCGATCAAGACCGCTACGGGAGCCGCCCGTGAGCGGTTCGACGCCTTGGCGAAGGAGATGCCGCCGCAGGTGCGCTCGGTGGTGGCCGAGCGGTGGTACAGCGTGGAGACCACGCCGGTTCGGGTCACCGGCCCGGACCTCGCGGCCCGCAAACTGCTTGTCGACCTGGGTCTGCGGGTCATGCCCGACGTCCAGGACAACAGCACTCTCGTCGACGGGGCGTGGCCGAGCGAAACGTACATTCCCGAGCGGCCGATCGAAGTGGCGCTCGACGCCGACGTGGCCGGCAAGCTCAACCTGCGGCCCGGCAGCCAACTGCGCATCGGCAACGTCGACGACAAGGGCGCAATGATCGACCCCGTCCGGGTGTCGGTGTCCGGGCTGTTCCGCCCCACCGACCGTGCGAGCGGCATGTGGGACGGACTGCCGCCGGCGCTGCGAATCACCGAACCGCTCGGCGACGGTCAGCCGCTGATCGTCGTCGGCGTGGTCGGCCAGTCCACATTCAACAAGCGGGCGGCGGAGGGCTGGCCGATCCGGTTCGACTGGCGCTACCGGCTGGGCGTCAACTCCATCGACGCCCGCAACCTGGACCAGTTGATCGACGGCGTACAGACGGTGCAGCGCAGCACCCCGTCGGACCTCACACTGACCCAGGGTGTCGACGTTCCGCTGCGGGCGTTCGCCGCCCAGCTGAACGCCGCCCGGACCCTGCTCGCGGTGATCGCGGCGGGCGTGCTTGCCACCTTGGCCGGGCTGATTGTGCTCGCGGCCATCCTCGCCACCAGGCGGCGTCGCGCGGAGTACGTGCTGCTGCGCGCCCGAGGAGGTGCGGCCACCGCCGGCGCCCGGCGCAGCCTCGCCGAGTCGCTGCTCGTGGTGCCGGTCGCCGCCGCGCTGGGCTGGTGGCTGGGCACCCTGTTCCCCGGCGCACCGGCCCCGACCGCGCCGTACGCCGCCGCAGTGACAGTGCTTGTCACCCTCGCGCTGCCGCTGGCGACCCTTGCGGTGCCGACCGGCGGGGCGGCCCGCCGCGACCTGGTCCGGCTCCGCCCTTCGGCACGCCGACTCACCGTCGAGGTCTCCCTGTTGCTGCTTGCCGGGCTCGCGGCGGTACTGCTGCGTCGGCGCGGTCTCACCCTCGGCGAGGTGGACCCGCTGCTGGTGTCGGTGCCGGTGCTGCTCGCTGTCGCCGCGGCGGTGCTGGCGCTGCGCGCGTACCCCTGGCCCTTGCGGTTGGTGAGCCGGCTCGCCGCGCGGACCAGGGGCAGCGTGACGTTCCTCGGCACCGCGCGGGCCGGCCGTTCCGCGGTCGCCGCCCCGCTTGTGGTCGTGGTGCTGGCGATCGGCACCGCGGCGTTCTGCGCTGTCGTCGCCGCCGGTGTCGACGCCAGCAGGGATCGGGCCGTCGAGCGGACAGTCCCCGCCGACGCGGTTGTCCGGGGCGAACGTCTCGCCCCGGACACCCTCGACGCGGTGAGTCAGCTGCCCGGCGTCAGCGCCGTCACCCGGGTGGCGGACGAGCCGGACCAGCGGTTGGCCGCCGACGCCCTCGGCACCGACGCGCGGGTCGGGCCGGTGCAGGTGCTGCTGGTGGACGGCTCGGGCCTGGTCACCGTGAGCCGGGAGTCCGGTGTGGTCGTGCCGCTACCGGCCGTGCTGCGCAGCGCCGAGCGGGCGTCCGGGCCACTGCCGGCCATCGTCTCCCCGGCGGTCGCCGCCGACCTGACGCGGGCGGGCCTTGACGGTTCCGCGTTCGTCTCGGTGCAGGGCGAGCGGTACGAGTTCCGGATCGCCGGTTCGCAGGACACCTTCCCGCTGCTGTCGGAGGGCGCCAGCCGGTTCGTGATCCTGCCCTGGCAGGCGCTGCCGGCCCGCACCACCGAGCCGGTGCCCACAAGCCTGCTGGTCGCCGGGGACCGGCTCGACGCCGAGGCGTTGCGCCTGGCCGGCGACCAGGGGCAGGAGCGCTACCAGCGCGCCGGAGCGGTGACCGGCAAGGACCGGCCCATCGGGGTGACTGTCGACACCCGCGACGACGTCCGGCGGGAGCTCGGCGACGGCGGCGCGAACGGGGTGCTGGCCTTCGGGTTCGCCGCCGGTGCGATCGGTGGCACCGTGCTCGGGCTGCTCGCCATCGCGTTCATAGTGCTGGCCGGCGCGCGAGCCAGGGGGCAGGTGCTGTCCCGGCTGCGCACCCTGGGTCTGTCCCGCCGACAGTGGCGAGGGCTGTTACTTGTCGAGTTGGCCCCACTGGTCGGCACGTCGGTGCTGACCGGCGCGCTCGTCGGGGCGGTCCTGCCCCTGCTGCTCAACCCGGTGCTCGGCCTGTCGGCGTTCACCGGTGGCGTACCGGTCCGGGTGGCCTTCGAGCCCGGCCTCGTCGCCGCCGTGTTCGCGCTCGGGGCGGTCGCCCTCGGCTTCGCGGTCACCGTCGAAGCGCTTAACAACCGCCGGTTGCGCCTCGGTGAGGTGCTCCGGCTCGGAGAGGAGAGCTGAGATGACCGCTACCGCACAGACCGAACCGAAGCCCGATCTGGCCGCCCTCCAGCGGCGGGCCGCGCAACGTGCCGCCGAACGGGCCGGCGGAGAGGACCGGCTGCGCGGCCACATCGTCTGCGACGGCCTGGTGCGCATCTTCAAGACCGAGGGGGTGGAGGTCGTCGCCCTCCAAGGCCTCGACCTGGTCATCGACAGGGGCGAACTGCTGGCGATCGTCGGCGCGTCCGGCTCGGGCAAGTCCACACTGCTCAACATCCTCTCCGGCCTTGACACGCCCACCGCAGGCATCGCCCGGGTGGCCGACTACGACCTGCTCTCGCTGTCGGCGAAGCGGCGGCTGAGCTACCGGCGGGAGCTTGTCGGGTTCGTCTGGCAGCAGACCGGCCGCAACCTGCTGCCGTACCTGACCGCCCTGGAGAACGTCGAGCTGCCGATGCAGCTGGCCGGCAAGCGGTCCCGCAAGGCCCGCCGGACACGGGCTCGGGAACTGCTCGACATGGTCGGCGTGGGCTACTGCGCCGACCGGCGGCCCGGTCAGCTCAGCGGCGGCGAGCAGCAGCGGTGCGCAGTTGCCGTGGCGGTTGCCAACGACCCCGAGGTGCTCTTCGCCGACGAACCCACAGGTGAGCTGGACGAGGCGACCGGCGCTGAGGTCTTCGCGGCGTTGCGCACCATCAACGCCGAGCTGGGCGTCACCATCGTCGTCGTCACCCACGACCACGCCGTGGCCAGCCAGGTCCGTCGGACCGTCGCGATCCGCGACGGTCGAACCGCCTCCGAGGTACGCCGGACCGCGCGTGTCGGCGCGGACGGCAACACCGAGCTGATCAGCGAGGAGTACGCGGTGCTGGACCGCAACGGCCGGATGCAGTTGCCGGCCGCGTTCGTCGACGCGCTGTCGCTGAAGGAGCGGGTCCGGCTCGATCTGGAGCCCGACCATGTGCAGGTACGGCCCGGTGACCGGGCGTCGGAGGAACGGGAGGCACGGGCGTGAGCCGTCGGGACATGATGGTGACGGGAGCGGCCCCGCTCGGCGGTGCGCCCGGGGGGCACTCTGACGAACTGGTCCGGGTCAGCGGTGTGAGCCGGACCTTCGGTCGCGGTGAGCACGCCGTGCACGCGGTGCGGGACGTCTCGTTCCGCGCCAACCGCGGCGAGCTGGTGGCCATTCGCGGCCGATCCGGAGCGGGCAAGACCACGCTGCTGAACATCATCGGCGGGCTGGACAAACCGGACAGCGGTCAGGTGGTGGTGGCCGGGCACGAGGTGACAGCGGCCGGCGAGGCGGAGCTGCTACGGCTGCGCCGGGGCACCGTCGGGTTCGTGTTCCAGACCTTCGGGTTGGTGCCGATCCTCTCCGCAGCCGAGAACGTCGGCGTGCCGCTGCGGCTCGCGCAGGTACCGGCCGCCGAACGGGAGCAGCGGGTCGCAGTGCTGTTGGAACTTGTCGGCCTGGGCGGGCACGCGGCGCAGCGCCCCTACGAACTCTCCGGAGGGCAGCAGCAGCGGGTGGCGGTCGCCCGCGCGCTGGCCAACGAGCCGGACCTGCTCATCGCCGACGAACCCACCGGCCAGCTGGACTCGGAGACCGGAAGGTCCATCATGGACCTGCTGCGCGCCGTCGTGCACGCCCGGGGGATGACGGCACTGGTGGCCACGCACGACCCGGCCCTGATCGACCTGGCCGACCGCGTGCTCGTCCTGCGCGACGGCCGACTGGTGGACGGCTGACCCACGTGCCCGACGGCCGGCCACGTGGGTCAGAGCGCGAGCTTCATGCCCTCGTGGCTGGCCACGAAGCCGAGGCCCAGGTAGAAGCGGTGCGCGTCGGCGCGCGTCTTGTCGGTGGTGAGCTGCACCAGGGCGCAGCCACGCTGCCGGGCCTGGCCGATCGCCCAGGTCATCAGGTCCCGGCCCAGCCCCTGCCCACGGCTGTCGGAGCGGACCCGGACCGACTCGATCAGGGAGCGCTCGGCACCGTGCCTGCCGAGCCCGGGGATGTAGGTGATCTGGAGGCAGCCGACCAGGTCACCGTCCTGCTCCGCGACGATCAGCTGGTTGCGCGGGTCCGCGTCGATGGCGGCGAACGCCCTCTCGTACACCTCGTCGACAGCGGTGAAGTCACGGGCCTTGCCCAGGACGTCGTCGGCGAGCAGGGCGATGACGGCGGGCAGGTCGGCCCGGACCGCCTCCCGGAAGATCAGGTCGCTCATGCAGGTGAGCCTGGCACACCACTCAGCGCGCCGGGCAGCGCAGCCCCTCCCGGGGCACGGTCAGGTCTACCAGGTACGCGTCGACGGCGTTTGTGATGCAGGTGGTCTGCGGGTAGGCGGTGTGCCCCTCGCCCTCCCACGTGAGCACCCGGCCAACGCCCAGCATCGACGCGAGCCGTGGGGTCTGCTCGTAGGGCGTCGCCGGGTCGCCCGTCGTGCCGACCACAACGATCGGCGGTGCGCCGTTCGCCTTCCCGGTCGGGTACGGGTCACGCCCGCCCGGCCACTCGACGCAACTCAACATTCCCACCGCGAGCGCCGGACCGAACAGCGGGTACTTCGTGCGCCACTGCGACTGCAACTGGCGGATCTCGTCGCGGCTCGGCTTCTCGGTCTCGTCGGCGCAGTTGATGGCGAGGTTGGCGTCGAACAGGTTCGAGTAGTGCCCGTCGCTCTCCCGGCCGGCGTACGAGTCGGCGAGCCGGAACACGTCCTTCGGATCGCCCTCGGCCAGCCGGTCGATGGCCTGGGCCAACTGCTGCCAGCCCGACTCGGTGTAGAGCGACGAGATGACCGCGTAGAACACCCAGCCGGCGGTGGCCTCGCGCCCGTCGTCGCCACGTACCGGGGAGACCTTTGCCTTGTCGATTGCCGAGGTGACAGCGGCGCGGGCGTCCGGGGCAAGCGGGCAGCGGGCGGCGTTCGCGGCGCACCAACGGGCGAAGTTGTCGAAGGCCCGCTCGAAGCCGCGGGCCTGGCTCTCCGAGCCGGCGATCAGCCGCTGCTGCGGATCGACAGCGCCGTCGAGCACCAGCGCGCGCACCCGCTGCGGGTAGAGCTGGGCGTAGATGGCGCCGAGCAGGGTGCCGTAGGAGTAACCCAGGTAGGTGAGCTTGTCGTCGCCAACCGCCGCGCGGACCGCGTCCATGTCCCGGGCTGCCTGCTCGCTGCCGTACAGCGGCAACTGGTCGCCGTAGCGGTCGCCGCAGCCGCGCCCGATCCGCTGGCTCAGCCCGACGAACCCGTCGAACGACGCCTGGCTCTCCGGATCGGGGTCGTAGCCGAAGCTGGCGTCCAGGTCGGCGTCGGAGATGCACTTCACCGGGCTGGACCGGGCCACCCCGCGCGGGTCGAAGCCGACGATGTCGAAGCGTTCGGTGATCGAGCTGGGCAGCCCACCGAACTGGGGGCCGAAGGAGAGGTAGACGGCGGTGTCCACACCGGAACCACCCGGCCCGCCGGGGTTGACGACGAGTGAGCCGATCCGGTCGCGCTGCTTGCTGGACCGTGCCCTCAGCAGGGCGATCTCGAAGGTCTCGCCGGCGCCCGGCCCGGCGGTCGCTCCGGTGCCGTTGCCCCAGTCCCGGGGGACCGCGATCCGGGCGCACTCGTAGCGCATGTCCGGCGCGCCCCGGCCGACCAGATCCTCGGCCACCTCGGGGCAGGGCCGCCAGGTCGCCGAACTGCCGGCCGGCGCCGCCTCGCCCTCCACGTCGGTGCGCGGCGCGAACGCCGGCAACGTGCAGCCGGCGGTCAGCAGGGCAGCCACGACGAGAACGGCGAGACCGCGACGGACCCGACGGTTGGTCGCCCTCCACGGCTGGTCGGCGGTGCGGGTCACGTGATCCTCCGGTGTCGAGTCGACGGCCAGGCTACGCCGGGCCGGTGGCGGCCCTGTCCACGGTGGCGGTCGGGTCGCCGCGCAGCACCTCGTCCACGTCGTAGCGGATCGGGCGGTCGAGCTGGTCGTACCGGCAGGAGCGGGGATCGCGGTCCGGACGCCAACGGACGAACCGGGCGGTGTGCCGGAAACGGTCACCTTCCATCGCGTCGTAGGCCACCTCGACCACCAGTTCCGGACGGAGCGGTTCCCACTCCAGGTTCTTCGTGCCGGTCCACCGGCTCACCCCGCCCGGGATGCGCTGGCCGCGCTCGTGGTCGCCGTGCACCCACGGATGCTCGCCGCCGGTGTCCCGGTAGGGCGCCAACTCGTCGAGCAGCTCGGCGCGGCGGGCCATGCTGAACGACGCGCTCACGCCGACATGGTGCAGGACGCCCGCGTCGTCGTAGAGGCCGAGTAGCAGCGAGCCGACCACCGGGCCGGATTTGTGCCAGCGGAAGCCGGCCACCACCGCGTCCGCCGTGCGGGCGTGTTTGACCTTGAACATCAAACGCTTGCCCGGCTCGTACGGCAGGTCGGCCGGCTTGACGATCAGGCCGTCCAGACCGGCGCCCTCGAAGACGTCGAACCACCGCTTGGCGGTCTCCGGATCGGTGGTGACCTGGGTGACGTGCACCGGCGGGCGTACGCCTGCCAACGCCTCGACCAGCCGCTCCCTGCGGCGCGGGTAGGGCTGGTCCAGCAGCGCCTCGTCACCGATCGCCAGCAGGTCGAACGCCACGAAGTCGGCGGGGGTGGTCTCGGCCAGCATCTTCACCCGGGACGCCGCCGGATGGACCCGTTGGGCAAGCAGCTCGAAATCCAGCCGGGGCTGGCCGTCCGGCCCGTCGCGCCGG
The DNA here is from genome assembly GCF_049847245.1 of Micromonospora sp. DT68. NCBI lineage: Bacteria > Bacillati > Actinomycetota > Actinomycetes > Micromonosporales > Micromonosporaceae > Micromonospora > Micromonospora sp. DT68. The sequence goes on from NZ_JBNCNZ010000007.1 coordinate 14,042, forward strand.
ATCACGATCAGCTCCCCGTCGACGGCGCACCGCTGTGGCAACTGTCGGCGGGCCTGCTCGACCACCTCGGGGAAGTAGCGGGTCATCGACTTGCCACCCCGGCTGGCCAACTCGACCTCGTCGCCGTCGCGGAACACGATGCACCGGAACCCGTCCCACTTGGGCTCGTAGGTCAGCCCGGCGGTGGTGGGCAGCTTGGGAACGCTCTTGGCCAGCATCGGCTCGACCGGCGGGTTGATCGGCAGGTCCACGGCGACCAGTCAATCAGACGGTGCCGACAGTCGTGAGGCACATCACGGTGGACGTGCGGGCGGCGTGTCCGTCCGAGCGCCGCTCGTCCCGACCGGGCGAATCAGATAAGCGCAGGTCAGAGCTACTTTCGCGAGATGTCCGAGTGGGTCTGTGACTGCTGCGGGCGGTGGCGGGTGAGCGTCGAGCTGATCCGGGGCCGCTACCGGTACCGGCTGACCCGCCGATACCCGGAGCGGTTCGGCGGCGGTCGCAACGTGCTGGGCGAGGTCGGATCGGTGCCGGAGCTCGAGGAGTTGCTCGCCCGGCGTACCCCGCTGAGCCTTGCCGATCTGCGCGAGGCCGCCTGACCGACGCCGCGCCCCCGGGCCGGGCGTCGGACGCCCGTGTCACGATTCGCCGCGTCGGCTCGTCCCCCTTGCGCAGCGGCGCCGGGCGGCGCCGCGCGGGGGAGGACGAGAGATGCGGTTCGAAGCGGGTACGGACATCGCCGCCGACGCCAAGCGGGTCTGGGAGGTCCTTGTCGATGTGCAGCGGTGGCCAGAGTGGACGGCCTCGGCCAGCCGCGTCGAGCGGGGCGAGCCGGGGCCGCTCGCCGTCGGCGCTACCGCCCGGCTGACCCAGCCGAAGCTCCGGCCGGCGGTGTGGCGGGTCACCGAGCTGACCGAGGGGCGGAGCTTCACATGGGTCTCCGACACCCCAGGTGTGCGCACCCGTGGGGAACACCTGTTGTCGCCGCTGCCGGGCGGCGGCACCCGGGTCGAGCTGGCCATCGTCCAGTCCGGGCCGCTGGCCGGGCCGGTGGGCTTGCTGTACGGCGGTCTGCTCCGGCGCTACCTGCGGCTGGAGACCGAAGGCCTCAAGCGTCGAAGCGAGCAGGGCTGACGCTGAGCGGGCTGCGATGGAGTGGTCAGAACCGGGCGAACGAGCGGATCGGGGCGCGCGGGCCGTACTTCGGCGCCTGGATGCCGGCGGCCTCCAGCAGCAGGCAGACCCGACCCCGGTGGCCCCGGAACGGCTCCAGCAGGGCAAGCATCCGGGCGTCGTCGCCGCGCGCCTCCCCGGCGAGTGCCCAGGCCACAGTGTTCGGGATGTGGTAGTCGCCGACACTCACCGCGTCCGGGTCGCCGTAGGCGATCCGCACCACCTCGGCGGCGGTCCACGGGCCGATACCGGGAATGGCGGTCAGCCGGCGGGTCGCCTCGGTGGCGTCGGCGCAGCGCTCCAACCGGTCGGCCAGCGCGGCGGCGCGACGCAGCGTGTCGGCGCGGCGCTGCTCGACGCCGAACGGGTGGAACACCCAGTACGGGGTGGCGGCCACCGCTGCGGCCTCCGGCGGGAGCAGCAGCGGTTGCAGTGGCCCGGGTGCCGGCTCACGGAAGTGCCGCACCGTCGCCGAGTACGCCCGGTAGGCCTCCTTGCCGGTGACCTTCTGCTCGAACACCGCGCGCAGCAGCCGGGGAAACAGTTGCCCGGTGGTGGGCATCCGGAGACCCCGGTGCTCCCGGGCCAGCCGGGCGACGAGCGGGTGCGCCGCCGCCAGTTCGGCGAAGCCGGTCAGGTCGTCGCGCAGCCCGGCGATCGCGTCGGCCCGCGCCACCACGTGCTCGGCGCCCGGCCCGTAGCCCTCGGCGATCAGGTCACCGCCGGCCGGGCGCAGGGCGAGCGTGGCCGGGCCGTCCGGGGTGCGGGTGGCCCACCAGAAGGTGCCGGCCGCGATGCGCGCGCACGGGTCGTACGGGCTGAAGGTCAGAGCGCGGACCGACGCTGTCAGCCGGTAGCCGACCGGCGGGTGCAGCACCCGGGTCGCGGCGGGCTCGGTCTCGGTCACCCCGCCACTCTGCCAGGTGGGGCTCCGGCCCGGGTCACCGCCGCTCCCAGTGGCCCGCGCACACGACGATGGTCGGTCGCGCCCTCCCCGGCGACGACCGACCATCGAGCCCCTCATGCGTACGGGATCAGTACGTGCTGCCCCCACCGGAGTCGCCCGCTCTGCTGTCCGCGGGCGGGGCGACAGCCTTCGGCGTGGAGGTGGGCAGGCAGCTCAGGTTCTTCTTGCCGTCCGGCTGGACCACGAACCAGGTGCCGCCGACGGCCTGGCCCTTCCACTGGCCGGGCTTCTTGTCGCCGATGTAGCGGTACACCGGCCATCCGGCGATGGTGAGCTGGCGGGTGCCGTCCTGCCGGGTCACGCTTCCCACCTTGTCGTCGGAGACCCCGGTGAGCTCAGGGTTTCCGTCGGTCAGGGCCGGCGGCCAGACCTGCGCGCACTTGTCGACGCAGTTCGACGCGGGCGGGTCGGCGGTGTCCTTGTCGAAGCGGTACAGGATCCAGCCGTCCTGGTCGGTGACGACGCTGCCCATCCGGGCGACCTTCTTACCGATCAGCTTCTCGGTCAGGTCGACGTCCGCGGGCGGCGGCGCATCGGCGACCGGCGCGTCCGGGGTTGCCGACGCCTCGGGTTCAGCCGTTGCAGTGGGCTCGGCCGCGGCGACGGCGACCGGCTCGGCCGCGCTCGTGTTCGCCCCGTCGTAACCCGCGGGAGCGCAGGCCGTTAGTGCGACCATCGCGCTCACCAGGATGACGGTCCGCTTCATCTGTGCCACGTGCCCTCCTCATTCTTGGCAGTTCACCCATAGGTACGGAGTGCGGGCTGTCAAGGTTGAAGTAGCAACAGTGGTCAATTTCACTGGAATTGGTTGAACCGAATGGGACGGTCATCCGTACGCCCCTACGCGGGACCTGTCCGCCACCACAAACAGATCGGCGCCGGCCATTGAAAAATGACCGGCGCCGACAGGGTACGCGATCTTACATGGGCACGGTGACCAGCGGGCTGGCCACACCGTTACTGTCTACCGACTGCACCTGAAGCTGCTTGATCTCGCTCGACCGCGCCGACGTCGAAGCGCTCAGTTCGAGACCCTGTGGACGATTGTTCGTGCCATATCCGCCCTCGGGAACCGACCAGGTCGAGATCACCTCGGTGGTGGAGTTCTTACGAACCACCACCAGCCGGCAGGTACGCGGCCCGGGCAATTTCCGCAGATTGAAGTTGATGCGGGTGCCGTACTCCCGATCCACGAGGAACATCGTCGTCTGCACGCCCGTCGTCGGATCGGTGGCGTCGACCTGATCGCCCTCCTCCTCGGTGCCGCCGACGCCCGGGCCACTCGGCGGTGCCGTCGGCGCACTCGTCGGCGGATCGTTCACCACCGCGCTCGGCGCCGGCTCCGCGATGATCCCCGGCGACTCGTCACCGGCCACGCTCACGAAGCCGTACCCGGTCAGGCCGCCGAACACCACCACCGCCGCCGCGGTGGCGAGCAACTGACGAAACCGGGTACGCCGACGGTCGGTCCGGACCGCGACCAACGTCCGATCCAACAGGGCCGGATCGGTGGCGGTCTGCTCCATCGCCATCATGGTCTCGCCGTCGATGTCGGAGAGCAGGCCGACCACCGGCACCATCGTCTCCAACTCGGCCGCGCACGCCCAGCACGCGGCAAGATGCTCCTCGAACCGCTCAGTGTCCTGCTCGTCGAGCACGCCCAGCGCGTACGCCGCGACGTCCATGTGATCCGGTCGGCTCATTCTGTCACCCCCCGCTCCTGCAGAGCCGTGCGCAGCGCGCGCAGCGCGTAGTAGACCCGCGACTTGGCGGTGCCCAACGGAAGCCCCAACTCCTCGGCGGCCTCCGGCACCGTCCGCCCGCGGAAGTACGTCGAGATGAGGATCTCCCGGTGCGACTGACTGAGCGTACGCAGTGCGTCCGCCACAGTCATCGTGCGTAGGACCCGATCGGTGCTGTCCGCCTCGGCGAACGCCGTCAGGTCCCGGTCGTACGTCTCCGGCGGCCGGGCCTCCTGGCTGCGGTGCTCGTCGATGGCGATCCGGCGTGCCACGGTGACCAGCCAGGGCCGCAACGACCCCTGCCCCTGCGTGCCGAGGCGGTGCGCGTTGCGCCAGGCCCGCAGCAGCGTCTCCTGCACGATGTCCTCCGCGCGCTGCCGGTCCCCCCCGGTGAGCCGCATGACGAACATCAGCAACGGACCAGCGTGTTCCGCGTACAGCAGCCGGATCAACTGGTCAGAGTGGCTGGCCTCGGATGTCGTCGCCTGGTGGCGCCCGGGCGCCGATCGGGGCGTCACCGGACCATTCTGGCGAGACGAGGCCCGGGCGTCGACCCCACGGGCAGACGAAGTCGGCCTCGACGACGGCCGCGCCGACAACCAGTCAGCGCGAACCGCGTCCCCATGCCAACCGGCCGCCACCGCATGCATGCAGACCTCCGGGATGTCCGATACCACCGCCGCCCCCACAAGGCGAGCCGCCCGGTGGTACGCACCGGCGAGGCGAGCGGATCAACAATCCGGGAAAAAGTTCTGCGGCGACGTCAGCGACGGACGGAGAACAGGCCCGGCGGCGGCGGATCCGAGCCGGTCGCGTCGGCATCACGCACCACCTGTGCGCCACCGACGAAACGGTCCAGGTCGTCGCCGGCCACCACCCGACCGGGAAACCAGTCACCCGCCGCCCGCCGGGTCAACTCCGGCACCGGGGGAGTGGACCGGCCGGCCACCAGCACCAGATTGCCGTACCGGCGGCCACGCAGCACCGCCGCGTCCCCGACCAGGCACGCCTGCGGCAACACCGCGCGGACAGTGGCGACCTGACCACGGGCGTGCCGCAGCGGCGGGCCGTCGGCAAGGTTCGCCAGATACCAGCCCGCCGGGCTGAGCACACGGGCCACCTCGGCGGCGTACTCCACAGAGGTGAGATGCGCCGGGGTACGGGCGCCGGCGAAGACGTCGGCGACCACCACGTCGTAGCTGGCGTCGCGCGTCCCGGCCAGCACAGCCCGCGCGTCCTCCACTCGCACCCGCAGCCGGGCATCGGCCGGCCAGGGCAACGCTCGACGCACCAACTCCACGAGCGCACCGTCCACCTCGGACACCCGCTGGGTGGATTTCGGCCTGGTCGCGGCGACGTACCGGGGCAAGGTCAGCGCGCCACCACCGAGGTGCAGCACCCGCAGCGGCTGCCCGGCCGGCGCGATCAGGTCCAGTGCGGCGGCCAGCCGCCGGACGTACTCGAACTCCAGATGCGTGGGGTCGGTCAGATCGACGTGCGACTGCGGCGCGCCATCCAGCAGCAGCGTCCACGAACCCGCCCGATCCGGGTCCGGAACAAGCTCCGCCTGCCCGGTGTCCACCTGCTCCACCAGCCGGTCATTCGCCCGCTTACGCCCCACAGTGACCAGACCCGATCAACGGCCGACGCGGGCCGCGGCGGTCAACGCGCGGTGCAGCAGCCGGGAATCACCGAGCAGCGCCCGCAGACGGCGCTCCAGACCGGCGATCGGTACCAGGTTCTGCGGTGCACGCGGATCCTTGTACGGCGTGGACGCGAACCGGGGCAGGGTGACAAGCGACAGGTCGGCCAGCTCGATCGCCGCCTCCACGGGAAGGTCGGCCGAACACTCCACCCGTACGATGCCCGCCCACGGCGCCCCGAGCGCCACCGGCAGCCGCAAATACCACGACCAGCCACCCCAGGCCGTGCCGAGCCGGAACACCGGCGAACGCTCACCCGACGCCAGGCCTGTCACCACCGCCGTCAACCGGGCGTCCAGGTACTGGCTGTGCTGGGTCTTGATGTAGCCCAACGTGCGCGGCAACTGCCGACGGCTCCGCAGCGGGCCGTCCACCACCAGCAGGTCGCCGTCGACCCGGGCGGCGTCGGACACCGCCACCTCCAGTGCAGTCAACGGGCCCTGCACCGCCGCCGGCAGCTTCGCCAGCTCACCGGTGCCACCCACCCGGTGCACCGGATAGCGGATCGCTCCCGCCACCACGTCCTGCGCCGACGGGCTCGCCGTGAACAGACCCCGACCGACCCGGGTCCCGGCCAGCTGCGCCGCACCCCGACCCAGATCGCAGCGGACCACCCCCGCCGCGTACGAGGCGGCCAACCCCGGGAACGACCCCCCGTCGGCCTCGGCCGTCCAGATACTCGCGTCGATCCGGCGGACTCCGTCGACGAGCAGCACCACGTCCGGCGACCGCACGCCCGCGCGTACCCCTATCGCCCGCCAGTCCACGGCGGGCAGCTCCACGTCCGCGTCGACCTGCGCGCTGCTCGGCGCGGCCGGCCCCGACGAGGACGCCTCGAACGACGCGCCGTAGGCCGGGTCCCACGAGTCGACGAAGAAAGCCGCGTCGCTCACCGGGCTGGCCTTTCGTTCGCGACTGCGGGGCTCCGCTGCGCTGC
>NZ_JBNCNZ010000007.1:20663-111253 GCF_049847245.1 Micromonospora sp. DT68
GCTCCTCGCGCTCACCGGGCTGGCCTTTCGTTCGCGACTGCGGGGCTCCGCTGCGCTGCGCTCCTCGCGCTCACCGGGCTGGCCTTTCGTTCGCGACTGCGGGGCTCCGCTGCGCTGCGCTCCTCGCGCTCACCGGCCCGTCCGCTCGACCCGCGCCGAACGGGCATCCTTGCGCACCTCGAAGCGGACCGGGATGCGTTCGGCAAGCGCCGGGACGTGGGTGACCACGCCGACCATCCGGTCACCCCGGGCGGCCAGGTTCTCCAAGGTCGCAGCGACAGTGTCCAAAGTGGCGGCGTCAAGGGTGCCGAAACCCTCGTCCAGGACGATCGACTCCAGGCTCGCCGCTGTCGTCGACATGCCTGCCAACTGCTCGGACAGCGCGAGGGCCAACGCCAGCGACGCCTGGAACGTCTCACCGCCGGACAGGGTGCGCACACCGCGACGCAGTCCGGCGTCGTGCTGGTCGACCACGAAGAACTCACCCTTGTCGTGCACCAGCTCGTACTGGCCGGAGGACAGCTCCCGCAGGATGCCCGACGCGCCGTCGACAAGCAGATCCAACGCCTCGGCCAGCAGCCACCGCTCGAAGTTGTTGGCCCGCAGGTGCCCGGCGAGCGCGCGCGCCACCTGAGCCTCCCGCTCGTGCCCGGCCCGCTGCTCCCGCAGCGCCCCGGCCTGCTCGCGCCGCTCGGCCAGCCGGCGCCGGTCACCCTCGGCCCGCTCCACCGCCACCGTCGCGGCACGCACCGGATCGTCGGCGACCGGCACATCTGCGGCGGCGAAGATGGCGGCGATGCCCTGCTGCACCGCGTCGGCAGCCGCCTCGGCCTCCGCGACGACGCTGGCCCGAGCCGCCCGGTCGGCGCGCCGGCGCTCCACCTCGGTGCTCGCCCACCCGGTCAGCGCCGTCCACGCGGCTGCCACGTCGTCCCGGTCGGTGGCGGGCGGTCCGAACCGGGCCAGCCCGTCGCGGGCGGTGTCGAAGGCCCGCCAGGAAGCACGCAACCGCTCCTCGGCGGCGTCCACCCCGGCGCGGGCCTGACGGGCGCTGTCCCGGCCGGCCCGCACTGCGGTCGCCGCCTCGTCAAGGGCGCGCCGCAGCCGGGCGTGCTCGGCCAACTCCCGGTGCAGCACTGCCGGCTCGGCCGCGCCGGCGAGCTGCCCGTCGAGGTCGGCCAGCCGGGCGTCCACCTGCTCCTGCCGGGCACGAGCCTGCACCAGCAGCCGCTCCAGGTCGCGCGCCGCCGCGTCCCGCTGCTGCACCGTCGCCTGGGCGGCCTTGGTGGCGGCCCGCGCCGCCTTGCCGGCCGCAGTGGCGGCGGCCACCGCCGAGTCGGCCGGGACCGCAGGCACCTGCGCCACCGGCTGCTCGCAGACCGGGCAGGGCGCGCCCGCGTGCAGGTGCGCCCGCAGGCTTACCGCCAGGTCGGTGGCCTTCGCCTCCTCGTGTGCCCGGAACGCCGCCTCCAACTGGGCGTCGGCCCGTTCGGCGTCCGCGCGGGCTGCGGCGAGCGCGGCCACAGCCGCCGTGTGCTCGTCGTGCGCCGCGCGCACCGTCGCCCGGACCGTCTCGGCCTCGCCGGTCAGCCGGCCCCGATCGTCGTACGCCCGCAGCAGCAGTCGAAGCGCGCTTTCGTCCCCGGCACGGGCCAGTTCGCCGCGCAGCTTCTCCTCCCGCTCCTCGGCAAGCGACACGGCGGTGGCAGCCGCCTCGGCCTCGGCCCGTGCCGCACTCACCGCGCGGGCGACCTCGGCAACCCCGCGCGGCGCCTTGATCCCGGTCAGCACTGTCAGCTCGTCGTCAAGCGCGGTCAGCGCCGCCGCCGCCTCTCGCGCCCTCGCCCGGGCCGCCGCCAACTCCGGCACAGCGGCGGTCACCGCACCGGCCAACTCGACCATCCGGTCGACCCGGGCGTCGGCCTCGGCCAACGCCTCGTCGTCCACACCCGTCAGGCCGGCGAGCAACTGGTCGACCGCGTCAAGCCGGGCCTCCGCCTGCGCGGCGCGCGCCGACGCCCTCTTCTGGACGTCCTCGTAGACGCCCAGGCCCAGCAGGTTGACCAGGATCTGCTGCCGGGTCGCCGGCTTGGCGTGCAGGAAATCGGCGAACTGGCCCTGCGGCAGCACCACGCAACTGGTGAACTGCTCGTACGGCAGCCCCACCGCCTCCAGCACCGCCTGCTCCATCTCGGCGGGCGTACCGGCCACCACCTCGCCGAGGTCGTCCGGGCTCAAACCGGTGTCCAGCTTCGTCACGTCGAACCCGGCCGGCATCAGCTGCAATCCGGCGTTCGCGGTCTTGACGTTGCCCCGGCCGTCCCGGCGCACCACCCGGGTCGCCACGTACCGGGCGCCGCCGGACTCGAACACCAGCCGCACCCGGGCCTCGGCGGCCGACGGCGCGAGCGCGTTGGCAAGCCCTCGCGGGCCACCCCAACGGGGAACCATGCCGTAGAGGGCGAAGCAGATGGCATCCAGCACAGTGGACTTACCCGAGCCGGTCGGGCCGATCAGGGCGAAGAAATCGGCGTCGGTGAAGTCGATTGTCGTCTCGTCGCGGAAGACCGTGAAACCGGCCATGTCCAATCGCATCGGACGCATCAGTGATCGACCTCCTCGAAGAGCTCGTCGAAGAGTTCCCGGACACCCTCGTCGGAGTGCCCCCGGCTGTCCAGGTAGTCGGCGAACAACTCCCGGGGCGAGCGTCCCGAGCGTTGCGCGATGCGGGCGCCACTGCCCGGCGTGGCGAGCAACTCGGGATCGATCCGGATCTCCAACGCCCGGGGGAGAAGTTCCTGGATCTCCTCGCGCAGGCCGGCGCGGGGCTGCTCCCGCACGAACACGCGCAGCCACGCGTCCGGCGCCTCGATCTCGGCGAGCTGGGCCAGCGTGCCCCGCACTGTGCGCAGCGCGCTCGCCGCCGTCACCGGCACCTCCCGGATCCGGGCGGCGGTGGTGGCGGTGACCTCGACCAACGTTACCGAGGGGACGTTTTCCTGCTCGCCGAAGTCGACAGCGAGCGGGCTGCCGCTGTAGCGCACCGGGCACGGGCCCTCGACGCGCTGCGCCCGGTGCAGGTGGCCCAGCGCCACGTAGTGCGCGTTGGCCGGAAAGACTGTGGCCGGCACCGCGTAGCCGAGCACCGTGTGCGCGTCCCGCTCGCCGCCACCGGCAGCGGCCCCGGTCACCGTCACGTGCGCGGTGACAAGATGCACACGGTCCGGCTCAGTGAAGCCCTCGGTGAGCCGGGCCAACACACGGCCCAGGTGATCGGCGTACGTCTGGTTGGCCTCCGCGGCGGTCAGCTCGTACATCTCCAGCGCGCGGATCGCGTACCGCTGGGACAGGAACGGCAGCGCCGCCAGCTGCCACCGCTCCCCGTCGGCGGTGGTGCCGTCGATCACGTGCTCGTCCGGATTTTCCCGTACGCCGCCACGTAGCGTGATGCCGGCGGCCTCGGCCCACGGCCGCAGCGCGTCAAGCGCCGGACCGTTGTCGTGGTTGCCGCCGATCGCCACCACGTCCGCGCCGGTACGCCGCAGCGCCGTCAACGCACGCGTGACCAACCGGGTCGCCTCGGAGGTGGGCGCGGCCGTGTCGTAGAGGTCACCGGCGACGATCACCAGATCCGGCTGCTCGGCGCGGGCGATGTCGATCACCCCGGCCAGGACGGCCTTGTGCTCCTCGGCCCGGGACTGCCCCTTGAGCACCTTTCCCACGTGCCAGTCGGAGGTGTGCAGGATCTTCATAGCTGCGCTGGCCCCTACCTAGAACGGGATGTCGTCGTCGGTGCCGCCGCCGGAGCCCACCACGGCGAACGGGTCGGCGGACTGGGTGATCGAACGCAGCGTCTCCGATGGTGCCCGGCCCGCCTCGGAGACCCGGGTCGCCCACGCCGGGAAGGGGAACTCCAGGCACAGCGGCACCGGGATGTCCGGCTGGTTGACGAACATGGTGCCCGGCTTGGCCAGCAACGCCCGCTGCCGCTGCGCGGGCGGCAGGAACCCGTACTCCGGGCGGGACGCCTCGGCCGGGTCGAGCCGGCCGACCACCCGGATCGCCGAGTTCGTGACGATGCGCCGCTCCACCTCGCTCGCCGTCTGCTGCGCGCCGATCAGGATCACCCCGAGCGACCGGCCCCGCTCGGCGATGTCGAGCAGCACCTCCTTGATCGGGGACGAGCCTTCCCGTGGGGCGTACTTGTTGAGCTCGTCCAGGACGACGAAGAGCAGCGGCTTGGCGGTGCCCGACTTCTCCTTGCGCTCGAACTCGCTCTTGAGCGTCACACCGACCACGAACCGCTGCGCGCGGTCCGGGAGGTTGTGCAGGTCGACCACTGTGACCTGGGCCGACTCGCTGGTGTTGATCGAGTGCGGGCGGCGGGTGGCCAGGTCGCCGCGGATCAGCCGGGCCAGGTCCTTCTTACTGCCGATCAACCGCCGGGCGAACGCGTTGACGGTGCCCAGACCGACCGCGCTGCCCGCCCAGTCGGAGCGGGTTTCGTCGTCGTTGAGCTGGTCGACGATGTGGTCGACCAGATCGCCGTAGGAGCCGAGCCGCACGCCGTCGATGCTCACCCCGCCGTCTGCCGGCTGCGCGTAGCGGGCCAGGTGCGCGGTGACCGAGTGGACCACCATCGTGTACTGCTGGCGTTCGTCGTCGGCGTCGGCGAACACGTACGGCAGGAGACGGTCGGCGCAGAACTCGCTTAGCGTCCAGTAGAAGCTGTCGACGCCGGTGAGCCGACTGCTCACGTCGGGAGTGCCCGACGAGTCGCCGGGGCGCGGCGGGGCGTACACCCGCACGTCGGGGAACGCGCCGGCGCTCAGCCCAAGCTTCGCGTACGCCGCGCGGGTCGGCTCGTCGAGCCGGGTGTTGGGGTGGTCGAGGAACAGCAGGTCCTCGCCCTTGACATTGAAGATCAGCGCCTTGGCGTTCACCGCGTCACCGCCCAGCACCCCGGAGCGGAACACCGAGTAGAGCAGGAACGTGGCGAAGCTCGTCTTGGTGGCCACTCCGGAGATGCCGGAGATCGAGACGTGCGCGCCACGGCTGCCGTCGAGGAAATCGGCGTTGAGGTAGACCGGCACCCCGTCGCGGCCCATGCCCATCGGGATGCGCCGTTCCATCCGGTCGAAGTGCAGCGCGCGTGCGCGTGCGTCGCCCTCGGCCCGGTGTACCACCGCGCCAGGGGTCGGCGGCACGTAGAGCTCCGGGTCGACACGCGTTGTGGTGACCTCGGCCGCCTCCTGCACCTGCGCCGGCAGCGTGCCGTCGGCGATGGCGAAGACGTCCGAGTCGAACTGCGCGCCCTCGTGGCGGGCACGGACCTGGGTGACCACCCCGGCGATCGTCACCGGCTCCCGGTCGGGCAGGTCCCGTCGGGTGACCACCACGTCGTCGAGCTGGAGGTAGCTGCCGGGCGCCACGGCCGTCCAGAACTGCAACGGGGTCGCGTCGGCGGTGCCCAGCACCCGGCCGACCGCCTCGCCCGGACTGTCGAGGTCGCGGTCGGTCATCGGGCGAGGTGGGTCGGTCGGGCAACACGGTCGGCGCGCATGACGTGCATCCTGCCCGAGGAGTACGACAGGTCGCCACGCGACGCGGCGGACGACACGATGCCCCGTCACACTCACGACTGTGGGTGTGCGGCCGGCGACAGCCCGTACCCCTCTTGCGCCGTTCCTACGGGCGGGCGTGGCGGAGCATGAGGACGCCGTCGTCGGCGGCGAGCACGTGCCGCAGCGGCAGGTGCCGGGGCGCGCTGGCGTCGCCCGCGGTGATCCGGCCGGCGCCGGGGCCGGCGAGCAGTGGCGCGACGGTGAGGCAGAGTTCGTCGACAAGGTCGGCGGCGGTGAGCGCGCCGAGCAGGTGCGGGCCACCCTCGCAGAGCACCTGGGTCAGCCCGCGCCGATGCAGCTCGGCCAGGCCGGCGACCAGGTCGACCCGTCCGGTGCCGCAGCGCAGCAGGTCGACGACGTCGGTCAGGCCGGGCGGCGGCTCGGCCCCGGAGTGGGTGAGCACGATCGGCCGGACCGGCGCGTCGGCGAAGGCCGCCTGCGCCGGGTCCAGGTCCAGCGAGCCGGAGACGACCACAAGCGTCGGGTACGCGGCCAGCCCGTTCGCCCGTCGCCAGGCGCGGCGATTCTCGCTCAGGCGGACCGCGCGGTAGCCCTCGTGCCGCAGGGTGCCGGCGGCCACCACGAGGGCGTCGCAGAGCATCCGCAGCAGGCCGAACACCCGCTTGTCCGGCGCGCCGGAGAGCCCTGCGGAGTAGCCGTCGACGGTGACCGCGCCGTCGAGGCTGGAGACGAAGTTGACACGTAGTCGGGGCTGGTCGGCGCGGCCGTAGAGGGCGGTGAGCGTGGCGTCGTCGAGTGGCTCGGTCGACGGCTCGGGCCAGAGGCGTCGAATCGGGATTCCGACGGTCATTCGCCGGCCGGACCAGTGACGGGAGGGGTCGGTTGGGCGGTACGGTGCTGGCAGTCGCACCAGTTCCGGCCCGGGCAGTCGTCGTGTCGCCGGGCCCGGCACGCTCGGCAGATCATGCTGGCAGCCTAAGCCGCGGGGAGGACAGGACAGCATGCCGCGTCAGATCTTCCAGCTGAAGATGTCCGTCGCAGGTGTCCGCCCGCCGGTGTGGCGCCGGGTGCTCGTCCCCGCCGGCTACACGCTCGACAGGCTGCACCGGGTGGTGCAGCACGCGATGGGTTGGCGGGACTGCCATCTGCACTCGTTCGAGATCGACGCCGTGCAGTACGGCGAGCCCGATCCGGACGGGGACCTGGCGCTGCACGACGAGTTGGACGTGCGGCTGGACGCGGTGCTCGGCAAGGGCAGCCGGTTCTCCTACACGTACGACTTCACCGACTGGTGGGAGCACGACCTCGTCGTGGAGGACGCGCTGACCGCCGACCCCGACGAGCGGTACCCGATCTGCCTGGACGGCGAGTGGGCCTGCCCGCCGGAGGGCATCGGTGGCCCGGTGGGCTACCACGCGTTGCTGGCTGCCCTGTCGGATCCGACGCATCCGGAGCGGGTCATGCTCAGCGACTGGGTCGCCGACGGCTTCGACCCCACGTTTTTCGACCCGGCCGTCACCACGACGTTGCTGCGTCGCTTCTGCTGACGGTCCTGGGCGGCCTCGCCAGGGTATGCATGCCCTTGATCAGCCCTGGGAGTGCCCGCCTGAAACAGGGCGGTAACGATCTGGGAACGCTCCCAATGGTCTATTGACACCCCCGGACCGTGCCGGCAATCTCATGGGAGCGCTCCCGGAGTGGTGCGGGTCACCCGCCGCGCGCCGGGTGCGATCCGTGGCAGCGCCCACCGGGATTCGCCACCAGCACCCCCACCACACCCGACTAAAAGCCTCACCACCGAAAGAGGGGTTACAGATGCGCCTCACCACGCGGCGTACCCGCCTGGCGGTCGCTGCCCTGGCCGCGATCACCGCCGTCAGCGGTCTTACGGCATGCGGCAAGGACGACGACAAGCCGGCGGCCGGCGAGAAGCCGGCCAAGCTGATCGTCGACACCTTCGGCGAGATGGGCTACGACGAGCTCGTCAAGCAGTACGAGAAGGACACCGGCATCAAGGTCGAGCTGCGCAAGACCGCGCAGCTCGGTGAGTACCGGCCGAAGCTGGTCCGCTACCTGGCCACCGGCAAGGGCGCGGCGGACGTCACCGCCCTGGAAGAGGGCATCCTCAACGAGTTCAAGCCCAACGCGCGCAACTGGGAGGACCTCGCCCCGCTGGTCGCCGACCACTCGAAGGAATACCTGCCCTGGAAGTGGGAGCTGGGCAAGGCGCCGGACGGCCGGCTGATCGGCCTGCCGACCGACGTCGGCAGCCTCGCCGTCTGCTACCGCAAGGACCTGTTCCAGGCGGCCGGCCTGCCCACCGAGCGTGACCAGGTGTCGGCGCTCTGGTCGGACTGGAAGGGCTTCCACGACGCCGGTCTGAAGTACAAGCAGGGCAGTGGCGGCAAGGCGTTCATCGACTCGATCACCGCCGTCTCCAACGGTGTGCTCTTCCAGGGCAACGGGGACCTGTTCTACGACAAGGAAGACAACATCATCGCGGACACCAGCCCCGCGGTGAAGAACGCCTGGGACACCGCCACCTCGATGGTGGACATCTCCGCCAAGGCGTCGACCTGGTCGCCGGAGTGGTCGGGTGGCTTCAAGCAGGGCACCTTCGCGGCCACCTTCTGCCCGTCCTGGATGCTCGGCATCGTGTCGGACAACTCCGGTCCGGCCAACAAGGGCAAGTGGGACGTCGCGTCCGTTCCGGGCGGCGGCGGCAACTGGGGCGGCTCGTGGCTCGCGGTTCCGGCGCAGAGCAAGTACCCGAAGGAGGCGGCGAAGCTCGCCGAGTACCTGACCAACGCGAAGAGCCAGGTGGAGGCCTTCAAGGCCAAGGGCCCGCTGCCCACCAACCTGGAGGCGCTGAAGGACCCGGCGTTCCTCGGCTACACCAACGAGTACTTCAGCAACGCGCCGACCGGCAAGATCTTCGGGGAGAGCGTCGCCAAGATCCAGCCCGTCCACCTGGGTCCGAAGCACCAGGCGGTGAAGGAGAACGCGCTCGAGCCGGCCCTGCGGGCGTTCGAGAACGGGCAGGCCGACAAGGCGAAGGCCTGGGAGCAGTTCACAAAGGACGCCAAGACTCAGGGTGCCTTCTGAGTGATTCCCTGCCGGTGGCGTTCGGGGTTTCCCGGACGCCACCGGCCGGTCCCCTCCGCGTAGCACCCTGCGCGAGGGCCCCCGGGCCTCGCCGGAAAAGGAAATTCGCATGAGCCTGTCGGCCACGACGGCGCCGCCGTCGCCAGCAGCACCTCCTTCTCGCGACGTCTCTTCCCGACGTCGCCGGGGAAGGCTTCTCAACCGTCTCGATGTCAAGTACTCGCCGTACCTCTACATCGCCCCGTTCTTTCTGATCTTCGGCGCGTTCGGGTTGTACCCGATGCTGCGTACCGCCTGGATGTCTCTGCACGACTGGGACATGATCGGCGATCGCTCGTTCATCGGCTTCGACAACTACACCCGGCTGATGTCCGACGAGTACTTCTGGAACGCGCTGGTCAACACGTTCGGCATCTTCGCCCTGTCGACCATCCCGCAGCTGCTGCTCGCCCTCTTCCTGGCGAACCTGCTCAACCGGACCCTCCTGCGCGCCAAGACCTTCTTCCGGATGGCCATCTTCATGCCGAACGTGGTGTCGGTGGCCGCTGTCGCGATCGTCTTCGGGATGCTGTTCCAGCGGGAGTTCGGCCTGTTCAACTGGCTGCTCAGCTTCGTCGGTGTCGACCCGGTCGACTGGGACGGGCAGCGGTGGAGTTCCTGGACCGCCATCTCCTCCATGGTCAACTGGCGGTGGACCGGGTACAACACCCTGATCCTGCTCGCCGGCATGCAGGCGATCCCGAAGGACCTCTACGAGGCTGCGGCGATCGACGGCGCCAGCCCGTGGCGGCAGTTCTGGCAGATCACCCTGCCCATGCTCAAGCCCACCTTCATCTTCGTGGTCATCCTGTCCACGATCGGCGGCATGCAGCTCTTCACCGAGCCCCTGCTCTTCGGCAACGGCAACATCATCGGCGGCAACCAGCGGGAGTTCCAGACGCTTGCCATGTACATGTACGAGATGGGCATCGTGAACCTGAACACCGCCGGCTACGGAGCCGCGGTCGCCTGGGCGATCTTCATGATCATCGTCGTGGTGTCGCTGTTCAACTTCCTACTCGTCCGCCGCTCGGCGAAGTGAGGAGAGATCGATGATCTCGGCTTCCCAGCGCCTGTGGCGCACCAGCCCGCTGACCTACATGGCGCTCGTCCTGGCAGCGCTGCTGTCGATCTACCCGTTCTACTACATGGTGGTGATCGGCACTCGCAGCCTGGACAACATCAACGACGTGCCGCCGCCGCTGACCCCCGGCGGGGCGTTCGGTGACAACTTCGGGCGGGTGCTCGACAACGACGCCGCCAACTTCCTCACCGGCATGATGAACTCGATCATCGTCTCCTCGGTGGTCACCGTGTCGGTGGTGCTCACCGGTTCGCTGGCCGGGTTCGCCTTCGCCAAACTGCGGTTCCGGGGCAGCAACGCCCTCCTGCTGGCGATCATCGTCACCATGATGATCCCGACCCAGATGGGCCTCATCCCGCTCTGGGGCATGATGCAGGACCTGGGCTGGTACGACACCCTCTACGCGGTCACCGTGCCGTTCCTGGTCAGCGCGTTCGGCGTGTTCATGATGCGGCAGTACGCCAGCCAGGCGATCTCCGACGAGCTGATCGAGGCCGGCCGCGTCGACGGTGCGAGCACGTTCCGGATCTACTGGAGCATCGTGCTGCCCGCGCTGCGTCCCGCCGCCGGTGTCCTCGGTCTGCTGACCTTCATGGAGACCTGGAACTCGTTCCTCTGGCCGTACGCCATCCTCACCCCGGAGAACCCGACCCTCCAGGTCTCGCTCTCCTTCCTCTCGTACGCCTACTACACCGACTATTCCCAGGTGTTCGCCGCCACGGCGATCGGCACCATCCCCCTGGTGATCGTCTTTCTCGTGTTTGGCCGCCAGATCATTGGCGGGATCATGGAAGGTGCCGTCAAGTCGTGAGCAACCCCGCCAGCCCACCCGCCGTCGACGTCCTCGACGAACGCCCGGGGCTGACCTTTCCACCCGGTTTCCTGTGGGGTGCCGCGACCGCGGCATACCAGATCGAAGGGGCTGCGGCCGACGACGGCCGTACCCCCTCGATCTGGGACACGTTCAGCCACACCGACGGCCTGGTGGTCGCCGGGCACACCGGCGACGTGGCGTGCGACCACTACCACCGGCTCGGCGGCGACGTCGCGCTGATGGCGGAGATGGGCCTCAAGTCGTACCGTTTCTCGGTCTCCTGGCCCCGGGTGCAGCCCGGCGGTACGGGCGCTGCCAACCGGCAGGGCCTGGACTTCTACAAGCGCCTCGTCGACGAGTTGCTCGCCAACGGCATCGAGCCGTGGCTCACCCTCTACCACTGGGACCTTCCCCAGGAGTTGGAGGACGCCGGTGGCTGGCCGTCGCGGGACACCGCCGCCCGGTTCGCCGACTACACGACGCTGATGGCGGACGCGCTCGGTGACCGGGTGCGCTACTGGACGACGCTGAACGAGCCGTGGTGCTCGGCGTTCCTGGGCTACGGCTCGGGCGTGCACGCGCCGGGCCGGTCGAACGGGGCGGACGCGGTCCGCGCCGGACACCACCTGATGCTCGGGCACGGGCTTGCCGTGCAGGCGCTGCGGGCGGCACGGCCCACTGCCGAGGTGGGTGTGACCGTCAACCTCTACCCGGTCGACCCGGCCAGCGACGCCCCCGCCGACGTGGACGCGGCCCGGCGGATCGACGGGCTGGCCAACCGCTTCTTCCTCGACCCGCTGCTGCGCGGGTCGTACCCGGCGGATCTGGTGTCCGACCTCAGTACGGTGACTGACTTCGATCACGTGCACGACGGCGACCTGGCGATCATCTCCACGCCGCTGGACCTGGTCGGGATCAACTACTACAGCCGGCACGTCGTCGCGGCTCCTGCCGAGGGCGCCGAGCCGGAGCCGTACTGGCGGGCACCGTCCTGCTGGCCGGGCAGCGAAGACGTCCGGTTCGTCAGCCGGGGCTTCCCGGTCACCGACATGGGCTGGGAGATCGACGCCCCGGGCCTTGTCGAGACGCTGCGTCGGGTGCACGAGGACTACACCGACCTGCCGCTCTACGTCACCGAGAACGGCTCCGCGTTCGTCGACGAGGTCGTCGACGGGCAGGTCGACGACGTCGACCGGCTGGGCTACTTCGACGCCCACCTACGCGCCGCGCACGAGGCAATCGATGCAGGGGTGCCCCTGAAGGGCTACTTCGCCTGGTCGCTGATGGATAATTTCGAATGGGCCTGGGGTTACACAAAGCGTTTCGGCATGATCCATGTCGACTACGACACCCAGACCCGGATCCCCAAGTCCAGCGCCAGGTGGTACGCCTCGGTGATCCGACGCAACGGTCTGGCCGCACAATAGGCTCGGGCCAGCCATCAGGGCGGTCCTGGTGTCCACCTCCCGCAGGTGGCGCCAGGCCCGCCCGCCGTCGGAGGAGCAGACGATGACAACGCAGCGCACCCGGTCGCTCGGGCGCCCGACCCTCGACGCGGTCGCGGCGCGCGCCGGCGTGGGTCGGGGCACGGTCTCCCGCGTGGTCAACGGCTCGCCTCAGGTCAGCCCGGAGGCCCGGGCCGCGGTCCAACAGGCGATCGCCGAGCTGGGGTACGTCCCGAACAGGGCGGCCCGCGCACTGGTCACCCAACGAACCGACTCCGTGGCGCTGGTGGTGTCCGAATCCGGCGAGCGGGTCTTCACCGAGCCGTTCTTCGCAGGCATCGTGCGGGGGATCAGCTCCGGGCTGCTGGAGACGCCCATGCAGCTCTGGCTGGCGATGGCCCAGTCACCGGTGGAGCGCGAGCGCGTCGAGCACCACCTGACCAACCAGCACGTCGACGGCGTACTCCTGTTGTCGTTGCACGACTCGGACCCGCTGCCGACCCTGCTGGAGGAGCGGAACCTGCCCGCCGTGCTCGGCGGCCGGCCGGCCCGGATGCTGCAACCCGGCGCGCAGCCGGCCTGGTTCGTCGATGTGGACAACGTTGGCGGAGCGCGGCAGGCGGTGGAGTACCTCACCGGCCAGGGCCGCCGTCGGATCGCCACAATCGCCGGCCCGCAGGACATGGGGGTGGGCCTGGCCCGGTTGGCCGGCTACACCGAGGCGGTCAAGGCCACCGGGTCCGGCGTCAACCCGGACCTGATCGCGTACGGCGACTTCAGCGAGGGCAGCGGCGCGACAAGCATGCGCCGGCTGCTGAACGCCTGCCCGGATCTGGACGCGGTGTTCGTCGCGTCCGACCTGATGGCGTTCGGTGCGCTGCGTACCCTGCGGGAGTTCGGCCGAAGGGTCCCCGAGGACGTCGCGGTGATCGGCTTCGACGACGCGCCGGTCGCCCGGCAGGCCGACCCGCCGCTGTCAACGGTCTTCCAGCCGGTGGAGGAGATGGGCCGGCAGATGGCCCGCCTGCTGGTGGCCCGCATCCGTGGCGAAGACATCCCCGCCCAACACATCCTCCTGGACACCCAGCTGATCCACCGAGCCTCCGCCTGACCCACCTCGCCCTGCGCTGCCCCGCCCTCGCGCTGCCCCGTCTCGCCCTCACCCTCGCGCTGCCCGCGCTGCACTGCCCCGCCCGGCCCCACCGCTCGGGTGATCATGAGGTTAGCGGGAGCGTTTCGGGCAAAACGTCCCGTCAACCTCATGATCGTCGGGGTGGGGGCGGCGTGATCGTGCTCGATCCTTGTTGTAGTGATGTTGGGGGTGGGGGAGGCCACTACATCCAGGATCGTGCGCGGCGCGGGCGGCACGCGCGATCGTGCGCGGCACGGGCGGCGCGGGCGATCGTGCGCGGCGCGTGCGGCAGGGGTGGCTCGGGCTGCGCGCTTGGCACGTGGGTGTGCGGCAGGCGGCGGGCTGCGTTTGGGTGCGCGGGATTAGGCGGGGGTGGGGGTCCAGCGGCGGAGTTCGCGTTTGGCTAGGGAGTTGCGGTGGACCTCGTCGGGGCCGTCGGCCAGGCGTAGGGTGCGTGCCTGCGCCCACAGGGCGGCCAGCGGGGTGTCCTGGCTGACGCCCGCGCCGCCGTACCCCTGGATGGCCTTGTCGATCACCCACTCCGCCATCGCCGGCGTGCCGATCTTGATGGCCTGGATCTCGGTGTGGGCGCCCTTGTTGCCGACGGTGTCCATCAGCCACGCCGTCTTGAGCACCAGCAGGCGGGCCTGTTCGATGCGGACCCGCGACTCGGCGATCCACTCCCGGACGACGCCCTGCTCCGCGAGGGGTCGGCCGAACGCGATCCGCTCGTTGGCCCGGCGGCAGAGCAGTTCCAGTGCCCGTTCGGCCATGCCGATCAGCCGCATGCAGTGGTGGATGCGGCCCGGTCCGAGGCGGGCCTGGGCGATGGCGAAGCCGGTGCCCTCGGCGCCGATGAGGTTCTCCGCGGGCACCCGCACGTCGGTGAAGTCGATCTCGGCGTGCCCGCCGTGCGAGCCGTCGGTGTAGCCGAAGACGTGCATTCCCCGGCGCACCGTCACCCCTGGGGTGTCCCGCGGGACCAGCACCATGCTCTGCTGGCGGTGCCGCTCGGCTGCGGGGTCGGTCTTGCCCATCACGATGAAGATCTCGCAGCGCGGGTCCATCGCCCCGGACGACCACCACTTGCGTCCGTTGATCACGTACTCGTTGCCGTCGCGGGTGATCCGGGTGGCGATGTTCGTGGCGTCGGAGGACGCGACGTCCGGCTCGGTCATGCAGAACGCGGAGCGGATCTCGCCCTCCAGCAGCGGCATGAGCCACCGCTTTCGCTGCGCCTCGGAACCGAACTCGGCGAGCAACTCCATGTTGCCGGTGTCCGGTGCCGCGCAGTTGACCGCCTCCGGTGCCAGGTGCGGGCTGCGGCCCGTCAGCTCGGCAAGTGGCGCGTACTGGAGGTTGGTCAGGCCGGCGCCGTAACGCGGGTCGGGCAGGAACAGGTTCCACAGGCCGCGCCTGCGGGCCTCCGCCTTCAGTTCGGCCAGCACCGGGGTACGCGACCACGGGTCGCCGGCTGCCACCTGCTCGGCGTGCACGGCCTCGGCCGGGTAGACGTGCTCGTTCAAGAACCGGGTCAGCTCGTCGCGCAGCTCCTCGGTCCGGGTGTCGTACGAGAAGTCCATCACCGCTCCCTGGCGGCGGTCAGCCCGTGCGCGACCAGCGGTGCCACCATGTCGCCGATGCGGTCGAAGCCCTCGCCGAGCGTCTGGCCGAGGGTGTGCCGGTAGTGGATGCCCTCGCAGATCACAGCGAGCTTGAAACAGCCCAACGCCACGTGCCAGTGCAGCGGGCCGACGTCGACGTCGCTGCGGCCTGCGTACCTGTCGATCAGCTCGGCGCCGGTGGGGAACCCGGCGTGCGGGCCGAGCCCGTCGGCGACCGGGTTGCCGGCGGCCGTCTCGCTGCCACCCAGCACGTCCCAGTACGTCAGCAGCAGGCCCAGGTCGGCGAGCGGGTCGCCGAGGGTGGCCATCTCCCAGTCGAGGACGGCGTGCACGGCCACCGGGTCGGCCGAGGCGAGGAGGTTGTCGAGCCGGTAGTCGCCGTGCACGATCCGGCCGGCGTTGGCGCCCTCCGGTGCGGTCGCCGCCAACAAATCCCGCAGCTCGTCGATGCCGGGCAGGTCGCGGCTGCGCGAGCGGTCGAGCTGCCCGGCCCAGCGGCGGATCTGCCGGGCCAGGTAGCCGTCCGGGCGGCCGAAGTCGTCAAGCCCGACGGCGGCGGGTTCGACGGTGTGCAGCGCGGCGAGCGTGTCCATCATCGCCATGGCCAGTGCGCGGCGTCGGTCGTCGCCGAGCGGGTCGGTCTGAGCGCGGGTGCGGAACACCTCGCCGGGCACCCGTTCCATCAGATAGAACGGCGCGCCGATCACCTCAGGGTCGGTGCAGAGCAGCAGCGCGTCGGGCACCGGCACCGCGGTCGGGGCCAGCGCCGAGATGACCCGGAACTCGCGGCCCATGTCGTGGGCTGTCGCCAGCACGTGCCCCAGCGGGGGCCGGCGGAGCACCACCTCGCGGTCGCCGAGGCGCAGCAGGTAGGTGAGGTTGGATTTGCCGCCGGCGATCAGTCGTGCCTGCAACGGCCCCGCCGCCAACCCGGGCCGGTGCTCCGCCAGGTAGCCGGCGAGTCGATCGAGGTCGAGGCCGGCGGGGGAGGCCGGAACCGCGCCCGTTCGGGGCACATCGACGGCCGGATCGGTCATCCGACTAGTTGATGGCAGCCCGCTCACGTTGTCAAGGTCAGATTTTCCCCTCGGGACATGCCCCTGCAACAGGGGCGAAATGGTCACCTCACAGGCTGTAACCAGCCTGCCGGCCCTCGCCGGCCCGCCGAGCGGAGGGACAGACATGTTGCTGCGAGTTCGGGTCACCCTGCCGGACCGTCCGGGCACCCTCGGCCAGGTCGCCCGCACGCTGGGTGTCTCCGGCGCGGACATCGTCCAGGTGGTGGTCCTCGAACGCCTCGGCGGGCGCGCTGTGGACGACTTCACTGTGGTCTGGCCGGGCGCGGCCCGGGTCGAGCGGCTGCTGGCCGGCCTCGCGGCGATCCCCGGCGTACGGGTGGACGGTGTGTGGCGGGCGATCGGCGCGCCCACCACCACCGGGCAGGACGCGGAGCTGCTGGCCCAGGTAGCGGCCAACCCGGCCGACGGTCTCGCGACCCTTGTCGACGCGGTGCCGGGGCTGCTGGCGGCGGACTGGGCGGTGGCGGCCGTGGTGCCTGTCGACTGGGCTTCGCGGACGGGAGGCGGCGGTGCCACGGTGGGGCACGCGAGTTGGCGTGCGCCCGTACCCCCGCGGTTGCCGGAGGTGACGCCGCTGCGCGGCCGGTCGGTGACCACGCCCGACGGAACCCACCACGCGATCACGCCGTTCGGCCGGGCCGGCCTGGTGCTGGTGGTGGCCCGGGAGTACAGCGAGACGCTCTGCGCCGCGAACTTCCACAGCACCGAGGTCGACCGGCTCACCCAGCTCGTGCGGGCCAGCGCGGTGATCCTCGGCGACCGGCTGGACCTGGTGGGCGCGCCGCCGGTGGTCGCCGGCCCCTGACCGGTCGGAGATTTCCGGGCTCGACACCGCCGGGCAATCGGGCGGCAACAGCCGGGGACGAGGCTCTGACGTGGGGAAGGGAGCCAACCATGACGTTGTGGCGGATCAGGGCCACCGTGGACGACCGGCCGGGTTACCTGTCGGTCCTCACGGCGAGCCTGGCGCTGCGTGGGGTCAACATCCTCACCGTGCAGGTGCAGCCCACCGAACAGGGCGCGGTGGACGATTTCCTCGTCGACGCACCGGACACGCTCGACGAGGCCGAGCTGATCGCCGCCGTCGAGCGGGGTCGCGGCCGGCACTGCTGGGTGGCGCGCAGCGAGGCGCGTGGCCTTGTCGACCAGCCCACCCGGATGCTCGGGCTGGCCAACCGCCTGGTCCGCGACCCGGACGCGGCAGGCGAGGCGCTACGGGCTTTGCTCGGCGCCGACTCGGTCAGCTGGCGGCCGGCGTCGGCAAATGCCGAGCGGGGCATCGTCGACGCGACGATGCTGCTGGCCGACCCGGCGGGCGGCTCGTTCACGTTGCGGCGGGCGGCACCGGCCTTCACCCCGGCGGAGTACGCGCGGGCGCAGGCCCTGGTCGAGCTGGCCGCGACGGTGGCGCGTCGGGCCGCCGAGCAGGTCACATTGGTGCTGCCCGACGGCGCCGAGGTCGCCGTCCGTCCGGCCTGCGCGGACGACCTGTCGGGCGTTCTGGAGTTGCACGAGGGCTGTTCCCCGCGAAGCCGGCAGCGGCGTTACCTGGGCGGAGCGTCGCTGCCCCAGCCGGCCCGGCTGCGCCGTGTGCTGGAGCCGAACCGGGGGTTGACACTGCTGGCCACGGCGGCGGCCTCCGACGGTGCGGCGGAGTCCGTTGTCGCCATGGCCAACCTGCTCGGCGAGGGCGACGAGGCCGAGGTGGCGCTGCTGGTACGCGACGACTGGCAGCGGCGTGGGCTCGGTTCGGCGCTGCTGCGCCGGCTGGCCCGGCACGCCGACGCGGCCGGTTACGAGGCGCTCGTGCTGCACGTGCAGGCCGAGAACACCCCGATGCTGCGTACGCTGCGGCGGCTGGACCGCCCCACGGTGACCGAACGCGACGGCACCCTGCTCAACCTCACAGTGCCACTGGCCGCAGAAAGGAAGGGCACCCTTTTAACGCCTGGTGCATAGGAAGGGCCCCTTGTTAACCGCCGGGGCGGCTTACGGCCGGGTCAACGCGCGGGGGGCTCGCGGCGGCCCGACAGGCAGAACCGGTTGCCCTCTGGGTCGGCGAGGACCACGTACGGCGGTTCGGTCGGGTGGGGATCCGTGGGGTAGTGGCGCCAGTCCACCCGCTGGGCGCCGAGCGCGAGTAGCCGGTCGAGCTCCTCATCGAGGCTGCGTTCGCCAGCGTCCAGGTCGATGTGAAGCCGAGGAAACTCCTGCACCGCGCTCTCGCTGAGGTCCATGGCGATGGCCATGCCCGACGTTCCTGGCGGCGGCTCCAGCACTATCCACTCGTCACCGTCATATCGAGGTGCCCGGCGGCGGTAGCCGAGGGCTGCGGCCCAGAACCGTCCCGCGCGCTCGGGGTCGGACACGCCCAGGGAGAGCTGTTCGATCATCGCCACCGCTCGACGGTACGCGACGCTGCGCTGTTAATGCGGGCCCCCTGCTCTACATCAGGCGTTAACAGGGGGCCCTTCCTTGCATTAGGTGGCGGGGTAGCTGTTGTAGTCGGGGAAGTTGCCGTACAGCCGGTCGTCGCCGCCCACTGTGACGGCCTGCACCAGCAGGTCGCCGCCGACGAACGCGCCCTTCCAGGACGCGCCCCGACCGCCGAACGGCTCGTCCCGGTCGCCGCGCGAGCGTGGCTTGTTGATGCCCACCTTGAACGCCTGAAGGTCCACGGCGAGCTTGCCTGCCTCGTCGGTGTCGTCGCAGGCCAGCGAGGCGACGAGCGCGCCGTTGGAGGCGTTCATCGCGGCCAGCAGCTCGTCGGTGGTGTCGACCACGACGATCGTGTCGACAGGCCCGAACGGTTCGGCGTGCATCAGCCGTGACCGGCCGGGCGGGGCGAGCAGCACCGACGGCGCGACGTACGCGGAGGTGTCCTGACCCTGGAGGAACGGCGCGCCGGTCAGCTTGCCCCGGTGCAGGGGCACCGCACCGCCGCGGACCGCCTCGTCGACCTTGCGGTGCAGCTCGTCGGCCTTGGCGGCGCTGATCAGCGGCCCGAAGTCCAGCTCGGGGAGTGGGTCGCCGGCGGTCCAGTCGTCGCCGACGGCCAGCGGGTGGCCGAAGCGGACCGAGCGTACGACCGGCAGGTACATGTCGAGGAACTCGTCGACCAGGTCGCGCTGGACCACGAACCGGGGGTACGCGGTGCAGCGCTGCTTGCCGTACTCGAAGCCCTTCTTGAGGTGGGTGGCGAGCAGGTCCCACTGGGAGAAGTTCCAGATGCCCCAGGCGTTGAGCCCCTCCTGCTCGATGAAGTGCCGCTTGTCGCTGTCGAGCAGCGCGGCGGCGACCTTGCCACCGTTGGACCGGCCGCCGACGAAGGCCACAGCGCCGATCTCGGGTGCGCGGACCAGCACTTCGGACAGTTCCTCGCCGCCGCCGGAGACGAGGGTGGCGGGCAGTCCGGCCCGGCGCATCAGCGCGTGCGCAACGGTCAGGCAGACCGCGCCGCCCTGCGACGGGGTCTTTGCGATGACCGCGTTGCCGGCCAGCAGTTGCACCAACTCGGCGTGCACCAGGACGCTCATCGGGTAGTTCCAAGAAGCAATATTGCTGACCGGGCCGGGCAGCGGTTCACGGCCGTCGGCGAGCATCCGGTCGATCTCTTCGGAGTACCAGCGGACGCCGTCGAGTGCCCGGTCGACGTCGGCGCAGGCCAGCCGCCACGGCTTGCCGATCTCCCAGACCAGCAGCAGGGCGAGCAGGTCGCGGTGCGCGGTGAGGGCCTCCAGCGCGTCGGCGACGCGGGCCTTGCGGTCGGCCAGTGGGGTCGCGGCCCAGGCCCGGTGGGCGTTGGCGGCGTACGCGACGGCGGCGCGGGCGCTGTCGGCGTCGAGCCGGGGCAGGTTGATGATGACTGTGTTGTCCACGGGCGTGCGGGCGGGTGCGGGGCGACCCACTGCCCGCCAGTCGCCTTCGATGAGGTTGTGCAGCGTGGTGACGCCGTCGACGTCGGCGCCGAACGCCTCGGGGGTGGCGGCCACCGCGCGGGCGAGGACGTCGGACCAGGCGGTGCCCTCGGCGAGTCGTAGTGCCATCGCGTTCTCCTCTGGTTGCCGGGGGAGCGGCGGCGTCGATGGCACCGCTGGTGATCGGTACTGTCTCGCGGCGAGTAGCGGGTCAGCAACAGTACGTTCGTATGGCAGGGGCTCGATGGCCCGTGCGCCTGCGTCATCGAGGTGGACGGATGGCTTCCGAGCTGCGGTTCCACTCGTTCTTCAATCGACATCCATCGATAATGTGAGATAGCTCAGGGTGACTGCCGGCGGTTACCCGTGAGTACGAGAAACTGGGCCGCTTCCCAACCGGCCACGCGCCCGATACATTGTCGCTTATCCATGGGAGCGCTTCCACGGCTGCCCGTGGTCACACCGCCACCCCCGCTGTCGCCGGTGGCCGTGCCGCCCCACGCCGTCCCGCGTTGGTGCGACCACCGGCGGCGCCTCCGACAGGAGCCTGCCATGCGTCACCTGACAGGGCCGTCCACCGGCCACCCCGGCCGGTCTCCGGTCGCTGACCAGCCCTGGCCCCGGCGGTTGCTGGCCGCCGGTGTCGCATTGCTCACCGGGCTGTCCCTCGCTGTCGCCGCGCCACCGGCCGGACCGGCGTCCGCCGCGCCGGCGTTCAACTACGCCGAGGCGTTGCAGAAGTCGCTGCTCTTCTACGAGGCGCAGCAGTCCGGCCGGCTCCCTGACTGGAACCGGGTCTCCTGGCGGGGCGACAGCGCACTCACCGACGGCGCCGACGCGGGGCTCGACCTCACCGGCGGCTGGTACGACGCTGGTGACCACGTCAAGTTCGGCTTCCCGATGGCGTTCAGCGCCACGATGCTGGCGTGGGGCGCGGTGGAGTACCGCAGCGGCTACACGTCCTCCGGGCAACTGCCGCACCTGCTCAACAACCTACGGTTCGTCAACGACTACTTCATCAAGGCGCACCCGTCGGCCAACGTCCTCTACGGGCAGGTCGGCAAGGGCGACGACGACCACAAGTGGTGGGGTCCGGCAGAGGTCATGCAGATGGCGCGACCCGCGTACAAGATCGATGCGAGCTGTGGCGGCGCGGACCTGGCCGGTGAGACGGCGGCCGCGATGGCCGCATCCTCGATGGTGTTCCGGCCCACCGACGCCGCCTACGCCGACAAGCTCCTCACGCACGCCCGGCAGCTCTACACGTTCGCCGACACCGTGCGGAAGTCCTACCACGAGTGCATCACCGACGCGACCAGCTTCTACCGCTCGTGGAGCGGCTGGCAGGACGAGCTGGTGTGGGGCGCCATCTGGCTGTACCGGGCCACCGGCGACGCCACCTACCTCGCCAAGGCCGAGAGCGAGTACGACAAGCTCGGCACCGAGAACCAGACCACCACCCGCTCCTACAAGTGGACGATCGCCTGGGACAACAAGCAGTTCGGCGCGTACGTGCTGCTGGCCAACCTGACCGGCAAGCAGAAGTACGTCGACGACGCCAACCGCTGGCTGGACTACTGGACCGTCGGGGTCAACGGCCAGCGCGTGCCGTACTCGCCCGGCGGAATGGCGGTGCTCGACTCCTGGGGTGCGCTGCGCTACGCCGCCAACACGTCCTTCGCCGCGCTCGTCTACAGCGACAAGACAACCGACACCACGCGCAAGACGCGCTACCACGACTTCGCCGTCCGGCAGATCAACTACGCGCTCGGCGACAACCCGCGCAGCTCCAGCTACGTCATCGGGTTCGGCGCCAACTCGCCGCGCAACCCGCACCACCGCACCGCGCACGGCTCCTGGTGGGACAGCCAGACCGTGCCCGTCGAGACCCGGCACACCCTCTACGGCGCGCTTGTCGGCGGCCCGTCCTCGCCCAACGACGCGTACAGCGACAGCCGGTCGGACTACGTGATGAACGAGGTCGCCACCGACTACAACGCAGGCTTCACGTCCGCGCTGGTCCGGCTGACCTCCGAGTACGGCGGCACGCCGCTTGCGAACTTCCCGGTCGCCGAGACGCCGGACATCGACGAGCTGACCGTGGAGACCACTGTCATGCAGGCCGAACCCCGGGCCACCGGGCTCAAGGCGATCGTCTACAACAAGTCGGCGTTCCCGGCCCGCGCGCTTACCGACGGCAAGTTCCGGTACTACTTCCGGCCCGACGGCACCGGTCCGGTGCAGGTCACCGCCGGCTACACGCAGGGCTGCCCGTCCCCGACCACCGCCAAGCAGTTCAGCGGCGACATCTGGTACGTCGAGGTGGACTGCACCGGGCACACCATCGCACCGGCCGGGCAGTCGCAGCACCGGATGGAGGTCCAGTTCAAGATCGGTGTGCCCGAGGGTGGCACCTGGGACCCGACGAACGACCCGTCGTACCAGGCCACCGCCGGGCCGAACCGTAAGGTGCCGCTCTACTCCGGCGCCACCCGCGTCTGGGGCGACGAGCCGGGACCGGTCGTACCGGACACCACAGCGCCGAGCGTGCCCGGCACCCCCGTCGCCTCCGCCGTCACGTCGAGCGGGCTCACGCTGACCTGGGCCGCGTCCACCGACACCGGCGGCAGCGGCCTGGCCGGCTACGAGATCACCCAGTCGCAGACGGGCAGCGACGCGCTGGTGCTGCGTACCGCCACCACGAACACGCTCGCGGTGGCCGGACTGCTGCCGGAGCGGACGTACCAGTTCACAGTGCGGGCCCTCGACGGCGCCGGCAACCGGTCCGCGTCGTCGGCCGCCGCCAGCGTCACCACGCCGGCCGGACCGGCACCGGACACGACAGCGCCCACCGCGCCCGGCACCCCCGTCGCCTCGGCGGTCACCGCCACCGGGCTCACCCTGACCTGGGCGGCGTCGACCGACAACGTCGGTGTCACCGGCTACCGGGTCTACCGCGAGGCCGGCGCCACCGACACGCTCGTCGGCTCACCGACCGGCACCACGGCGGCGGTCACCGGCCTGACCGCCTCCACGGCGTACCAGTTCTACGTCGTGGCCGTCGACGCGGCCGGCAACACCTCCGCGGCGTCCGCACCGGTCTCGGTGACCACCGCGCCCCCGCCGGTCGGCGGCACCTGCTCGGTGGGGTACGTGACGAACGACTGGAGCACCGGCTTCACCGCCACGGTGACGATCACCAACACCGGCACCACAGCGCTCAACGGCTGGACGCTGCGGTGGAGCTTCACCGGCGGACAGACCGTCAGCCAGGGCTGGTCGGCGACGGTCAGCCAGAGCGGCGCGGCGGTCACCGCCACGAACCTCTCCTACAACGGCGCGCTCGCGCCCGGAGCGTCGGTGAGTTTCGGCTTCAACGGCAACCACAGCGGCAGCAACCCGAAGCCGACGGCCTTCACCGTCAACAACACCGCCTGCACCATCGCCTGACTCAACGACGCGGCGTGGCCGGTTGCCGCGACCAACCAGGCCACGCCGCGTAACGCCAACACATTTCCGAAACTTTTCCGAAACCTCGCTGGCCGGACCGGCCGCGTGGTATAAACATCGATTGAGCTAAATATTCTACTGAGACGTCCGGTCGTCCCGCCTCGGCGTTCCGGGTGTTGGCCAAGTAGGGAGGCCAAAATGCAAACGAGCCCACCCGTTCATCCCGGCAGAACTCGGCGACGGCGATCGCATGTCGTCCGAGCGCTGCTCGCCGGCACGTTCAGCGTCGTGACCGTGGCCGCCGTCGCGGTGATGATGCCCTCGGCGAACGCCGCTGCGTCCACGCTCGGCGCGGCCGCCGCACAGTCGGGCCGGTACTTCGGCACCGCCATCGCGGCGGGCCGGCTCGGCGACTCGACGTACAGCACGATCGCGGCACGTGAGTTCAACATGATCACCGCCGAGAACGAGATGAAGCCGGACGCGACGCAGCCCCAGCGGGGCCAGTTCAACTTCAACTCCGGTGACCAGATCTACAACTGGGCGACCCAGCGTGGCCTTAAGGTCCGTGGGCACACCCTGGCCTGGCACGCGCAGCAGCCGCCGTGGATGCAGAGCCTGAGCGGCAGCACCCTGCGGCAGGCGATGATCGACCACATCAACGGAGTGATGGGCCACTACCGGGGCAAGCTCGCCGCGTGGGACGTGGTCAACGAGGCGTTCAACGAGGACGGCAGCCGCCGCAGCTCCAACCTCCAGGGCACCGGCAACGACTGGATCGAGGTGGCGTTCCGCACCGCGCGGGCGGCCGACCCGTCGGTCAAACTCTGCTACAACGACTACAACATCGAGAACTGGTCGTACGGCAAGACACAGGGCGTCTACCGCATGATCCAGGACTTCAAGTCCCGCGGCGTGCCGATCGACTGCGTCGGGTTGCAGACCCACTTCACCGGCGGCAGCTCGCTGCCGAGCAACTTCCAGACCACGCTGTCCAGCTTCGCCGCGCTCGGCGTGGATGTGGCGCTGACCGAGGTCGACGTCACCAACGCCTCCACCACCCAGTACGCCGGGCTTACCCAGGCGTGCCTGAACGTGCCGCGCTGCATCGGCATCACCGTCTGGGGCGTACGCGACAGCGACTCCTGGCGCTCGAACGAGAGCCCGCTGCTCTTCGACGGCGGCGGCAACAAGAAGGCCGCCTACAACTCCGTCCTCAACGCGCTCAACGCGGCCACGCCGACGACGAGCCCGACGACGAGCCCGACGGTGACCCCGACGGTGACCCCGACGACGACCCCACCGCCGAGTGGTGGCGCCGGCCGGATCGTCGGGGTGCAGTCGGGCCGGTGCATCGACGTGCCCAACGCCACGCAGACAAACGGCACCCGGGTCCAGCTCTACGACTGCCACGGTCAGTCGAACCAGCAGTGGACGTACACCGCGAACAAGCAGCTGCGGGTCTACGGCAGCAAGTGCCTGGACGCGAACGGCGCGGCCACCGCCAACGGCACCGGCATCATCATCTGGGACTGCAACAGCGGGGCGAACCAGCAGTGGAACATCAACTCCAACGGCACCATCAGCGGCGTCCAGTCCGGCCGGTGCCTGGACGTCTGGGGCACCGGCAACGGCCAGCAGGTCCAGCTGTACGACTGCCACGGGCAGACCAACCAGCAGTGGCGGACCGACTTCGGCGGCACCACGCCGACGTCGACGCCGACTCCGCCGCCGACCACCACGCCGCCGCCGAGCGGCTGCGCGCTGCCGTCGACCTACCGGTGGTCGTCGACCGGCGCGTTGGCCAACCCGCAGAACGGCTGGGTCTCACTCAAGGACTTCACCAACGTGGTCTACAACGGCAAGCACCTGGTCTACGGGTCGTACGTCAACAGCAGCGGTCAGTACAGCTCGATGAACTTCACCTCGTTCACCAACTGGTCCGACATGGCCTCGGCCGGCCAGAACGGGATGAGCCAGGGCACCGTGGCGCCCACCCTGCTGTACTTCGCCCCGAAGAACATCTGGGTGCTGGCGTACCAGTGGGGACCGACCTCGTTCAGCTACAAGACGTCGAGCGACCCGACGAACGCCAACGGCTGGTCCTCGGCGCAGACGCTGTCCACCGCCACCCTGCCCGACGCCCCGTACGGCGTCATCGACCAGACGCTCATCGGTGACGACCAGAACATGTACCTGTTCTTCGCCGGGGACAACGGCAAGATCTACCGGTCGAGCATGCCGCTCGGGAACTTCCCGGGCAGCTTCGGCTCGACCTACACGACGATCATGACGGACACGACGAACAACCTGTTCGAGGGCGTCGAGGTCTACAAGGTGGCCGGCCAGAACCAGTACCTGATGATCGTCGAGGCGATCGGGAGCCAGGGACGCTACTTCCGGTCGTTCACGTCGAACAGCCTGAGCGGCTCGTGGACCCCGCAGGCCGCCACCGAGAGCAACCCGTTCGCCGGCAAGGCCAACAGTGGCGCGACGTGGACCAACGACATCAGCCACGGTGACCTGGTCCGCACCAACCCCGACCAGACCAAGACCGTCGACGCCTGCAACCTGCAGTTGCTGTACCAGGGCAAGAACCCGAGTGCGGGGGGCGACTACAACCTGCTGCCGTGGCGGCCGGGTGTACTGACCCTCCAGCGATAGGTATCACTGGATTCGCAGCACAGTGGCGTGCCCGGCACCGCACGGTGCCGGGCACGCCCGCCCGGGATCTGCGCTGCCCCTCGGCGTGCCAGCCTGCGCACCCCGAAGTGCGAAGTGGCGCTCCCACCAGCCCGCCGACGTTGCCCGCCGGCTCCCCGACGGACACCCGTGCCGGGACGGCTGACGCGCCCGCTCACTCCACGAGATCGTCGGCGAGCAGGTCCATCAGCAGGGCGTCGTGCCAGCGGCCATCCGCGCCGCGCTCGTAGCGCCGCATGATGCCCACCGGACGGAAACCGACCTTCGCGTACGCGCGGATCGCCGCGCTGTTCGCCGCCGCCGGGTCGATCGTGAACCGGTGGTGGCCGTACTCGTCGATCAGGTGCCGGGCCAGGGTGCGGATGGCGTCCACACCGAGCCCCGCGCCGCGTACCGCCGGATCGAGGAAGATGTCCAGGCTGGCGTGCCGGTAGTCCGGGTCGGATTCGGCGTACCACTGGATCGCGCCGATCACCCGGCCGTCGTGCTCGATGGCGTACAACGTCAGATCGTCGTCGGCCAGGTCGGCGCGGACGGAGTCGGCCAGGTCGTCACCGCCGCGCCACCACCGGCGTACCTCCGGATCGGCCCGGACCGCCGCGAGGGCCGGCACGTCGTCGTCGGTCACCGGACGCAACGTCACCGCTCGCCCCCGCAGCACGCCTCAGCCCCGGATCTCGCCGTGCTCGACGCAGACCGCCGACCATCCGACCGGAAGCACCTGCACCTTCATCCGACGGCGGCAGTGCGCGCAGTAGCGCGGCGGCTCCAACGCCCGGGCCGCCGCGCACGGCTCGTGCCCACCGGCCGCCGCGTCCTCACCACACCTGTCGCACCAGCGGGGTGCCGTCACCGTCTCGACAAGCTCGGTCACGTCGTCCTTCCCGGATGTCGTTCCTACAGCGTCGCGGACAGCGCCTTCACCGGCATCTTCAGCTCGTCGAGCAGCTCAAGGTCGGCGTTCGCCGATCGACCCAGCGTCGTCAGGTAGTTGCCGACGATCACCGCGTTGATGCCGCCGAGCAGGCCGGCCCGCGTACCCAGGTCACCGAGGGTGATCTCGCGGCCACCCGCGTACCGGAGGATGGTGCGCGGCATGGCCAGCCGGAACGCGGCGATGGCCCGCAGCGCGTCCTTGCCCTCGACCACCTGGCGGTCACCGAGCGGGGTGCCGGGGCGGGGGTTGAGGAAGTTCAGGGGCACCTCGTGCGGGTTGATCTCGGCGAGCTGCGCGGCGAACTCCGCCCGCTGCTCGACGGTCTCGCCGAGGCCGAGGATGCCGCCGCAGCACACCTCCATGCCGGAGTCGCGGACCATCCGCAGCGTCTCCCAACGCTCCTCCCACGAGTGCGTGGTGACCACGTTGGGGAAGTACGACCGGCAGGTCTCCAGGTTGTGGTTGTAGCGGTGCACGCCCATGTCGACAAGGTCGTCGACCTGCTCCTGGGTGAGCATGCCCAGCGACGCGGCGACCTGGATGTCGACCTCGGCCTTGATGGCGGCGACGCCCTCGCGCATCTGCTTCATCAGGCGGGCGTCCGGGCCACGGACGGCGGCCACGATGCAGAACTCCGTCGCACCTGTCTTCGCGGTCTGCTTCGCGGCCTCGACAAGCGACGGGATGTCCAGCAGGACCGAGCGCACCGGGGAGGTGAACAGGCCGGACTGGGAACAGAAGTGGCAGTCTTCCGGGCAGCCGCCGGTCTTCAGCGAGACGATGCCCTCGACCTCGACCTCCGGGCCGCACCAGCGCATCCGCACATCGTGGGCGAGCTGGAGGGCGGCGGGCAGGTGCTCGTCGGGCAGGTTCAGCACGGCGAGGACGCCGGCCTCGTCGAGACCGACACCGTCACCCAGGACCTGGGTACGGGCCTGGTCGAGGATCTCTGGCATGGCTCGTACCCTACAAGGCGCCCCGGTCAGCCGGAATGGCCCGCTCGCCGGTCGCTCCCAGGGCCCGGCGGTACCCGCCCGGCAGGTGGCCGCGCAGGTCGGCGATGGGTGGATCCGTCGAGTTGGTGGGGACGGGTGGTAATTTCGCCCGGCGGGTGTCGGCGTGGCCGGCACCGGACGGCGGCGAAGGGGTGACGGTGGCGGACTGGCTGGCGGCGCTCGACCGCCGCGCGGAGTTGCGGGCCAAGGCCGGCCTGACCCGGCGACTGCATCCGCGTCCCGCCGACGACGGAATGACCGATCTGGCCGGCAACGACTACCTCGGCCTGGCCACCCACCCGGAGGTCACGGCCGCGGCGGCGGCGGCGCTGTCGGCGTACGGGCTGGGAGCGACCGGGTCGCGCCTGGTACGCGGCTCGACCGACGCGCACCAGGCGTTGGAGGACGAGCTGGCGCAGTGGCTGGGCGCCGACAAAGCTCTCGTCTTCTCCTCCGGATACCTGGCGAACCTCGGTGCGCTGCGGGCCCTCGTCCAACCTCGCACGCTGCTCGTGTCCGACGCGCACAACCACGCGTCGCTGATCGACGGCTGCCGGATCTCCGGCGCGGAGACTGTCGTGGCCGCGCACGCCGACGTGACGGCCGTGGCCGCAGCCCTCGCGGTGGCGCCGGGCCGCCCGGCGGTGGTGGTCACCGAGTCGGTGTTCTCGGTCGACGGTGATCTCGCCCCGCTGGCCGAGTTGCACGCGGTGGCCCGCCGCTACGGCGCGCTGCTGCTCGTCGACGACGCGCACGGGCTCGGCGTGACCGGGCCGTCCGGCGCGGGCGCGGTGGCCGCCGCTGGGCTGGCCGGGGAGCCGGACGTGGTGGTCACCGCCACCCTGTCCAAGGCGCTCGGCGGCGCGGGTGGGGTGGTGGCCGGGCCGGCCGAGTTCGTCAGGCACCTTGTCGAGACCGGCCGTACGTTCATCTTCGACACCG
Organism: Micromonospora sp. DT68; assembly: GCF_049847245.1. Classification (NCBI taxonomy): domain Bacteria; kingdom Bacillati; phylum Actinomycetota; class Actinomycetes; order Micromonosporales; family Micromonosporaceae; genus Micromonospora; species Micromonospora sp. DT68. The sequence goes on from NZ_JBNCNZ010000007.1 coordinate 49,516, forward strand.
CGTTGCCGCCGGCGGTCGCTGCCGGTGTGCACGCGGCGCTGCGGCTGGCCCGCGACGGCGACGACCTGCGGGCCGAGTTGGCCGACCGGGTGGCGTTGGCGGTGGGCCGGTTGCGGGCGGCGGGGCTGACGGTCTCCACGCCGGACGGGGCTGTGGTCTCGGTGACCGCTCCCGGCCCGGAGGCGGCGACGGCCTGGGCCGCTGACTGCCGCGACCGGGGTGTCGCGGTGGGCTGCTTCCGGCCGCCGTCCACTCCGGACAACCGTTCCCGGCTGCGCATCACCGTCAGCGCAGGGGTGCCGCGCGCGGATTTCGAGCGGGCGCTGGAAGCCATAGTGGACTGTGTCCCGTGAGCGCGAGGAGTGAGCCGGGTTTGCGAGCCCCGCAGTCGCGAGCCGAGGTTGTGCAGTGAGCGCGAGGAGTGAGCCGGGTTTGCGAGCCCCGCAGTCGCGAGCAGAGGCGACACAGTGAGCGCGTGGGAGGGGCCGGTGCTTGTCACAGGCACCGACACCGAGGTGGGCAAGACCGTGGTGACCGCGGCGATCACGGCTGCCGCGCAGGCCGCCGGGTTGCGGGTGGCTGTGGTCAAGCCGGGCCAGACGGGTACGGCCGGCGGGGAGCCGGGTGACGTGGACGTGGTCAACCGGTTGGCGGCTCCGCTCACCGGTCGCACTCTTGCCAGTTTTCCGGATCCGCTGGCTCCGTTGGCTGCCGCCCGGGTGGCGGATCTGCCGCCGTTGGAGTTGTACACGGCCGTGGACGCCGTCCGGGAAGAGGCGGACAAGCACGATCTGGTGCTTGTCGAGGGGGCCGGTGGTCTGCTGGTGCCGATGGGGCTGCGCCCGTCGGGGGAGCCGTGGACGATGGCGGATCTGGCGGTGTCGTTGGGTGCGCCGGCGGTGGTGGTCGCCCGTGCCGGGTTGGGCACGCTCAACCACACGGCGTTGACTCTTGAGGCGCTGGACCGGCGGGCGGTGCCGGCAGGCGTGGTGATCGGTGCCTGGCCGTCGTCTCCGGAGTTGGTGCACTGGTCGAACCTCACCGACCTGGTGCCGAACATGCTCGGTGCCGTGCCCGATGGCGCTGGCGCGATGGACCCTGGGGTGTTTCGTCGTTCCGCGCCGGGCTGGCTCACTCCGGCCCTGCACGGGGTGTTGGACGACTGGCGGGTGTGGGCCGAGGAGAGCAGCTGAACACCTGACTTTCGTCGGTGTCCGCCCAGGTCGGGCGTGGGTAGCGTGACGGCGGTGAGGCTTCTCGACTCTTCGGTGCCAGGTTCGCCGGATCAGCGGCGGCGCCTGCTGCGGGACGTATTGCTGTGGGCGGTCGTCGCCGCGCCGGTCGCGTACGCCGGGGTCACTCCGCCCCATCCGCGGTACGCGTTGCCGTTGCTTGTCGGCAAGGTGCTGCTGCTCGGCGCGGCGGTGGTGGTGAGCCGGCGCACGCCGTTGGTCGCCCTGGTGCTCGTGGTGCTCGGGTCGCTCGTCGACGGCAACTTCGTGTTCGCCATCCCGATCTTCAGTTATCTCGCTGGGCGGCGCAGCGCTTCGGCGGGCCCGGCGGTCGTGACCTTCGTGCTGATCGCGGCTGCTGGTACGGCGCTCAACCTGGGGCTGCTGGGCACGGGTGCGGCCACCTGGTTCCTGCTGGCCTCGGTGCTGCTCTTCGCTGCGGTGTTTCCCTGGTTGGTCGGTCGGTACCGGCGTCAGCAGCGGGAGTTGGCCGAGGCCGGTCGCCGTCACGTCGACGCGGTGGCCAGCGAGCAGCGTGGTGCCGCCGAGCGGATCCGGCTGCGGGAGAGGGCCCGGATCGCCGGGGAGATGCATGACTCCCTCGGTCACGACCTCAGTCTGATCGCGGTACGCGCCGCAGCTCTGGAGGTCGCCGCCGACCTCGACGAGCGGCACCGGGTCGCGGCGGGGGAGTTGCGGGCCAGTGTCTCCGCCGCCACCGAGCGGCTGCACGAGATCATCGGAGTGCTCCGCGAGGAGGGTGGGGCATCGGTTCGTCCGAGCGGGGAAAGCGTCTCCGAGCTTGTCGAAGGCGCCCGGGAGGCTGGCATGGCGGTACGGCTGGATGCCGCCCCGGTGGTCGCGGAGTTGCCGGCGATGACAGGCCACGCTGCGCACCGGGTCGTCCGGGAGGCCCTGACCAACGCCGCCCGGTACGCGCCGGGTGCCCCGGTCGACGTACGCCTGGGTCGGGACGGTGACCGGGTGGAGGTGACTGTCGTCAACAGTGTTCCGCCGGCCGGGCCGTTGCCGGCTCCGTCGTCGCGGGGCAGCGGGCTGCTGGCGCTCGCCGAGCGGGTTCGCCTGGCCGGTGGGACCTTCGACGCCGGCCCGCGGGCCGACGGCGGGTTCGCCGTACGGGCGGTGCTGCCGGCCATCGCGACGCCGGCAGAGTCGCTGTCGGCAGGGCCGTCGTCACTGGAGGCACTATCGACGGCCGCGTCGCCACCGGAGGCGCTGGCCGCCCTGTCGCCGGTGGAGGCGGCCGGGGCGGCGTCCTGGTCCGGTGACCGGCCGGGTGCCGTGGAGGGGCCAGTCGACGCGGAGCGGCGGCTGCACGACGCCCGTCGACGAGTTCGACGCAGTCTGCTCGCGGCGGTCGGGGCGCCGGCAGGTTTCGCCCTGGTGCTCTCGTTCGTCTACTACCCGGTGGCGACCGCCGGAACGGTGTTGGACCAGGCGACCTTCGACGAGCTGCGTGTCGGTACGGCCCGGTCGGAGCTGGCGGGGCTGCCCCGGCGACAGCTGGAACGTCCGTCCGCTGTCTACCGGGCCGACTGCGAGTACTACACCGATGGCAACTTCCCTCTCGCCGAGCCGACGTGGCGGCTCTGCTTCACCGACGGCCGGCTGGTCAGCAAGGAGCGGATCGCGTAGTGAACACCGACACGGCACTGACGCTGCCGATCCGGGTTGTCCTCGCCGACGACGAGGCGATGATCCGGGCCGGTGTCCGGGCGATTCTCGCCGCCGATCACTGCATCGAGGTGGTCGCCGAGGCCGGTGACGGGCGGGCGGCGGTGGAACTCGTGCGGGCGCACCGACCCCATGTGGCGTTGCTGGACATCCGGATGCCCCGGCTGGACGGGTTGACCGCCGCCGCCGAGATCCGCCGGGTCGCACCGGACACCGCGACGATCATGCTGACCACCTTCGGTGAGGACGACCATGTGGCCCGCGCGCTCGGGCACGGCGCGAGCGGGTTCCTGCTCAAGGCAGGCGACCCGCGGGAACTGATCGCCGGGGTGCACGCGGTCGCCGACGGCGGTGCCTATCTGTCGCCCCGGGTGGCCCGCCGGGTGATCGAGTTGGGCGCCGGCCGGCTGGCCCGCCGACCCGCCGCGCGGGACCGTACGGCCGGGCTTACCGAGCGGGAACGGGAGGTGCTGGCGCTGGTGGGGGCGGGGCTGTCAAACGCCGAGATCGCCCGCCGGCTGCACCTTGTGGAGGGCACCGTGAAGAGCTATCTGACAAGCATCTTCACCCGGTTGGACGTGCGTAACCGGGTGCAGGCGGCGATCGTGGCGTACGAGGCGGGGCTTGTCGACGGGTGAGCGGGGGCCGGGTCGGGCCCCCGCTCACCGGTCAGGCGTCGCGGCGGCGCAGCGCGGCCCGGCCCAGCAGGAGCGCCGCGCCGGCCCACCCGGCGAGCAGCAGCAGACCGACCGCGCCCGGGTAGGGCTCGGTGTCGCCAGCCATGAAGTGCCCGCCTGCCACGCCGGGGAAGACGTCGGCGATCCGGTTCAGCACGGCGATGTCCGGCTCCATCAGCGACAGCGGCACGATCATCAGGATGGCGAACAGCACGGTGATCGTGAGGACCGCGCTGCGCAGTGCCGCGCCGAGCCCCAGCGCGAGCACGCCGACAAGCGCCAGGTAGGTCGCCACCGCCACGATGTCGCCGATCGTGTCGGCGGCCGGCGCGCTGCCCCATTCGCCGAGCGTCGGTCGCGCGACCAGGGCGCCGACGCCACCGAGCAGCAGCCCGAGAGCGAAGGTGACAGCTCCGGCGACCACGGCCTTGGCAAGCAGCACGCGACCTCGTGCCGGGGTGCACTGCAACGTGGTCCGGATGGTGCCGCTTGTGAACTCGGCGGTGATCGCCAGCAGGCCCAGCGCCAGCACCGCGTACTGGGTCAGCTCGACGGAGTCGATCACCACGCTGCCGACGGTGACGATTCCCCTGTCGTCGAGCGGGTCGTCGTTCGTGTTGTCGTTGGCCGCGTAGATGGCCAGTTGGAGTGCGCTCGCGGCCATCACCACCAGCCCGGCCAGCATCGTCCACCAGGTGCTCGGTACCGAGAACAGCTTGGTCCACTCGGCGGCCACCGCACCGCGGAACGCGGCCGGGGCGCCCTGGGACGCGGTCGGCTCGGCGGCGGGGCGGACACCCGCGACCGTGTTCGTGCTCATCGTGCGCCACCTCCGGTTCGGCCGCCGGCGTACTCGACGCTGTCGGCGGTCAGGTCCATGAACGCCTGCTCCAGCGATGCGCCGTGCGGGCTCAGTTCGTGCAGCCGGATCCCCAGCTCGTACGCGAGGTCTCCGACCCGGTCGGCGGTCGTGCCGGTCACCGTCAGCTCGTCGTGGTCGGCGGCCTCGACTGTCGCCCCGGCTGCGGTGAGGCGCGCGGCGAGAGCGGCCAGCCCGTCGGCGTGCGGGCTGCGGACCCGGACGGCGACAGTGCTGCCGGCGACCACGTCGCCGATCGGCGCGTCGGCGAGCAGTCGTCCCCGGCCGATCACCACGAGTTGGTCGGCGGTCAGCTGCATCTCGCTCATGAGGTGACTGGAGACGAAGACAGTGCGCCCTTCGTCGGCCAGGGAGCGCATCAGCTGCCGGACCCAGCGCACCCCGTCCGGGTCGAGCCCGTTCACCGGCTCGTCGAACATCAGTACCGGGGGGTCGCCGAGCAGCGCGCCGGCGATGCCGAGCCGCTGGCCCATGCCGAGGGAGAGGGTCCGTCCGGCCTTACCGGCGGGGCGTCCGTCCAGCCCGACGGTGTCCAGCACCTCGTCCACCCGGCGGGCGGGGATGCCGTTGCTGCGGGCCATGGCCAGCAGGTGCGCGCGGCCGGACCGGGCCGGGTGGATGGCGCGGGCGTCAAGCAGCGCGCCGACCTCGTGCAACGGCCGGCGCAGATCCCGGTACGCGCGCCCGCCGACGAGCGCCTGCCCGGCGGTGGGGCGGTCCAGCCCGAGGACCATTCGCATGGTGGTGGACTTGCCGGCGCCGTTGGGGCCGAGGAAGCCGGTGACCCGGCCGGGCGCGATGTCGACTGTCAACGCGTCGACGGCTGTGGTCTCCCCGAACCGTTTCGTCAACCCACGTAATGTGATCATGCGCTGACGCTAGGCGTTCGGCCGGCTGCTCCACCGCGCCCGAACGGCACCACAGCACCCTGACTTTGGTCAGGTCGGCGACGACTCGATCACCTGATGTAGTCGGTAAGCAGCGCGGGTGTGAGCCCGGCCCGGTGGATCGCCTTCAACGCCGCCAGCAGGTCGTCCATGAGGGCCGGCCGGAAGTGCATGAGCAGCACGTCGCCGGGCTGGACGACCTTCTCCGGCGTCTGGTAGCGCACCTTTCCCTCGTGAACCGTCTCGGACCAGTGCAGGACGGCCTTCGCGCCGCAGTCGTGTGCGGCCCGCAACGTGGTGGCGTCGTGGTTGCCGAACGGGGCACGGAACAGTGTGGGTCGCTTGCCGAACAGCGACTCCAGCTTGTCGGCAGCGCCGCAGATCTCCTGCCGCTGGTACGCGTACGACCGGCCGGCCAGGGAGGTGTGCGAGATGGTGTGGTTCTCGATGATCCCGCCGACCGCCTCGATCTGCCGGAAGTAGTCGGTGTGCTCCTGTGCCGCTGGTGAGTTGAGGAACATCGTGACCGGGATCCGCGCCTCCCAGATGAAGTCGATCACCGCGGGCGGCCGGGCCAGCCCACCGTCGTCGATGGTGATGAAGGCGACCTTCTGGTCGATGGGCAGGCGGTGCCAGTTCGGCGCCGGACCGTTCGGGGGGAGCTGCACCGGCTGCGGCGGCGGCGCCTCGGGAAAGGTCGGCACCTGGGACACGTACCACTCAAGGGTTCCGGGGGTGGGCGTCGGGGACGGTGAGGCCGACGGCGTGGGGAGCGGGGCGGCCGACGTCGGCGTGCCGGTAGGGACCCGCCGGGCCTGCAACACCGGGCCGGCTGTGCAGGCACTCAGCGCCAGCAGGGCCAGAAGTGGTACGGCGGCGAGGATCCGGCGAGCAGGGGTCGCTGACACGCCCGGAAACCTACCGAGTTGATCAGGATTCGGTGAGCCCGGTGTTAGCCGGAGCGCGCCGGATCACGAACGCGTCGGGCATCCGGAAGGTCAGATTGTCCGGACACCACGGTGGGCGGATCACCGTCACCCCGTCGAGCAGTGGCGCGGCCTCCGCCACCACGACTGCCGCCTCCATCCGGGCCAGCACGTCCCCGACGCAGCGGTGCGCGCCGGCGCCGAACGCCAGGTGCCGGCGCGATCCGCGCTGGCCGGGGCGGAACTCGTCGGGTGACTCGACGACCGCCGGGTCCCGGCCGGCGCGGGCCAACCACAGCACCAGGCTCGTGCCCGCCGGCACCGGCTGCCCGGCCAGCAGCCCGTCGGTGGTGGCCACCCGGCGCCAGGTCACGATCGGCGGCTCCAGCCGCAGCCCTTCCTCCACCACGTCGGCCACCGCCACCTCGCCGCTACGCAGCCCGGCCCGCACGGCGGGTTCGCCGGCCAGCCGGTGCAGCAGCAGGGTGAGGAACTGCGACGTGGTCTCCTGGCCCGCGACCAGCAGGAAGAAGAGCGCGCCGACCACCACGTCCGGCGGGTGCCCGGCCGTACGCAGTTCCGCGGCCAATCCGCCGCCGGTGGTCGCGAAGTCGCGCAGCACACTGTGGAACCGGCCCACCTCGGCGGCGAGCGCCAACTGACGGTCGGCGTCCAGCGGCGCCCAGAACAGCTCCAGCGCGGCGCGGGCGAACTCCTTGACCGCGCCGACCGGCGTGTCGGGCAACTCGACAAGCCGGGCCAGCACCAGCAACGGCAGGTCGGCGGCGAGATCCGCGTACAGGTCGACGGGCTGCCCGCCGTCCAGCGCGGCGGTCAGCCGGGCGACCCGGTCGCGGACCAGCGCGGTGAGCCACTGACGCTGCGCCGCGACCCGGGTGGGGTGCAACGCGGCGGCGACGATCGCCCGGATCTGCGGATGACTGGCACCGGAGTTGTTGGCGAGCGTCGGCGGCAGCCGGAACCGGTGCCCGGCGAGCACCCGCAGCGCTGTCACAGGCATTGGGGTCACCGCGTCCAGCGCGTTGTCCGGCCGGTAGGTCGCCGGGTCGGCAAGCACCTGACGGACCAGCGCGTGCCGGGTCACCACCAGATGGCGTACGCCGACGTGGTCGACCACCGAGGCGACGTCCGGCCAGGGTGACTCGACCGCCGACGCCCAGCTGCGGAACAGCACGCCGACACGCTAGCTGGCGGCCCCCGGCAGGCCGGCCCGCAGCTGCCAGACGGTGGTGCGCTTCACCCGCACGCTCTCCAGTGCCTCCGTCACCGGCACGTCGAAGCTCGCCAGCTCGTCGAAACGGTCCCGGGGCAGGAACGCCCGCCCGGGGTCACCGACGAGCGCCGGGGCACCGGCTCGGGCGGCGCGCAGCAGGAACCGCAGCACCCGCCGGGCCATCGCCTCGCTGTAGAAGACGTCCCCGGCGAGCACCACCTCGGCGTCACCGGCGTCGCCGTCGAGGATGTCGCCGAACTCGGCGTCGACGCGTACCCCGTTGGCCTTGGCGTTGAGCGCGACCGCCGCCACCGCCAACTCGTCGACCTCGACGGCCCGCACGGACGCCGCGCCGGCCCGGGCGGCGGCGATGGCCACCAGGCCGGAGCCGGAGGCGAGGTCGAGCACACGGCGGCCGGCCACCAGCTCCGGATGGTCGGTCACGTAACGGGCGAGCGCCTGACCGCCGGCCCAGGCGAAGGCCCAGAACGGTGGCGGCCGGTCGGTGGAGAACTCACCCTCGGTCAGCTCCCACAGGCCGATCGGTTCGTCCGCCTGGTGCAGCCGCACCTCGGGAACGAACGCCACAGGGGCGAGCCGGGCGTGCAGCCGGACGAAGGTCGTGGAGAGTTCGGACACGCTGGCGATTGTCCCAGCGGCCGACCGCCGGGCGTGTCGCGGGGCCGGGTGACCGGTTCACCACGTTCGGTGATAACACGCACTGTCTCTGCCGCCCGGTGCGAACACACCCGTCTGTTCGGGTCGACCGCGCGCTCCTAGCGTTGCGTGGTGGAGACGACCGAACGGAGGGCGGCAGTGGTGACGGTGTGGCGAAAGGCGCTACAGGTCGGGGTGGTGCTGGCCTGTCTGAGCGGGGTGGAGCTGGCCATGGCCGCTCCGGCGCAGGCGGCGTTCGCCACCGAGTTGAGTGGGCTGCCGGCCCAGTTCACCGCCGGCGACCAGGTACGGACGCTCTCCGCAGTGGTCTCGCGGACCGACCGGCGCGGCGGCTGCGTCAAGGTCCGCTGGTCGATGGTGCTGAGAGTGCAGGGCATCCGGCTCGATCAGGTGAAGATGGACCGGGTGGAGGAGACCGGCGAATTCCCGCTGGAGATCCGTACCGACGGGGACGTCGCCCGGCTCACCGACCGGCAACTCGACCCGGGCACGCTCTGCCCGGGCCGTACCGTCACCGCCCGTTACCGGGTGGCCTTCGCCGAGGACGTCACCCGGGGCCGGGTCACCCTCGCCGCCGAGGCGTACGACGTGAACCTGCGCCTGTTGGCCCGGCAGACGGCCACCCGTTCCGTGGTGGGGGTGGCACCCAGCCCGTCGGCGCGTCCCACCGAGACGCCGCCGGAGCCCACCGATCCCGCGAGCGAACCCGCCGACGCCAGCACCCCTGACGACGAGCCCGTCGTGGAGCAACCGGTCGACGCCGCCCCACCGGCCGCCGGCGCGGGCCGACCTGTCGCGCAGACCGGCGGGTTCGGCGTGGTGCAGGCAGCGTTCCTGCTCGGTGCCCTGCTGCTCTCGCTCGGGTTGGGCCTGCTGCTGCGGCTGCGCCACCTCACCAGGGCCGCACCCGCCGGAGCCGGCGAGCAGCCGGCGGACCGACTCTGGGAGCGGCCGAATCCGCCCGACCGGTGGCGACCGTTACGCCGCTGACCTGCGGATCTTCGGCGGCGGCTCCCCGCCACTGAACCGAGGGCGTCGGGGCCGGCGGAGGTCCGCCGGCCCCGACGGTGTCACTTCGAGAACGCCTGGAACTCGGCGATCCGGACCTGGCCGCGGGCCGGGCTGGCGGTCGCGCAGTCCGTCGTCGTGGCCGGGTCGTCGTCCTGCTCACCCGCGTAGTGCGGGCCGCCGGTGCACTGGCTGGCCAGTACCTCCAGCCGCAGGTGCGTGGCGAGCGTGGTGGGCACGGCGAACGTCCGGAGGTTGATGTCCCGGCTGTACGCCCGGTACGCCCCACCCGGGAACGCGTCGTCAGCGCTCGTGTAGATCCGCTGCCAGCGCGCCGGATCCGCGCAGTCGGTGGTCTTCGCGTTGCACGCCGACACCGCGAACGACCGCAGCGCGCTCAGCGCGTTCTGACTCCCGGTGTCGGCGTCCCCGGCGATCGCGGGGCGCAACATCGCGCTGACGTTGACGCGCTTGACCGCCTGCGGGGCGTCCCCGGGCAGCGCCACTGTGACCTGCTTGCCGGCCACCCCGTCCAGGGAGGCCCAGTTCGTCGCCTCGGTGTCGTCGGCGATCCGGTCCAGGTTGACCCCGTCGCCGCTGATCGTGGCGCCGGACGCGGTGGACGCGAGGTTGCGGCTCATCCGCAGGTCGACGTACCCCTGCTTGCCGGCAGTGGCGACCACGCTGAGCCGCTGGTGACCGAAGCCGGGCGCGACGGCGACCAGGTCGTACGTGCCGGCCACCATCTCCACGGTGTCCGGGATGGGCGTGGCCGGGTCGGTGTCGGCGATCGGCACGGCCCGCGCCTCGTACGCCCCGACGTACACCCGGATGGGCGCGTCGGCGCTGTCGCCGCGCGGACGCAGGGTGAGTGTGGCGTTGCCGCCGCTCGGAGAGGCGAAGCTCGGCGTCGGATCGGTGTCGGCGGCGCCGTTGGTCGCGGCGTCCCGGCCCATTCCGGAGCGGGCGAACTCGGCCCAGATCAGGTCCTGGTTCGCCCCGCCGAAGCGGAGCAGGTCGGCGGTGAGCATGTTGTCCCGCATGTCGAGCATGCTGACCTGGCTGGCGGCCTGGAGCAGGAACGAGTCGAAGACCAGCTGCGACCAGCGCCGGTTGCCCGGGCACTTGTCGGCGGCGACCTTCCCCAGCGCGCACTCCAACTGTCGCTGCGGCGTGCCGAGGCCGTACCGCTTGACGAGCGCGGACCGGACCCGGAAGTTCGTGGCGCCCCAGATCTCCCCGTCGGCGTGCACGGCCGGGCCGCCGGTGTTGTAGCCGATGTCGGAGTAGTTGAGCGGGCTGCGGCTCAGGTCGTAGTTGCGGATGCCGCTGACCAGGTTGCCGGTGACGTACCCGCCGGTGACGAACGGCGACTCGCCGGGGGCGCGCAGCCCGTGCTGGAAGAGGTACTCGGCGGCGAGCAGGTCACCCCACGACTCGCCCATGGCCCCGCCCTGGTGACCGCTGATCCCGCTGTCCGGGCCGGCGATCATCCGGTTGGTGATCGCGTGGGTGTACTCGTGGCCGATCACCGTCATGTCGTAGTCGCCGTCGACGCACGGCGGGTACGGGCCGCCGGCCTGCGGCTGCCACAGATACATGTTCGTGGTCGGCGGCAGCCCGTCGCGCGGGGTGCCCTGGTTGGCGTTGTTGCGGTTGCCGGTCAGCGCGCCCTGCTGCGCGCGGCCCTGCTCGGCGTCACCGCCCAGCCCGTCCGGCGTGAGGTTCACCGCCTGGAGGTTCCACGCCGACTCGGTGAAGCCCAACTGGTACGACCAGTCGTGCATCCGGTTGTGCATGGCGAAGAGGTTGGCGATGGACGCGTCCGCGTCGTTGCGCTGGGCAGAGGTGAACACCTCCGGGTTGCACTTCGCCTGGTGCCACTGGTCGGTGAACGGGTACTCGTAGCGGCGGTCCGGGCTGGTGGGCGCCGGGACGGCCGGAGTGCCCGCACCCCAGGAGAGCACTGTGTTCGCCGAGTTGCCGCGCGAGGTGAAGGTGGGCGTGCCGGTGGCCGCGTCGACGTCCCACGGCTGACCGGTGGCGGGGTCGCGGAACGCCGACTGGCAGCCGGGCGCCGGGTCGCCGCACCAGCGCACCCGCGGGTCCTGTCCGGGGCCGAGATCGCGGGGCGGGGTGGCCGGGAAGACCGCCCAACTCGGGTTGTCCGAGTCGTAGTCGACGAGATCCTCGCGGACCAGCACCTGGCCGGTGATGCCGTCCACGTAGCTGGTGAACGCCGCCGGGTGATCGGCGTCCGCGCCGATCAGCGTCACCTCGTAGGCGGCTCGCGGTCCTTCCAGCGGGGTGGGCACTGCCACCTCGCGCACCGTGTGACTGGCCACCGCGTCGGCGGTCAGCTTGGCGTCGGCGAGCGCGGCGGCGTACGCCTGGTCGGCGCTGCGGGTGGCCGGCGCGGGCGCGCTCGTGTCGCGGGCCAGCGACGAGCTGACCGAGAGCACCGATCCGGCGCTTACCGCGAGGGTGACAAGGCCGTCCGGCCCGGCCGGTAGGTCGCCGAAGCGCTGCCGGAGGGTCACCACGGCACCGGTGCCGATCGGCCGGACCAGTACCCGCTCCAGGTCGGCGACAGTGGCGGCGTCCATTCCGAACAGGTCGCGGTTGGCGGCCAGGTACGCGCGGGCGGCGGCCTCCGGGTCGGAGGGCAGGCCGGTGGCGAGTGGGGCGTGGCCGGGGCCGAGCGCCTGCGGGGTGCCGAGCTTGTTCCACCGCACGTCGGGGTCGGCGGCGCGGGCCAGGCCGCGTTGGCGGGCGTCGGGTGCGGCAGTACCGGCGCGGTTGTCGACGTCGGCGCTCTGGTGGCCCTCGGCGAACGGCCCGGACGACCGCTGGGCGGATGGCGCTGCGCTGGTGGGGGCCGCGGTGCTCGCGCCGGTGGGCAGCAGCGCGGCGGCGGTCGCCGTCGCCGCCAGGACGGCGATGAGCCGGCGTCGACGCCGGCTCATCGAGGGTGACCACTGGGATCGTGGCACGGGACCTCCTCGTGGGAGTGGAATGGCCGGCGGGCCGCCGGCCGGCGTTGCGCGGTGACGCATGCGCATCTGTGGATATCAGCCGGTCGAGGGCGCGGCAAGGCCCGGCCGCCGACGCGCCGGGTATTTGCGCGGGTCGGGGCTTACCGTGAGGTGTTTCGACGCCCGACCGACGCCCGACCGCCGACGCGCTCAGCGGGCCGTGCTCGGCCGGCGGGCCGTGCTCAGTCGGCCGGCACCCAGTCGGGGTCGCGGCCGAAGGCGGCCAGCAGGCGGTCCTGCTCGTCGGCGTCGGCGGAGAGCCGCACCGCGTCGTGGACCAGGTTGTTGCTCCGATAGGTGTCGACCTGGCCGGCGAACCACCTGGCGCACACGTTGACCGCGTCGGGTTCCAGGCGAGGCTCGGCGCCGATCGCCACCGCCAGGTCCCAGCCGTGCACAAGGTGCTCGGCGAGGAGCTGCTGGATGTACTCGGCGGCGGGGGTCGCGCCACTGGAGAGGTGCACGGTTCGGTCGATGGTGCCGGGGTGGGTGGCGGCGATCTCCGCCTGTGCTGTCGCCTCCCGCGCCGCCGTGGCCGGGTCGTCGCCGAGCTGGTCGCCGTCGAACCGGTCGCCGACCTCGTCGATGGTGCGGCCGGCGAGCAGCGGGACGCTCCACCTGTCCTCGCTCACCACGTGGTTGACGAGCGCGCGGACGTCCCAGCCGGGGCACGGTGTCGGGTCGGACCACTGGCCGGGCCCGACCTGGTCCACCCGGTCGACGAACTCGGCCAGGCTCCGGCAGTACGCCTCCAGCAGATCCATGGTGCCGATTGTTCCGGTCGACGGGGCGCTCCGAGCCGTTTTGGCTGGCCCGGGTGGGGGAGCAGGCGTGCTCAGTCCAGCACGACCGGGTCCAGGCCCAGCTCCCGGGCGGTGACCAGCCGGACCCACTCGCCGAACTGCCGCCGGGAGATCACCCGCTCGTGCACGGCGAGCTGCACGGCGAGGCCGTCCATCACCGCGCTGATCCGCCAGGCGGCCCCGTCCGGGTCGGCGCACTCGAAGGTGCCGTCGGCCACCCCGGCGGCGATCACCGCTGCGAGGTCCTGCCGCCAGCGCAGGTCGAGTCGGCGGGAGACCTTCTCCATCTCGGGTGTACGCAGCGACTCGGACCAGCCGTCGATCCACATCGACCAGGAGGTGGCCCGCCCGGCCGGGGTGTAGAGCTTCAGGATGCGGCGGAGCTTGGTCAGCGGCGGGGCCGACGAGCGGGTCACCGCGTCAAGCCGAGCCAGATCCTGCTCGACCGCGTACGCGAACGCCTGCGCGAGCAGCCGTTCCTTGGTGGCGAAGTGGTAGAAAACCAGCGCCTGGCTCACGCCAGCGGCCTGCGCCACGTCGGCTGTCCGGGTGTTGGCCAGACCGCGCTCGACGATCACGTCGCACGCGGTGCGCAGCAGGGCATCCAGGCGGATCTCGGCCGCACGTCTCGTCACGACCGTTACCGTAGCCCATCCATCCGAACACGAACAGTGACCATCGCCGTCCCATTCACCCAGTAGCAGTCGGAAGCCGGACACTTACTTAGCGTGTCTTTTGTCGTTCTTCGGGAGGTGTCCGTCGAGGCCCCAGGCGCTTGTCGATGCCCCGAGCCCGTTGCTGAGCTGCGCCTCAGCGATCTCGGCCCGTCTGACGCCGGAAGGTGCGGAGGGTGACGATCGAGGAGCTTCCAGACCAGCCACCTAGGAAGCCTGCCGGTGATGACCGGTTCGAGCACATCTTCGCCCGCCGACCGGCAGGACGCGCCGAGGTGACCCCGAGTTGGCAGTCGTTCGACGGCTCGGCTAAAGTTCTCATCCGTCACCCGGGAACGTCCGGGGGCGTGCGGACGTAGCGCAGCTGGTAGCGCATCACCTTGCCAAGGTGAGGGTCGCGGGTTCGAATCCCGTCGTCCGCTCGGAGATGCCGCCACGCATGACGGGGGCAACCTCGGTGGGGTGGCCGAGAGGCGAGGCAACGGCCTGCAAAGCCGTGTACGCGGGTTCAAATCCCGTCCCCACCTCGGTAACAAGCACGGGCGATTGGCGCAGTGGGAGCGCGCTTCCTTGACACGGAAGAGGTCACTGGTTCAAACCCAGTATCGCCCACAGGATGGATAGGCAGTCAGATCAGCCCGTTACCGGATTTCCGGTAACGGGCTTTCTGCTGCGCCAGCCGCACCGGCTCAGAACGTCAGCAGCCGGAACTCTGCCACCTGTCGGAAACCGAGGCGGCGGTAGACCGGCTCGCCGATGGGTGACGAGGTGAGGGCTGCGGTGCGGGCGCCCCGCTCGCGGGCCACGTCGAGAGCGGCCCGGGTCATGGCCGCGCCGATGCCCCGCCGTCGTTGCTCCGGCTGCGTACCCACGAAGTAGAGCATGGCCAGGCCGTGGCTCAGCCAGGCGACAGCCGTCCCGACGATCCGGCCGTCGTCGAGGCGGCCGGCCAGTCTGATCACCGTGCCGTCGCCGGCGAACGCCTTCTCCCGCTCGATGGTCGCCGGCACGTCGTGCGGAGCGATTCCGGACACCCGGGCGTAGGCCGAGACGAACGCCGCCAGGTCGGTGGTTGCGGTGATGTGCAACCCGGCCGGCGGCGCGGCATCGGCTGCCTCCGCGATCGGCGTGGTCATGATCGGCATGCGGGCGATCTCGGTGGCGCCGACGGAGACCAGGCCGTCGGCGGTGCCGGCGTTGCTGTCTGGGCCGACCCACCAGATCCGGGGTACGCCGTGCAGGCGCTCCCGGGCCTCGGCGAGCGCGTCCCGCGGTGTGCGCCCCGCGACGCGCAGCACCCCGTTGAGGGGCGCGTGCGGCACGTCGCTGCGGTAGGTCGGGAGGTCGTCGCCGCCGACCACGCCGACGTTCCATCCGAGCAGGTACGCCCGATGCGCTGCCAGCACAGTGTCGAGAGCTTCCACGACTCGCGATCGTAGCGCGCCCCGCCCGACGCGTTCACCTGCGCAAACCCGCCGCCGGGGAGGCCTGCGCGGGGCAGCGCGGAGCCCGGATCACGCGCGAACGGGTCGGCCGTCTCGATCGAGGCGGCCGACCCGCAGGGCGATCCTCACAGTGGAGGGGCGACGTCCCGCCGCTCCTCGACCCGCCGGTATTCCACCGGCTGCTCCTCGGTGGTGACCACCTGACGGCGACGACCCCAGATCAGCGTGGTCATGATGAGGCCGAGCACGCCGGCGCCCATCAGGATCCAGCCGACCACGTCGAGGTCGATGCCGCCGACGCTGGCGTCGAGCGCGAAGGTGAGGATCGCGCCGAGCGCGATCAGGAAGATGCTGGTGCCGATACCCACGACAGCCTCCTTAAGGGGGTGTGGTGCGCTGTCGAGGTTCATCAGTACCCCGAGGTTGAGCAGAGCAATCGCCAATGCTTGAGGGGGCCGCGCCGGGCGATCTTGGCATCGGGTAGAGTTCGACTGTCACCGGCGCTTGTCGGGGACGTGCGGACGTAGCGCAGCTGGTAGCGCATCACCTTGCCAAGGTGAGGGTCGCGGGTTCGAATCCCGTCGTCCGCTCGCGATTCGCCTCTCAGGGCCTGGCTCCTTGAGGCAGGCGGTCACCACGGGCGATTGGCGCAGTGGGAGCGCGCTTCCTTGACACGGAAGAGGTCACTGGTTCAAACCCAGTATCGCCCACCACATTCTTTCTGATCAAAGGGCTGGGCCTTCGGGTCCGGCCCTTTGTCCGTCGGCGACGCCCGCATCCGTTCGGCGTGAGCGGGGTGGCATCGGTTGAATGACCTAACCTCGCCCCTCGACGGCCCTGGCATGACGATCATCCGGCCGTGTCGACACCGCCCAAAGTGGTGGGAGACCGCTCCACCCACGCAGATACGACGGTCACCAGCGGCGTGATCCGCAGAGATGGATGACTGATTCCCGGTCGGCTGCGCGCTGCGAAGGTCGATCCACCGCCGCAACGGTGGGATTGCTACCTGGCCGAACGGTACTCGCGTATTCGGTCCTTCCTGGAGGGTGTTACCGATGATCAGTTTTCGGATGTCCAAGCTTCTGCCGACCGCGCGGCGGAGGGCGGTCGTGGCAGCGGCCACCGCCGGTGTCGTGGCGGTCGCGTTGGTAGCCGGTTCGGCAAGCGGGGCCGGGCAGCGTCCGACGGCGAAGAAGCCGACGATCGTGCTGGTGCACGGCGCGTTCGCCGACGCCTCCAGCTGGAACGGCGTCGTCAAGCACCTCAAGCGGGACGGCTATCCGGTGATCGCCCCCGCCAACCCTCTGCGTGATCTGCAGAGCGACGCGGAGTACGTGCGTTCGGTTGTCGACAGCGTTTCCGGGCCGGTGGTGGTGGTCGGCCACTCGTACGGTGGCTCGGTGCTCAGCGAGGCGGTCGCGGGCGACCGGGACGTCAAGGCACTGGTCTTCGTTGCCAGCTTCATGCTGAAGCCCGGCGAGAGCACGTCCGACCTGTCCGGGATGTTCCCCGGCAACGAGTTGGCGGTTTCACTGGACGAGGTGCCCTTCCCGACGTCCGGTGGCGGCTCCGGCACCGACCTCTACGTCCAGCAGCGGAAGTTCGGCGCGGTCTTCGCCGGCGACGTTCCGCGGGACATCGCGGACGTGATGGCAGCCACCCAGCGGCCGGTCACCGCGGCGGCGTTGAACGGTAAGGCGACGAAGGCCGCCTGGACCAGCATCCCGTCGTGGAACATGATCGCCATCGACGACCTTGCCATCCCGGTGAAGGCCCAGCGCTACATGGCCAAGCGGGCGGGCGCGCACACCGTGGAGATCAAGGCGTCGCACGCCGTCACGGTGTCCCGGCCGCAGGCCGTGGCGAACCTGATCGACAAGGTGGCGCGCTCGACGAGCCGTTGACCCTGAGTCGACAGTCCACACGCCGCCCGGCTGGATGACCCCGGCCGGGCGGTGCTGCCGTCGACCCCGCCGGGGCGGCCGCACACCCGAGGGTTCTGCCACGGGCAGATCCGCTACCGGTTTGCCGCCCCTTGCCGGAAGGGTGGGGCGGATGAGGCTGCTGATGCTGGGCGGTACGGGTTTCGTGGGCGGGGCGACGGTCGCCGAGGCGGCCGGTCGCGGCTGGTCGGTGACGGTGTTCAACAGGGGTGTGCACGGCACGGTTCCTCCCGGCGTACACCGGTTGCGGGGTGACCGGACCGCGCCGGACGGCCTCGCGGCTCTGGCGGGCGGCGAGTGGGATCTGGTTGTCGACACCTGGGACGGCGCTCCGCGCGAGGTGCGGGACGCGGCCCGCGCGCTGGCCGGCAGGGTCGGGCACTACACCTACATCTCCAGCGGATCGGTGTACGTGGCGCCCCCGCCGGTCCAGGCAGGCGAGGAGGCACCCACTGTGGATGCCTCCGCCGACGCCACCGACGGCGACTACGCGCAATGCAAGGCGGGTGGGGAGTTGGCCGCGACGGAGGTCTACGGCGAGCGTGCCCTGCTGGTCCGCGCCGGGCTCATCCTCGGCCCAGGGGAGGACATCGGCCGGTTGCCGTGGTGGCTGCAACGGGTGGCCCGCGGCGGCGACGTGCTGGCGCCCGGCCCGGCGGACCTGCCCGTGCAGTACATCGACGTGCGGGACCTGGCCGGTTGGACGCTCGACCGGGCCGCCGAAGGGGTCGGTGGCGCGTTCAACGTCATCAGTCGTACCGGGCACACCACGATTGGCGAACTACTGGCGTCGGTCGTCGCGGCGACCGGCTCCGACGCCCGACTGCTGTGGACCGACCCGGAGCCCATCCTGGCCGCCGGTGTGGTCCCCTGGAACGACCTGCCGATCTGGATTCCGCCAGGTCACGAGTTCCGGTGGTTGCAGGAGCGCGGCGTGGAGAAGGCGTACGCGGCGGGGCTCACCTGCCGCCCGGTGGCCGACACGGTCGCCGACACCTGGCGGTGGTTACGCGCCGTCGGGTCGGTGCCGCCCCGCGCCGGCCGCCCGGCCCGGGTTGCGGTGGGGCTGGACGCGGCGCGGGAGGCGGCGTTGCTCGCCTGACCGGCTGGGCCGGCGGCGCCCGGTCTCAGGCCTGCACCACAGGCAGGTCCAGCACCTCGTCGACGCTCCGACGCGGAGTGGGCCGACCCGGCTGGCCGTACCCGATCCGCAGCACCATCTGCGGTGTGCCGAACCGCCCCAGCGACAGCCGCAGCTGCTCCCGCGCGGTGGGCACCTCGATCGGCTGGGACAGCATCGACACGCTGAGCCCGGCGTCGGTGGCGGTGAGCAGCAACCGCTGCATGGCCTGGCCCGCGATCACCTGGTCCACTGCTGTGTTGCCGACCGAGCCGAGCACCCCCACCAGGGGTTCCGGCTCGAAGTCCCGCCCAGGTGCCCGGTCCCGGCCGCCGAAGCCGCGCGTCGGCAGTACGTCCTGCGGCTCGCCCTGCGGGCCGCCGGCCCGGACGGGCACGCCGTCCGGCGCGGGCTCCCGGCGCAGCCACGCCTCGCGTTCGGCAAGGTAGGCGGGGTCGCGCTCCAGCACCCGGTGCGCGCTGCGGGCGATCTCACCGAAGGCGGCCACCGCGCTCACCCCGATCACCAGCTCCAACCAGCCCTGCTCGGCGCGGGCCGCCTCGCCGAGGCGCCACCGGACGTCGGCAGGCACCGGGTCCGGCCAGAACGGCAACCGGTTGCTGAACCGGCGGGGGATGGCAGAGTGCAGGCTCTGCTCGGCGGGGGTGGGGCGGCGCGGAACGTCGGGCACCAGCCGGGCCAGCAGGTCCGGTTCGGCGGGGTCGGGGCGCAACCGCACCTGGGCCGGCGTACCGGCGACGGCAAGTGCCATCCGCAGGTTGAACAGCGCCGCGCCGCAGGCGATCCGGACACCCCACCCGCTCGGGTCGGTAGCCGGCAGCCGGCGGGCCGGGTCGGCGAGCACCTCGATGCCGCCGTCGCGCAGCCGCAGCCGCCACGGCTGGGTGTTGTGCAACGACGGTGCCCGAACCGCGTCCACGGCGGCGGCCCGTAGCTGGTCCGCTGTGTAGCCGACGTCCATGGCGATGCTCCCTTCCCGGTGGGCCGACGGCGAGGAAACGCCGTGACCGGTGACGTCTCTACGGTCCGTCGGTGGGGTGCCCGCTGAGCAGGGCCTTACGTCCCGATCCGGTGGGCCCGACCGACCCTGCCGGGCTTTCGGACGCGCCGCACTAACGTGTTACGGCGGGTCGGGACCTTCGGCCCGTGCAGCCGGCCCTCGGCGCCTGTAGAAACGAGGGATGATCCGCGTGTTCCTCCTCGACGACCATGAGGTCGTCCGTCGTGGCCTGGCCGACCTGCTCCAGAGCAGCGGCGACATCGAGGTTGTCGGCGAGTCCGGCTCCGCGCAGGAGGCGGCCCGCCGCATTCCGGCGTTGCGGCCCGACGTGGCGATCCTCGACGCCCGCCTGCCCGACGGCAACGGCATCGACGTGTGCCGGGACATCCGCGCCGTCGACTCGTCCATCAAGGGCCTCATCCTCACCTCGTACGAGGACGACGAGGCGCTGTTCGCGGCGATCATGGCGGGCGCGGCCGGATACGTGCTCAAGCAGATCCGCGGCACCGACCTGGTCGACGCCGTACGCCGGGTGGCGGCCGGGCAGTCGCTGCTCGACCCGGCGATCACGACCCGGGTGCTGGAGCGCATCCGCAACGGCGTCGAGGAGCCCCGCGAGCTGAAGTCGCTCACCGAGCAGGAGCGGCGGATCCTGGAGTACGTGGCGCAGGGGCTCACCAACCGGGAGATCGCCGGAAAGATGTTCCTGGCGGAGAAGACTGTGAAGAACTACGTGTCAAGCGTGTTGGCAAAGCTGGGTCTGGAGCGCCGCACCCAGGCGGCAGTGCTGGCCACCCGCCTGCTCGGCAAGACGCCCTGACCCGTCCGGTGCCGCTGGGCTGACGAGCACACCTTCGGCGCGGGTCAGTCGCGCAGCGGCACCGACCAGCACACCTCGGTGCCGTGCGGATTGACCGGGCGGATCGTGAAGGAGCCGCCGAGGCGGTCAGCCCGTTCCCGCAGGTTGACAAGCCCACCCCGGGCGACGGCCGGGTCGCAGCCCACCCCGTTGTCGGTGACCGTGACGGAGACCTGGCCGTCGGCGACGCGGACGGCGACGGCCACCTGGGTGGCCTGCGCGTGGCGGACCGCGTTCGACAGCGCCTCGCGCAGCACGGCGATGAGGTCCGGGCGGATGGCGTCCGGGACGGCGCTGTCCACAGGCCCGGTCAGATCCAGGCGCGGTCGGTGGCCCAGTGACTCGGCGGCGGCCTCGACCGCCTCGCGGATCTCGGTGCGCAGCGCGGCGGACATCGGCGTACGCAGCTCGAAGATGGTCCGGCGGATGTCGCGGATGGTGGCGTCGAGATCGTCGACGGCCGCGTTGATCCGGTTGGCCACCTCCGGGCGGCCCATCGGTGCGGCGCTCTGCAATTGCAGGCCGGTGGCGAAGAGCCGCTGGATCACCACGTCGTGCAGGTCCCGGGCGATCCGCTCGCGGTCCTCCAGGACCACCAGCAGCTCCCGCTCCTCCTGACCGCGCGCCCGTTCCATCGCCAGTGCGGCCTGCCCGGCGAAGCTGCCCAGCAGTGCCACGTCCTCCTTGCTGGTGCCGCCGCCGCGCTCCGCCGGGTGGGCCACGATCAGCACGCCGTGCAGCGTCTCGGCGGTGGCCAGCGGCGAGATCGTCGCTGGGCCGGTGTGCAGCAGCGCCGGCCACGGCGCGGCGTGCGCCAGGTCGTCGACCTCGGCGTGCCGGCCCTCGGCCACCGCCGTGCCGAAGCTGGTGTCGGCGGCCGGCAGGACCGTGCCGACAAGCGCCCGGGCCTGCTCGTCGGCGCCGTCGACCACCTCCACTGTGAACTGGTCGGTGTCGGCGTCGTGCAGCAGCACCAGCGCCAGCTCCGCCTCGGCGACCTCCCGGGCCCGCCGGGCGACAAGCGTCAACGCGTCGGTGCGGCGGACCTCACCGAGGAGCACGGTGGTGATCTCGGCGGTGGCGGCCAGCCAGCGTTCCCGCCGGTGCGCCAGGGCGTACAGGCGGGCGTTCTCGATGGCCACGCCGGCGGCGGCGGCGAGCGCGACGACGATTTCCTCGTCGTCGTCGGTGAACTGCGCGCCGCCGTTCTTCTCGGCCAGGTAGAGGTTGCCGAACACCTGCTCCCGGATGAGCACCGGCACGCCCAGGAACGTGTGCATGGGCGGGTGGTTGGCCGGGAAGCCGTAGGACAGCGGGTGCTGCGTGATGTCCGGCATCCGCAACGGGCGGGGATCGTCGATGAGCAGGCCGAGCACACCTCGCCCGTGCGGCAGGTCACCGATCTGAGCGTGCTGCTCCGGCGTGATGCCGTGCACGATGAAGTCGTGCAGCAGCCGGTCCGGGCCGACCACGCCCAGCGCGCCGTACCGGGCGCCGACAAGCTCGCAGGCCGCCTGCACGATCCGTTGCAGGGTGGTGCGCAGGTCCAGGTTGGTGCCGATGCCGACCACCGCGTCCAGCAGCGCCCGCAGCCGTTCCCGGCTGGTCATCACCTCGCCGACGCGGTCCAGCATCTCCTGGAGCAGCTCGTCGAGGCGTACCCGGGACAGCGGGCTCAGCCCGAGCGACGGCGTCACCGGAACTTCCGGGCGGTGCGGCGGGTCGGTGCTGGTCACCCGAAGATCATACGGCCGTGGGCGGCGCCGCTGTCGCGTGCCTCAGCCCAGCTCGTCGCGCACCGCTGAGGTGTCGACCACCTGGTCGGCGGGCAACCGCGGTGTGTGCGGCGGGCCGGCCACCGCCGGGTCGGCGATTCCCAATCGCAGCACGATGTACGGGTAACCGATCCCGGCGAGCATCTGACGCAGGGTCTGCCGGGTGGCCGGAACCTCCACCACAGCGCTGAGCGGCACCACCGACACGCCCAGTCGGGTGGCCGTCAGCCAGGCTGCGGAGAGCGCCTCACCGGCACGCAGCCAGCTGTCCGGCTCGTCCTCGTCGCCGTGCAGCAGCGCGTACGCCGCCGCCCGGTCGTGGCCGGGGCCGACGGGCAGGCTGCCGGGGCGGCCGAAGTCGCGGCCCGGCACCGTGGTCTGCGGCGGCTGGTCGGGCAGCACCTCGGGCGGCAGACCGGTGCCGCTGCCGGCCTGGCTGGTCCAGTACGCCAGCTCGGCGCGCAGCTCCTGGTCCTCGGCCTCGACCGTGTCGGCGCGCCCGGCGGTGGCCGCCAACTCCAGCACCTGGTCCTGGTTGAGGATCTGCAGCCGGCAGCCCTCGGCGGTGACCGCGCGGGTGATCTCCCCGATCGCGGCCGTCGGCACCGGCTCGTCGCTCACCGGTCGCCGATCGGTGTGCCGCACCGACATGCACTGCACCATCCGCATGGCGTCCGGATCGGCGGTGGTGCGGCTCAGGTCGGTCAGCCGGGCCAGCAGCTCGGGGTCGCCCGGGTCGGGCATCCGCTGCACCACAGCGCGCCAGCCCTCTGCGGCGAGTGCCACCCGGGCGTGTTGCAGGGCGGCGCCGCAGCTGATCGCTAGCAGCCGGCCCTCCGGGTCGGTCGCCGAGAGTCGCCGGTCCGGGACCGTACGCAGCTCCAGCGCCTCGGGCAGCACCCGCCACCGCCACGGCTGCGTGTTGTGCACCGAGGGCGCGTGCCCGGCGGTCGCGGCGGCCTCCGCGAGTGCGGTGGTCAGCTGACGTTCCTGACTCATTCTCACGACCTTTCGTCTCCTACCATCGTGCCTCACCACCCGGTACCCGCGTGGCTCGCCGCCCCATCCTGTGACATGCGCCGGCGTCCCGCACGGGCCGCAGGTCCCGACCCTGTCGGGTCGTCAGGTGGCCCCGACGGCATCCGGATTGCCCGCGTCGGGCTTGCGAAAAGTCCAGTGCCCGGCCCGTGGCGGCCCTGGCCTGCGACGATGCGAAGGTGAGCGCGGAGTCGACCGGATGCGTGCCGGAACAGCCGGCCCGACGCCGCATCCGCCGCTGGTGGGCGTGGGCGCCGCTGGTCGGGCTCACCGTCGCGGTGCTCGTGGGTGCCCTGTTGCGGCTCGTCGGCCGGGTCGGCGCGGCCGACGTGGTCTGGGCCGCCGTCACGGTGGCCGCGCTGCTGCCCGCGCTCTGGTCGATGCTGCGGGCGCTGTGGCACCGGCACTTCGGCGTGGACGTGATAGCCGTTCTGGCCCTGGCCGGGGCGCTCGGGGTCGGGGAGTATCTGGCCGGTGCGGTGATCGCGGTGATGGTGGCGACCGGACGGTCGTTGGAGGCGTACGCGCAGCGCCGGGCCACCCGCGACCTGCGGGCACTGCTGGAACGCGCTCCGCGTACCGCGCGTCGCAGAGGGCCGGACGGCGCGATCGAGGTGGTGCCGCTGGACCAGGTGGCGGTGCAGGACCGGTTGCTTGTCGGCCCTGGTGACGTGGTGCCTGTCGACGGGACCGTCGACGAGCCGGTCACGCTCGACGAGTCGGTGGTGACCGGGGAGGCGCGGCTGGTCCAGCGGGCTGCCGGCGAACAGGTGGCAAGCGGTGTGGTCAACGCCGGCGCCGGGTTCAGCATGCGGGCCACGAAGAGCGCTGCGGAGAGCACCTACGCCGGGATCGTCCGGCTGGCGCAGGAGGCGACCGCCCGCAAGGCCCCGACGGTCCGGCTGGCCGACCGCTACGCCGCCGCGTTCGTGCCGTTCACGCTGGTGCTGGCCGGCTTGGCGTGGCTGCTCTCCGGCGAGGTGGTCCGGGCGGTGGCGGTGTTGGTGGTGGCCACCCCCTGCCCGCTGCTGCTGGCCACCCCGATCGCGATCGTGTCCGGGCTGTCCCGGGTGGCCCGCCGGGGGGTGCTGGTCCGCGACGGTGGCGCGCTGGAGCTGCTCGGCCGGGCACAGACCCTGCTCGTGGACAAGACCGGCACGCTGACGGCGGGGCGTCCGCGCGCCGCCGAGACGGTGGCAGCGCCGGGCGGCGACCGGGACGAGGTGCTGCGGCTGGCCGCCTCCGTCGAGCAGCTCTCCCCGCACGTGCTGGCCGCCGCGCTGGTGCGGCAGGCCGCTGAGCGGGGGCTGCGGTTGACCGAGCCGACCGAGGTGACCGAGGAGCCGGGCGTGGGGGTCAGCGGCCGGGTCGACGGGCGGCTGATCCGGGTGGGGCAGTTCAGCGGCGAGCTGCCCGACTGGGCGGACCGGACGCGGGCCCGTACCGAACTGACCGGCTGGTCCACGGTGTGGGTCAGCGACGACGACGGCCCGCTCGGCGCGATCCTGCTGGAGGACCCGGTACGCCCCGACGCCCGCCGGACCGTACGCCGGCTGCGCGCGGCGGGGCTGCGGCGCATCGTGATGGTCACCGGTGACCGGCCGGCCACCGCCGCCCAGGTCGCCGAGGCGGTCGGGGTGGACGACATGCTCGCCCGCTGTACGCCGCAGGAGAAGGTGGCCCGCGTCCGTACCGAGGCCGAACGGGCGGTCACCGTGATGGTCGGTGACGGGGTGAACGACGCGCCGGCGCTCGCCCAGGCGCACGTGGGCGTGGCGATGGGCGCGACCGGCGCGAGCGCCTCGGCGGACGTGGCCGACGCGGTGCTCACCGTGGACCGGCTGGACCGGCTCGCCGACGCCGTGGAGATCGCCCGGTACGCCCGCCGGATCGCCGTGCAGAGCGCCACCGTCGGGATGGGGTTGGCGGTGCTGGCGATGATCGCGGCGGCCATCGGGCGGCTGCCTCCGGTGGCTGGCGCGTTCCTCCAGGAGGGCATCGACGTGCTTGTCATCCTCAACGCACTGCGGGCCCTTCGCGGCGGCCTGCGGCACCGGGACGTCCCACAGCGGACCCGGGAACTGCTCGGCCGCTTCGCCACGGAGCACCAGGGGGTCCGCGACGTGCTGGCCGGCCTGCGCGACACCGCCGACCTGGTCGCCACCGACCCGGCCTCGCCGAGGTGCCTGCCGGCGGTACGGGAGACGCACCGCCGGCTCACCGACGAGGTGTTGCCGCACGAGGCGGCCGAGGAGCAGCAGTTGTATCCGGCGTTGGCGGGCCCGCTGGGCAGCGGTGCGGCGACCGCCACGATGAGCCGTGCGCACGTGGAGATCCGCCGACAGGTCGACCTGCTCGGGGCGCAGCTCGCCCAGACCACTGGCGACCGGCTGCGCCCGGACCAGGTGCCCGACCTGCTGGCCACCCTCTACGGGTTGGACGCGCTGCTGCGGCTGCACCTGGCCCAGGAAGAGGAGGAGTTCTTCTCGCTCGACCCGTCCGACCCGCAGCCCGAGCCCCGCTGAACCGTCGGGCCGGGCGGGATCAGCGTTCCCGGACCACAGCCACAGGGCAGCCCGAGTGCTGGATGAGCTGTTGGCTGACCGAGCCGAGCAGCATCCCGGCGAGCCCGCCCCGACCCCGGCTGCCCACCACCACGAGCCGCGCGGTGCGGCTCGCCTCGATCATCATCGCCGCCGGGCTGCCCGGGACCAGGTCGACGGTGATGGCCAGTTCGGGAAATGTGCGCCGCCACGGCTCCACTGCCTGCTCGACGGCGGCCTGCTCGCCCGACACGCCGGCAGCCGCGCCCGGCCCCTCGGTCCAGGCGTGCAGCACGCGCAGCGGCACCCGCCGCTGCGCTGCCCGTTCGGCCGCGAAGCCGAGCGCCACGAGCGACTGCTCCGAGCCGTCCACGCCGACCGCTACCGGCCCGTCCGACCCGCCGGCGGTCCCGTCGCGGACCACCACGACGGGGCACCGCGCGTGCGCGGCGACCGCCACCGCCGTCGACCCGGCCAGCAGCCCACCGAACCCGCCGTGGCCACGGCTGCCGAGCACCAGCAGTCCGGCGTCGGCCGAGCGTTCCTGCAACACCAGCGCGGGCGGGCCGTCGTACACCTGGCCGGTGACTGTCAGCCCGGGATGCTGTGCCGTGGCGTCCGCCGCGGCCTTGTGGACCAGGTCGTCGACCTGTCGCCGTGCGGTGTCGTCCGGCCAGATACCGGGCGCCACGCCCGGACCGACCCAACTGGCCACTGTCAGCCACTCGAAGACGTACGCCAGCCGCACCGGTTGGCCGCTGTGCTCGGCCTCCTCAAGCGCCCAGTTCAGGGCCACCGAGGCGTCGGTGGAGCCGTCGTAGCCGACCAGGATCTCCGCGTCACGCACGTCGTCCTCCTCAACGATTCGTCGGGTCGGTTTCGCGGACCCAGCGCCACTCCGCCACCTGCGGATCGTCCTCGCCGTGCTCGCGGGTGTAGTCCCGGGCCGCGTGCCGGGCGTCGACCATCCTCTGGCGCAGGTGCGCTGCGCGGGCGGCCAGCCCCGGCACCCGGTCGATGACGTCGATGACCAGGTGGAACCGGTCCAGGTCGTTGAGCATCACCATGTCGAACGGTGTGGTGGTGGTGCCCTCCTCCTTGTAGCCGCGCACGTGCAGATTCTCGTGGTTGGTACGCCGGTAGGTGAGTCGGTGGATCAGCCACGGATAGCCGTGGTACGCGAAGATGATCGGCCGGTCCGGTGTGAAGATGGTGTCGAACTCGTTGTCCGGCAGGCCGTGCGGGTGCTCGGTGTCGGGTTGCAGGCGCATGAGGTCGACGACGTTCACCAGTCGTACCTTCAGGTCCGGCAGGTGCTGGCGCAGCAACTCGGAGGCGGCAAGCGCCTCCAGTGTGGGGACGTCACCGCAGCAGGCGAGCACGACGTCGGGCTCGGTGCCGCTGTCGCTGCTTGCCCACTCCCAGATGCCCAGGCCACGACGGGTGTGCTGGACGGCCTCGTCCATTGTGAGCCAGTTCGGTGCCTTCTGTTTGCCGGCCACCACCACGTTGATGTAGTGCCGGCTGCGCAGGCAGTGGTCCATCGTGGCGAGCAGGGTGTTGGCGTCCGGTGGCAGGTACACCCGCACCACCTCGGCCTTCTTGTTGACGACGTGGTCGATGAAGCCCGGGTCCTGGTGGGAGAAGCCGTTGTGGTCCTGCCGCCAAACATGGCTGGAGAGCAGGTAGTTGAGCGAGGCGACAGGCTGCCGCCACGGGATCGCCCTTGTCACCTTCAGCCACTTGGCGTGCTGGTTGACCATCGAGTCGACGATGTGGATGAACGCCTCGTAGCTGGTGAACACGCCGTGCCGGCCGGTAAGTAGGTAACCCTCCAGCCAGCCCTGGCACAGGTGCTCGGAGAGCACCTCCATGACCCGGCCGTCGGGCGAGAGGTGGTCGTCGCCGGGCACCGTGCCGGCCATCCAGGCGCGGTCGGTCACCTCGAAGGCGGCGCCCAACCGGTTGGAGGCCACCTCGTCCGGGCCGAACAGCCGGAACGTCTGCGGGTTGGCGGCGATGACGTCGCGGATCCACGGGCCGAGCACGCCGGTCGCGCCGGCCGTCGCCGTGCCCGGTTCCGCGACGTCCACGCCGTACGCCCGGAAGTCGGGCAGGTCGAGGTCGCGCAGCACGAGGCCGCCGTTGGTGACCGGGTTGGCGCTCATCCGCCGGTCGCCGCGCGGCGGCAACGTCCGCAGCTCCTCCACGGGGGCGCCGGTGGCGTCGAACAGCTCCTCGGGCCGGTAGCTGCGCAGCCACCGCTCCAGCTCGGCGAGGTGCCCCGGGCTGTCGCGGACCTTCGACAGCGGCACCTGGTGGGCGCGGTAGGTGCCCTCGACCTGGACGTCGTCGACCTCACGGGGCCCGGTCCAGCCCTTCGGCGTCCGAAGAATGATCATCGGCCAGCGGGGGCGTTCGACAGCGCCGCCGGAACGGGCCCGACGCTGGATCGCGGCGATCGCGTCCAGCGCCTCGTCCATCGTGGCCGCGAGCATCTGGTGCACGAGAGCCGGCTCGTCGCCGGCCACCACGTACGGCTCGTAGCCCGAGCCCCGCATGAGGTCCAGCAGGTCCTCCTCGGGGATCCGGGACAGCACCGTCGGGTTGGCGATCTTGTAGCCGTTGAGGTGCAGGATCGGCAGGACCGCCCCGTCGCGGGCCGGGTTGAGGAACGCACTGGAAAGCCAACTGCCGGCCAGGGGCCCGGTCTCCGCCTCGCCGTCGCCGACCACGCACGCCACCACGAGATCCGGGTTGTCGAACGCGGCGCCGAAGGCGTGGCTCAGCGCGTACCCCAGCTCGCCGCCCTCGTGGATCGAACCCGGCACGTCGGCTGCGACATGGCTCGGGATGCCGCCGGGGAAGGAGAACTGCCGGAACAGCTGGGCCATCCCCGCCTCGTCGTACGCCACGTCGTGGTAGCGCTCGGACCAGGTGCCCTCCAGCCACGTGTTGGCCACTATGGCGGGGCCGCCGTGCCCGGGGCCGGTGATCAGCATGGCGTTGAGGTCACGTGCCACGATCACCCGGTTGAGGTGGGCGTAGATCAGATTGAGCCCGGGGCTGGTGCCCCAGTGGCCGAGCAGCCGCGGCTTGATGTCGTCGGGGGTCAGCGGTACCCGCAGCAGCGGATTGCCCAGCAGGTAGATCTGCCCCACTGTGAGGTAGTTCGCGGCACGCCAGTAGGCGTCCAGCCGACGGAGTTCGTCGTCGGTGAGAGGGCGCTGCGCGTCGAGAACGGTGTCCATCATGCTGCCTCTCGCGGGTAGGGGCGGGCGTCCGGCTTTCAGCCTCGTCGCTGTCGATGCTCCACGTCAGGGCCGTCGGTCTCGGGCCGGGCGGGAATCCGGCCCGGCGAGTGGCACCTCGGCCAGGCCGCGTACGACGACGACGGGAGCGGGGGAGTGGTAGAGCAGGGACTGGGCCACGGCGCCCAGGATGGCTCGTCCGGGTTCGTCGCCACGGGCGGCGACGAGCACCACCTGCGCCGACCGGGACGCCTCGACAAGGACCTGACCGGGGTCGCCGCGGACGACGCGGCACTCGGTGGACACCCCCGGGTGGTGGTTGGCGTGGCGATCCATGGCCTCGCCGAGTTGCTCGGCGGCCGCGTCGGTGTCCTCGTCGGTCTCCACCGCCCGCATCGCCAACAGGGGGGTGCGGCGTCTCGCGGCGCAGGCCAGCGCCCACCGCAGGGCCAGGCGGGAGCTGGGTGAGCCGTCCACGCCGACCAGCACCGGTCCCTGTGGCGGAGGTTCGCGGCGAACCACGAGCAGTGGGCAGCCGGCGCGCGCGGCCATCTGCACGGCAGGTGTTTCGACGGGAGCGCCCGGGCGGCTGCCGGCCATCCCGCTGTCGCCGACAGCGAGCAGGAAGGCCATCTCGGACCGGCGGATGAGGGTGGGCAGCATGGTGCCCTCGACGATTTCGGCGCCCACCGTGAGGTCGGGCTCGATCTGGTGGGCGAGCTGGGCGGCCTTGGTGATCAGCTCCTCGGCCCGCTGTCGGGGTGCGGCGACGGTGTCCGCCGAGAAGGCCGCCTGCCAGTCGAAGATGTGCAGCAGGTGCAGTGCTCGGCCGTGCCCGGCGGCCTCCCGCGCGGCCTGCTCGACGACCGGGAGGTCGTGCTCCGAGCCGAGGCCGACGAGCACCTCCGCGTCGGCGGGTGCCGCCATCCGATATCACCTCCCGGGCGTCGCGCCCGGTACGACAGCGCTGTCCTTCACCGAGGGTAGTCGGGTGGTACGGGTGGCGGGGCGGATCGCCGCCGTTGCCCGGCGCGTCGTCAACTGAGGTTGACAGCGTGGCGTTGTCAACGTATGTTGACGGCATGAGTCAGGCGACAGAACTCGCGGCGGCGGCCGGCAGCACCGACCCACGTGTCGGCCTGCGCGCCGTCCGCGCGCTACGCCGGCTGCTCGAGCGGCTGGAGGTGGTCCAGGTGGACAACGCCCGTCGACAGGGCTGGTCCTGGCAGGAGATCGCCGACGCGCTCGAGGTCAGCCGGCAGGCGGTGCACAAGAAGCACGCCGGGCGACCGGCGGTCAACAAATCCTGGGAGGCGTGATGTTCGAACGATTCACCGACCGGGCGCGCAGCGTGGTGCGGCGGGCACTGGAGGAGGCACGGGACGAGGGCCAGCGGCCGGTCGGCACCGAGCACCTGCTGCTCGCGCTGCTCGCCGACGACGCCGGTCTCGCCAGCCGGGTGCTCGCCGACGCGGGCGTACGCGCCGACGACCTCCGCGCCCGGATCCGGCAGCACACCGCCACCGGGGGCGCCGGCCTCGGCGACGCGGACGCCGCAGCCCTGCGGGAGATCGGCATCGACCTGGCGGCGATCGTCGCCCGGATCGAGCAGTCCTTCGGCCCGGACGCGCTGCGCGAGGCAGTGCCGGCACCCCGTCGCCGCTGGGGGCGCAAGCGGTACCTCGGCGGGCCCTTCTCGCCCCGGTCCAAGAAGGCGCTGGAGCTGTCGCTACGCGAGGCGCTGCGGTTGCGCCACCGACACATCGGCACCGAGCACGTCCTGCTCGGGGTGCTTCGCGAGGGCGGTGGGCTGGGCGCCCTCGTGCTCGCCGAGTCCGGGGTGGACCTCGACGACCTGCGCGCCCGGGTGGAGACTGCCGTGCGGACGGCAGCCTGACCAGGTCCGTCGACATTTGAAACCTGTCTGTGGCACTCCCGACGCCACCGGGTCGCCGGGTCGCTGAAGCCGCCACAGTGCTGCACACTGGCGCCGTGGATCCTGGACAGGACAGGCGACCCTCGGGTGGCGACGGCGGGCTGCGCTCCGCCGTGGTGGTCAACCCGGTGAAGGTCGACGATCTCGACGAGCTGCGCCGCACGGTGAACGACGCCCTGGCCGCCGCCGGCTGGCCCGAACCCCAGTGGTTCGAGACCACCGTCGACGACCCGGGCCGGGGGCAGACCGAGCAGGCAGTCAAGGCCGGCGTCGATCTCGTCTTCGCCTGCGGCGGCGACGGCACAGTGATGGCCTGCGTCAGCGGGCTGGTCGGCACCGACGTGGCCCTCGCGGTGCTGCCGCAGGGCACCGGCAACCTGCTCGCCGCCAACCTCGGCCTCTCCACCGACCTCGCCGCCGGGATCGAGGTGGCCATCGAGCGGGGTCGGCGGCTGCTCGACGTCGGCGCCGTCGAGGACAAATACTTCACAGTGATGGCCGGCATGGGCTTCGACGCCCAGATGCTCGCCGCCACCTCCGAGACCACGAAGGCCCGCATCGGCTGGCCCGCGTACGTCATGGGTGCCGCCCGGCACCTGCGGGACCGGCCGATGCGGGTGCAGATCCGCGTCGACGATCGGCCGGCGGTGCGCCGCCGTGCCCGTTCGGTCCTGATCGCCAACGTGGGCCGACTCCAGGGCGGCGTACACCTGCTCACCGAGGCCGAGCCCGACGACGGCTGGCTCGACGTCGCCGTCCTCACCCCGCGCAACCTGCGGCACTGGCTCGCCCTCGGCTGGGCGGTGATCCGCCGCAGCGGGCAGGTGCCACGGATGGAGGTGTTCCGTGGTCGCCGGGTGGTCGTCACCAGCAACCGGGCGCAGCCCCGGGAACTGGACGGCGACCTCATCGCGCCGGGCCGGCAGCTGCGGGCCGAGGTCCGACCCCAGGCGCTGTGGCTCTGCGTCCCGCAACCCGAGGACACCCCCGATCTGGCAGTGGACGCGCAGGGCGCCGGGGAGCGGGGCGAGCAGCTGATCGAAGAAGCGCGCCGTGAGTAGTACCCGGATCGTGCCGGAAACCCGGCTGATGGCCGACGCCGAACTGTCCGCCGACGACGCCTGGCACACGCTGCGCCGCGAGGGCGGCTGGCACCTGCTGCGCGACGCCTTCGTCCGGTTCCGTTACGGCGACGGGTTCAGCCACGCGCGGGCCTTCGCGTTGCAACTCTGCCTCGCCGTGGTGCCGTTCATGATCGCCCTCACCGGCCTGATCAGCGAGTTGGGCGGCGAGGCCAGCCGGGTCGTCGCCGACACCGTGCTGGCGCTCAGCCCCGGGCAGAGCGATCAGGTGGTCGCCGAACTGCTCGGCGAGGGCGAACGCGTCGAGGATGCCGGGGAACTGGCCCTCACCCTCGGTCTGCTCACCGGGCTGGTCACGTTGACCACCACGATGGCCCAGATCGAACGCGGCGCCAACCGCATCTACGGCGTGGAACGGGACCGCCCGGCGCTGCACAAGTACGTCCGCGCCGCCGTCCTGGCCGTCACCGCGGGCCTGCCGGCGTTGGTCGGCTTCCTGATCCTGGTCGCCGGTCGCGCCGTCGGCGACTCGGTACGGGCACACTACGAGTGGGGTGCGGTAGCCGACGTCATCTGGAACGTCGTTCGCTTCCCACTGAGCCTCGGGCTGACAGTGCTCGCCGTGGCCGTGCTGTTCCGGCATGCGCCGCGTCGACGACAGCCCGGCCTGTCCTGGCTGTTCTTCGGCGCCGGCATCGCCACCGTCCTCTGGTGGCTGGCGAGTCTGCTGCTCGCCGCGTACGTGCGGTTCAGCGACGACTTCGGCCAGACCTACGGCGCGCTGACCGGCATGATGGCGCTGCTGCTCTGGGCAAACCTCACAGGCATGGCGCTCTTCGGTGGGCTGTCCTTCGCCGCCCAACTGGAGGCACTGCGGATCGGCGTGCAGGAGCCCGCCCAACCCGACCTGTGGGAGCCCGAGGCAGACCGCGCCGAGCTCCTCGACACCGGCGACATGACAGCCCTCTGACCTGCGCCGATCCGGTGCCACGTGTACGCGTGGCGCGGATCGGGTAAAGCGCCTCGCCAGGTACGACAAGGGAGGTGCGGGGTGACCGCGGTCAAAGAGGTGGCGCGGCGTCCGATCGGTCATTTCGCCGAACGGAGCATCGCGGGTCTGGTCGCCGTCACCGGCGCCGGGGTGGCCTTCGGGCTGCTGCTGTTGCTCGTACGGGCGCGGTGGAGCCCGCTGCAGGACGCCGACCACGCGGTGGCCGAGTGGTTCAACTCGCTTGTGGCACCGCACAAGCCGCTCGTCACGGTGCTCCAGGCGGTGACCGACCTGGGTGGCCGGCCGATCCTCATCTGGCTCGTCACGATCGCCGTGGTCGGGCTGCTGATCCGGAAGCAACCCCGACTGGCCGTCTACCTGATCATCACCGGTGTTGGTGGTCTGATCCTCGACCCGTCCCTCAAGGCGCTTGTCGGCCGGCTCCGCCCCGTGGTGGACGTGCCGATCGCCAGCGCCCCCGGCAACAGCTTCCCGAGTGGGCACGCGCTCGGCTCGTTCGTCGCGTACGGCGCGCTGCTGCTGGTGTTCCTGCCGGCGATGGCGCCCCGCTGGCGTAAGCCGGCGATCGTCGGCGTCGGCGTGCTCGTGGCGCTGATCGGGCTGACCCGGATCGCGCTGGGCGTGCACTTCGTCTCCGACGTGTTCGCCGGCTGGCTGCTGGCCGCCGCCTGGCTCGGCGTGACCGCGTACGCCTTCCGGCTGTGGCGTCGCGAGCGGGGCCGGCCGGTGCCGCCGCTGGCCGAGGGGCTGGAGCCGGAGGCAGGGCACGACATCGCCCCCGCCCCGGCCGAGGAGCACGTGCTGGCCCATCCCCGCTCGGCGGTTGCCGAGTTGCTTGTCGGCTGGGTTCTCGTGTTCGGCGCGCTGTACGCCTTCGGCATGTACGTCAGCTACCACGCCAAGGGCACCTTCTTCGACACCCTCGACACCGAGGTGCCGCGCTGGTTCGCCGAGCGGCACACCGAGCTGTGGACCGACGTGAGCTGGTGGTGGAGCAAGTTCGGTGACACCCACGCGATCCTGCTGATCTCGCTGGTGTTCTGCCCGCTGGTGCTCGCGGTGTGGCGGCGTTGGCGTCCGGTGCTGTTCGTGGCGCTGGCGATGATGGGGGAGCTGACCCTCTTCCTCGCCTCGGCGCGGGCTGTCGACAGGCCGCGCCCCGCTGTGGAGAACCTGGACGGGCCGATGCCCACCTCGTCGTTCCCGTCCGGGCACATCGCGGCCACCATCTGCGTGTGGCTCGCGATCACCGTCATCGTGTTCCCGCGTACCGACCGCTGGTGGCGTTGGATCTTCGTGGCGCTGGCCGTGATCATGCCGGTCGGGGTGGCCACCTCACGGATGTACCGGGGTATGCACCACCCGACCGACTTCATGGGCGCGATCCTGCTCTCCGCGCTCTGGATCGGACTTCTCTACTTCGTCATCCGCCCCAACGCCGACCTGAAGGAAGGCAACCAGCCGGCCATCGAGTCGGAGGACGTGGACACCCTCGACGACGAGCTGGCGCGTGCCGGCCGGCCTGACTGAGCGTCCCCTGTGCTGCGGGTGCTGACCTGGAACATCCGCACCGGCGGTCGGGACCGTGGCGGTCCCGACCGCCTGGACCGGGTGGTCGACGTCGTCGCCGGGCTGGCACCTGACGTGCTGGCGTTGCAGGAGCTGCGCGGCTTCGACCGGGGCGGCCTCATGGCGGAGGTGGCCGGCCGGCTGGGCATGACGGCCCACCTGGCCCGCTCCTGCTTCGGCCAGCCGGTGGCGGTGCTGGTCCGGCCCCCGCTGCACGTACTTGACGCGGGCACGCTGCGCCGGCCGTTCCACCACGCAGCAGCCCGCGTCGTGGTCGCCACCTCGGCCGGCCCGCTGACGGTGCTCGGCACCCACCTCTACCCGTATTCCGGGGGACGCCGACGGATGGAGGTCGACTGGCTGGTGGCGGCGACGCGACGCGCTCCGGGGCCGCTGACGCTGATCGCCGGTGACCTCAACTCGCTCGACCCGACGGTCGACCACACCGCCCGCCTGGCCGGGCTGCCCGACCTCTACCGCAGGCGGCACCTGCGGCGTACCGGCGGTGCCGTGGACACCCGCGCCGTCGCCCGGCTGCTGGCCGCCGGGCTTGTCGACCTGTGGCCCGCCAGCGCCGACGGCGCACCGGAGGCCGACGGTCTGACAGTGCCCACCCGGTTCGGCGGGGCCGAGTTCGCCGGGATGCGGCTGGACTACCTGTTCGGCACCCCGGAGGTGGCCGCTCGGGTGCGCGGATGCCGGGTGGTTCGCGGCGGGACGGCCGACACCGCCTCCGACCACTATCCGCTGCTGGCCGAGCTGGCAGTGGACCCGGCGCCGCACTGACCGGCGGCGCTACCCGGCTTCCCGCTGTGGCATCCACCGGTTACCGTGCCCACCGTGAACGACCGCGACGACGATCCGACATTCGGCCACAGGAGAGACTCCTATGTGACCGGGCCGGCCCGCTGGCCGGCCGATCCTGTCGGGGCGGAGCCGGCCGCCGTCCCGCTTCCGCTTGTCGCGGCCGTCGCGCGCGGTGTGGCGCTTGTCGTGGTGCTTCCGGTACGCCTGCTCTGGGAGCTGATCGCGGCCTCCGGCCGGCTGCTGCAACGCCACGTTCTCGACCCGACCGGCCGGTTCCTGCACCGCTGGCTGCTGACGCCGCTGGCCTGGGCGCTGCGTACCCTGATCTGGCTGCCACTGGTCTGGGCGGGGCGCACCCTGATCTGGCTGCCGCTGGTCTGGCTGGGGCGGGGCCTCGCGTGGAGTGCCCGCGTACTGGTCTGGGTGCCGCTTGTCGCGCTCGGCGGCCTGCTGGTGGCGCTGGCGTACGCGGCCGCGCGGGCGGTGCGCTGGCTGGTGTGGGAGCCGTTGGCGTGGCTGGGGCGCGTGGTGATCCGCCCGCCGTTGCTCTGGTTGGGGCACGCGGTGCGCTGGCTCGTCGACCGGGGAGTAATCCGGCCGCTGCGGTGGCTCGGCGCGATGCTCACGCCTCTGGGCAGGCATCTGTGGCAGGGGCTCGGAGTGCTCGCCGGTGCGGTGGTCGCCGCGCTGGTCTGGCTGGGCCGGTGGTGTTGGTGGGCCATCCGGGGCGTCGGCCTGCTGATCGTCGCCGCAGTGCTCGGTGCGTGGCGGACAGCCGGATGGCTGCTACGGCAGCTCTACCGGCTGCTGCTGCGTCCGCTCGGGCGCGCGCTGCGCTGGGTGTGGCGGCACACAGTCGTCCCGCTGCTGCGAGGTGTGCGGTGGGTCTGGTCGGTGACTGTCGTGCCGGTGGCGCGTGGCGTGCGGGCGCTCTGGCGGGCCACCGTGACACCTGTGGCCCGGTGGTTCCGTCGGTCGGTCCTCGACCCGGCCCGACTTGCCACCCGTGAGGTGTTCACCGCCCTGGGCCTGCGCCGCTGACCAACCGCTCAGAGCACCACGTTGAGCAGCACCGTGAGCACCACCGAGGCGAGGATCGAGAAGAGGATCATCAGCAGGCAGCCGAGGCCACCGCCGAGCGGGCGGATTTCCGTGTTGCCGAAGCGCATGGGTTCACCTTGTCGTCGTCAGAGTGGGGGTCGCGTCGTCAGAGCGGGGGCGAGCAGGTGGCGGATCGCGTCGGCGACCGCCGTCGGGGCGGTGGTGGCCACGTTGTGCGCGGCACCGGGGACGACCACCAGGTCGGCACCGGCCAGCCGGGCCGCCTGAGCCCGCCAACCCGCCGGCACCACCGGATCCCGGGCACCGGCGACGACGAGGGTCGGCGCGGTGACCCGGACCAGGTCGGCCTCGACGGCGTTGCGGGCCGAGTGCGACAGCGACGCGAAGACCCGCCACGGCCGGGCGTTCCACACGTCGCGTACAAGGATCGGCGCCTGAAGCGGCGCCTCGCGCGGGGTGTCCACCAGCCACCTGCCGAACAGCGCCCGGCGGGACCGGCCTGCCGGGTCACTTGTCGGCGCGGCGAGCACCAGCGCGCGTACGGACTCCGGATGGCTCGCGGCGAGCGCGGCGGCCACCTCCGCGCCGAAGGAGTGCCCGAGCAGGCAGACCGCCGGCAGCCGGTACGCGGCCAGCCAGGAGGCCAGGTGCTCGGCGTGCCGCCGTACGTCGTAGGCGCGCCTTGGGCGTTCGCTGAGCCCGAAACCGGGCAGGTCCGGCACGTACACCGGATGGGTGGCGGCGAGCGCGACGGCCAGCGGGGTGAGGTAGCGGTGCGAGACCGCCAGCCCGTGCACCAGCACCACGGGCGGCGCGCCGGTGCCCGGGTCGCCGCCGCGCCTCGTGTGCGTGCGCAATCCGTCGACGAGCCGCCATTCGCTTGTCAGCCCGGCGGCCGGCCGGGGCGCGGCGAGCGCCAGCCGGAGTTCCGCCCGACCGAACCGACCGGTGCGGGTCGTTCTCACAGCGCCCGCAGTCGAGGCAGCAATTGTTCCTGCGCCCAGTCCAGGAACATCGGCTGGGTCTCGCCGCCGACCTGGATGATCGCCACGTGGGTGAAGCCCGCGTCGACGAACTTGCGGAACGCCTCGACGTGCGCGTCGACGTCCGGGCCGCAGGGGACGCCCTCGGCGACGTCATCCTCCCTGACGAACTGGGTGGCGGCGGCGAAGGACTCCGGCCCCGGCAGGTCGGCGTTGACCTTCCAGCCCAGCCCGAACCAGCGGAACTGGTCGTGCACGATCTTGCGGCACTCCGCCTCGTCCGGGCCGTAGCAGATGGCCACCTGTCCGTAGCGGGGCTGGCCCGCGCCGCCTGCGTCGTCGTACATCTCGATGAGGTGCCGGTCGGGTTCGGTGGAGACCATGCCGTTGCCGTATTCGGCGGCCAGGGTGGCGGACTGACGGCCGGAGGCGGCGATCGCCATCGGCACGGGCCGCTCCGGGCGGTCCCAGACGTAGGCGTCGGGTACGTCGAAGTGGTTGCCGGAGAAGGTGAGCGTCTCGCCGTTGAGCAGCGGCCGGATGATCTGCAACGCCTCCTCGAACATCTCGTGCCGCTGCTGCACGTGCGGCCAGCCGCCCACGACGTGCTCGTTGAGGTTCTCGCCGGCACCGAGACCGAGGGTGAACCGTCCGTCCGAGAGCGCCCCGATGGTGCTTGCCTTCTGCGCCACCACTGCCGGGTGGTAGCGGCGGATCGGGCAGGTCACGAACGACATCAGCTCCGCGCGGGAGGTGGCGTGGGCGACCGCGCCGAGCACCGACCAGGCGTACGGGGAGTGGCCCTGGGCGTCCAGCCAGGGGTAGTAGTGGTCGGAGATCACCAGTTGGTCGAAGCCGGCAGCCTCGGCGCGTACCGCGTGGTCGACCAGTTGCTTCGGACCGGCCTGCTCGCACATCAGGGTGTAGCCGACGCTCACCATCCTGGTATCTCCTTCCCACCGCCCGGATCGTCCGGGGATACCCAGGGCAGCAAAGCTCAACCCTCCCGTCCGGTTCGGACGAGACAATGTGTGATCGATGGCGGGCCTGCCCACGAGTCGATTAACCGGTTAAGGGCTGCTGCCCCGCGTACACGGGATTTCAGCTGACCGCACAGCAGCGACCCGTGCCAGCGTGGGCGTCGTCGCTGTCCACACCTTCGGCCCGTGCACTGAACCGGTTGCGGCAAACGATCCATCGCCCTACGCTGATGTCTGCGCCGACGCGAGCCGGGCGCAGCTGCCGGGCTGCAGCTGCCAACCCCTGTCACGTCCCACCCCTGTCGGGCACCGGGGGTCCTCCCTGAGGAAGGCCATGAAAACTCGACTCTCCGCCGCCGGTGCGGCAGTGCTCGCGCTACTCGTCGCCGTGCTGGCGTTCGGGCAGCCGGCGCACGCCGCCAGCGGCTTCACCGTCTCGGGCGGCAAGCTCTACGACGCCAACGGCGCCGAATTCATCATGCGCGGGGTCAACCACGCGCACACCTGGTACCCGCAGCAGACCAGGGCGTTTGCCGACGTCAAGGCGCTCGGCGCGAACACCGTGCGGGTGGTGCTCTCCAGCGGCGACAGGTGGACCCGCAACACAAACGCCGACGTCGCAAACGTCATCTCCACGTGCAAGGGCAATCGGCTGATCTGCGTGCTGGAGGTGCACGACACCACCGGGTACGGCGAGCAGAGCGGGGCCATCACCCTCGACCGCGCCGTCGACTACTGGCTCAGCATCGCCGACGTCCTCGCCGGCCAGGAGAAGTTCGTCATCGTCAACATCGGCAACGAGCCGTACGGCAACCAGAACTACGCCTCCTGGGCCACCGACAACGCCAACGCGATCAAGCGGCTACGCGCCGCCGGGCTGGCCCACACCATCATGGTGGACGCCCCGAACTGGGGGCAGGACTGGTCGTTCACCATGCGCGACAACGCCGCATCGGTCTTCGCCGCCGACCCGGCCCGCAACACTGTGTTCTCCATCCACATGTACGGCGTTTTCGACACCGCCGCGGAGATCACCGACTATCTGGGCCGGTTCCGAGCGGCAGGGCTGCCGATCGTGGTGGGCGAGTTCGGCTTCAACCACTCCGACGGTGACCCCGACGAGGACACCATCTTCTCCTACAGCCAGGCCAACGGGATCGGCTGGCTGGGCTGGTCGTGGAGCGGCAACGGCGGCGGCGTGGAGTACCTCGACATGGCCACCTCCTTCAACCCGGCGAGCCTCACCACCTGGGGCCAGCGGATCTTCAACGGCGCCAACGGCATCCGGCAGACCTCCCGGCAGGCGAGCATCTACGACAGCATGCCCCCGCCCACGACCCCGCCGCCGACGACGCCTCCGCCCACCACGCCTCCGCCGACGACCCCGCCGCCCACCACCCCGCCGCCCACCGGTGGCTGCACCGCGGCGTACGCGATCACGAACCAGTGGCAGGGCGGCTTCCAGGGCGAGGTGCGGGTGACCGCCGGCAGCGCCGCGATCACCGGCTGGACCGTGCGGTGGACCTTCGCCAACGGTCAGAGCGTCAGCCAGGCCTGGAACGCCACTGTGACCAGCAGCGGCACCACAGTGACCGCCCGCAACGTGGACTACAACGGCCGGTTGGCCGCCGGGGCCAGCGCCAGCTTCGGCTTCATCGGCGGTTGGACCGGCACCAACGCCAAGCCGGAAGTGACCTGCACGGCGAGCTGACCGAGAGTCGGCAATCGGTGCTGATTGCTGGCGAGGGGTGGCCGGGCCTGGATCGTGGCTCGGCCACCTCTCCGACTCGTGGTCAATGCTCGCCGGCCAGGTTCACAATCACCACGCCCGCGATGATCAGTGCGATCCCGGCGAGCTTGGCCAACCCGACCGGCTCGTCCAGGAACACCGCCCCGATCGCCACGATGGTGGCGGTGCCAAGACCCGACCAGAGGGCGTACGCGACGCCGACCGGGATCTGCTTGACCGCCTGCGCCAACAGGATGAACGCCAGCAGGTAGCCGCCGAGGCAGGCCAGCGTGGGCCAGAGCCGACTGAAACCGGCGGTGGACTTGAGCAGGCTGGTCGCCACCACCTCGGCGGCGATGGCGATCGCCAGCAGCACGTACGCCATGGGGCCCCCGGGTCCTGACAGCACGGCAAAAACGTCGTCGATGATCAGGCTAGCGACACGACCGACACCCCTCCCGCAACCCCGCGCCCGCGCCCGCGCCCGCGCCCCCGCCCCCGCGATCTTGCAGTTTGTGTCGGGGATATGAGGCTTTGGTGCCGAAAGTCGAGGCAGAAAGTGCAAGATCGGCGGGGGCGCGGGGGTTTCAGCTTGCTGCGGGGGTGACTTCTAGGACGAGGCTTTGTTCCGGGTGCAGCGCCGGTAGTTGCACTCCGATCCGGGCCAGCGCTGCCCCGCTGAGCGTGGCACCCGCGCCCAGCCAGGCCGGCGGACGGAGGTTGATGGTGGCCGGGGCCGGGACGTCCGGCACCGGGCGGACCAGGTAACGGCGGTCCGGGTCCAGGCCGGGCAGCCGTACCGCACCCGGGATCTGCGCCACCGAGGTGGCCAGCCGCGCCACCGCGTACACCGCTCGGGTCTTGTCGTGGGCGACCACGCCGTGCGCCCAGACGGCCGGGTGGTCCGGGTGGTCGACCCGGACCACCCGGCCGGTGTGCAGCAGCGGGCGCAGCCGCTTGTGCAGCGCCACCCAGGCGGCCAACTCGGTCTGGTCGGCAGCGCTTATCGACGCGATGTCCCACTCGATGCCGGAGTGGCCGAACAGCGCTGTGGCGGCCCGGAACCCCAGGTCGTGCACGCGGTGCGTCGTGTGTGAACGGTCCGGGCCGATGTGCGTGCCGACAAGCTCCGGCGGCAGCAGCAGGCCGGTCCACCGCTGGATGCTGAGCCGCTCCAGGGCGTCGTTGCAGTCACTGGCCCAGACCCGGTCGGTACGTTCCAGGACGGCCAGATCCACGCGGGCGCCGCCGGACGAACAGCTCTCGATCTCCACGCCGGGGTGCCGGTCGCGCAGCTCGTCCAGGAGCCGGTAGACCGCCACTGTCTGCCCGTGCACCCCGGGACGGCCGTCATGCCCCGCCTCGGTGAGATCCCGGTTGTGGTCCCACTTGAGGTAACCGATGCCGGGGTGCGCCGTGAGCAGCGCGTCGAGGCGTTCCAGCACATAGTCGTACGCCTCGGGGCGGGCCAGGTCGAGCACCTGCTGGTTGCGCCAGGCCGGCGGCAGCCGCCCCGGCACGGCCAGCAGCCAGTCGGCGTGCGCGCGGAACAGGTCGGAGTCCGGGTTGACCATCTCCGGTTCCACCCAGAGGCCGAACTGAAGCCCTCGACCGGTGACGTGGTCGATGAGCGGTTGCAGGCCGTCCGGCCACACGTCCTCGTCGACGTACCAGTCGCCGAGCCCGGCGGTGTCGTCGCGCCGGCCCCGGAACCAGCCGTCGTCGAGCACGAACCGTTCCACCCCGATCTGCGCGGCCCGGTCGGCAAGGGCACGCAGCCGGTCCAGGTCGTGGTCGAAGTAGACGGCCTCCCAGACGTTGAGGGTCACCGGGCGGGGGGAGCGCGGATGCCCGGGTCGTGCCCGCAGGTGGGTGTGCAGCACGTCGCTGAGACCGTCCAGCCCGGCGTCGGACCACACCGCGTAGAGCAGGGGAGTGGTGTAGGACTCGCCGGTGGCCAGCCGGATCTCGCCGGGGGCCAGCAGTTCACCGCCGCCGATCGTCGACACACCTGTGGGGTGACGCTCGGCGAATGTGACGTGGTCACCGCTCCACGCGGTGTGCACCGCCCACACCTCGCCGTCACCGAAGCCGAACCCCGCGGTGCCGGCGACCAGAAGCAGTGTGGCGTCGTGCCCGGTGCGCCCGTGCCGACCCTCGCGAACCCAGCTGCCGTACTGCCACGGGTGCCGCTGTGGGGACCGCTCCCGGCACCACCGGCCGGTCAGGTCGAGCAGTTCGGTGGCGACCGCCGGCACCGGCAGCACCGGCGTCAGCTCCCGCAGCTCGTACGCGCCGTCGCCGTCGTTGCGCAGCACGTGGCGAACGGTCAGCAGGCCGTGCGGGTCCAGCGTGATCTCGATGGTCAACGACAGTCCGGCAGCCTGGTCCGACGCCCGTACGGTAAGCCCCGCCGCGCCCGTCCCGGTGTCGTCAACGTCCAACCCGTCGAGGTGGAACGCTGTCGACCAGTCCCGTCCGTCGCGGTGCCCAGCCAGCCCCGGCCGGCCGCTCCAGCCGGCGCTCGGTTCGGGTAGCAGCGACAGCACCGGCGGCTCGTCGAAGCTGCTCGGCACCACCGGCGGCACTGTCGCGTCCACGAGGTGCCGCAGCCCTTCGGCGTCGAGGTCGCCGACGTCGCTACCCCAGTGCACGACCCGGGGCAGCCCTGGGCCGCGTACGTCGAGCACCAGGCTGGTCCGCGCGCGGCGCAGGTGCAGGATCGTCATCCTTTGGAAGCTCCCAGGGTCAGGCCCCGGACGAAGTGTCGCTGGAGCATGAAGAAGATGACAAGGGTGGGGATCGCGACG
Organism: Micromonospora sp. DT68; assembly: GCF_049847245.1. Taxonomy (NCBI): domain Bacteria; kingdom Bacillati; phylum Actinomycetota; class Actinomycetes; order Micromonosporales; family Micromonosporaceae; genus Micromonospora; species Micromonospora sp. DT68. Next base: position 92,213 of record NZ_JBNCNZ010000007.1, read on the forward strand.
AGCACGCTGCCCGCCGAGACCAGGTTGTTGTCGGTGAAGAACTGGCCGCGCAGGTTGTTGAGCGAGCTGGTGACCGGGAACTTGTCGCCGGTACGCATCAGCACAGTGGCCCAGAAGAACTCGTTGTAGATCCAGGTCACCTCCAGCGTGGCCAGCGCGGCCAGGGCCGGCCGGCACAGCGGCATTGTCACCTGCCAGTACTGCCGCCAGACGCTCGCCCCGTCGACCATCGCCGCCTCGTACAGGTCGCGGGGCAGCGCCTTCATGTAGTTGCTGAGCACGAAGACGCAGAACCCGCACTGGAACGCCACATTGATCAGGATCAGACCCCAGTAGCTGTCGTAGAGCAGTTCGGAGTCGCTCATGAACTCCGGCAGCGGCACCTCGGTGTAGAGGCGGAACAGCGGGATCAGCAGCGCCTGCTGGGGCAGCAGATTGGCGGCGGTGAACACGCCCAGCAGGATGAGATTGAGTTTCCAGCTGAACCGGGCGATGACGAACGCCACGCACGAGGCGAGGAAGAGCGTAAGCAGCACCGCCGGCACCGTGATGTACACCGAGTTGAGGAAGTGCTGGCCGAACTCGGCCGTCCGCCAGGCGGTCACGTAGTTGTCGAAGGTCCAGCCTCCGAACGAGACGTAGCCGTTGGCGGCGGTGTACTCGTAGGAGCGCAGCGACGTCAGCACCGCCCAGGCGATCGGGAAGAGCCAGATCAGCGAGACGGCGATGAGGAAGCCGTGCAGCAGCAGCCGCAGCGGGGTGAGCTTGCGGCGGGGGGCCGGGGCGTCGGCGTCGGCCTCGCCTCCCGTACGCCGGGTCGCGGTCGCGGTGCTCATTGGCGGTTCTCCCTCATCACGGTCGCCAGGTAGATGGTGATGAAGACAAGTGAGACGACGAGCATGATGGTCGCCAGCGCCGAGCCGAAACCGATCCGGCTCGCCTCACCCACGACGTTCTGGGTGACAAGCGCGGAGATCAGCTCCAAGCCGTTGCGGCCCTTGTTGACCACCCAGACCAGGTCGAACGCGCGCAGCGACTCGATCACCGTCACCACGAGCACGATGACGTTGATCGGCCGCAACACCGGGAACACCACCCGGAAGAACGTGCGGCTCTCCGAGGCGCCGTCGACGGCGGCGGCCTCCCGCAGCGACGGGTCGACGCCCTTCAACCCGGCCAGGTACAGCAGCATGATGTAGCCGACGTGCCGCCAGCCGGAGGCGATCATGACGGCCCAGATGTTGACGTTCGAGTCGCCGTACCAGTCGATGCTGCTGCCGAAGACGGCGTTGATCAGCCCCTGGTCGCGGGAGTAGAGCAGCTGCCAGACGAAGCCGATCAGGGCCAGCGAGAGCACCACGGGCAGGTAGAGCGCGGTCTGGTAGAACCGGCTGCCCCGCAGCTCCTTGTCGAGCAGGACGGCCAGGAACATGCCGAACGGGGTGGCCACCAGGAACAGCACCGCAAGCCAGAGCAGGTTGTTCTGGATCGCCGGCACGAACGGCGGGTAGATGTTCACCACGTCGCTGTAGTTGCGTGCGCCGACGAACTCGATTTCGTTGAGTGGGCCGATGCCGTCCCAGTTGGTGCCGGAGAGCACCACTGTGGCCGCCGCCGGCAGCCAGACGAAGGCGGTGACGAGCAGCAGCGGGACGAGCACCATCAGCGTGATGACCACGCGGTCGGTGCGGGACAGGAGCCGTAGCCGCCTGCGACGACCACCAGTGGTGGGGGTCGCCGCAGGCGGCGGCACGGCGCGATCCGCTTGGATCAGGGGCAGGTCGGACATCTGTCCTCCCCTTTCCGCCGTCAGTCAGTGAAGATCGACTTCTTCTGGTTTTCGATGGACGAGGTGAGCCCGCCGATGTCCTTCGGGTTCTTGATGAACTGCTGGAGCGCCGGGATGATCACCGTGGAGGCGAAGTCCGGCCGGGTGTCCCGGTCGAGGAACTGGGCGATCTCGGTGGCGGAGCCCACCAGCTCGGCGGCCTTCTTCTGCAACGCGGTGTAGCCGCTGACGTCCGCGCCCGTGTTGGCGACGAGCGTGGCCGGGTCGTTCTTGACGGTGATGTCAGCGGGGTCCTTGCTGCCGAGGTACTCCAGCAGCTTGCGGGCGTTGTCCTCGTTCTTGGGCTTGCGGGCCATCATGTAGCCGTCGATCGGGGCGTCCAGCGCCTTGGCGCCGATCGACGGGTCGATCTCCGGGAAGGTGAAGAAGTCGAGGTCGTCCTGCTCCTCGTTGCTGAACTGCTGACCGACGAAGAGGCCGAGCAGGTACATGCCGCTCTTCTTCTGCTGCAACGACTGCGCGGCCTCCTGCCAGGTGCGGCCGAGGCTGTCCGGTTGGTGCAGGGGGAGCAGGCCGGCCCAGGTGTCGAATACCTTCTTGACCTTGTCGGAGGTCCAGGCCTCCTTGCCGGCCATCAGGTCGATGTGGAACTGGTAGCCGTTGATGCGCAGGTTGAGGATGTCGAAGGTGCCCATCGCCGGCCAGCCGTCCTTGTCGGCGAAGGCGATCGGGGTCAGGCCGTCGCTCTTCATCTGCGCGCCGAGTGCGGTGAACTGGTCGAGGGTCGTGGGCACCTGGTAGCCGTACTGCTTCCAGACCGACTTGCGGTAGAAGACAGCCCAGGGGTAGTAAGTCGCCGGGACGAAGTACTGCTTGCCGTCGTCCCCCGTGGACGCCTTCTTGAAGGCGTCGGAGTAGCCGGAGAGCTTGCCCCACACGTCGCTGATGTCACCGGCCAGGCCCTTGGAGGCGAAGAAGCGCATCCGGTAGCCGGCGAACCAGGTGAACACGTCGTCCGGCTTGCCCTGAAGGTAGTTGTTGATGTTCTCCTGGAACGTGTTGTGGTCGACCGTGTTGACTGCGACCTGGACGCCGGACGAGGTCTTGAACCCGTCGGCGATCTTGGCGACGACGTCCTTGGGCTTCGGGTCGGACTGGTTCGAGCCGAGTGACACGTCCTTGCTTGACCCACCGGAGCCGGAGTCGTCGCCGCAGCCGGCGAGCAGGCCGGCGCCGAGCAGCGCGCCGGTGCCGGCCGCACCGGCCAGCAGCGAGCGTCGGTTGATGCCGGCGACGGAGGGCGGTACGAGCCGAGCGAGGTACTCGGCTTGGGATCGGGGACGGGACATCTGTGCCTCCTGCGGATGAAGAGGTGCTGCGCTCAAGGGCCGTCAGGTGGAGAACCGACCGGCCTCGTGAAATACACATCGGGATTCACCGAGAATCCACATTGGTGAACACGAACGACCAGTGGGGCCTCAAGCTACCTCTCCGTCAGGCGCTGTCAAGAGGGCAGTTCGCCTTCGATAACCCAGTTGTAATGCGGCCGTTACGTGGTAAACGTTGGAAAGGAAATCGATGTTGGAACCTGTTGACTTCCGTGGGTTCCCCGGTGCACCCTCACCTGTCATGCGGCGATGGCACGGTGACGGCATCTATTTCGGCGGCGACTACAACCCCGAGCAGTGGCCCGAAGAGACCTGGTCCGAGGACGTCGAGCTGATGCGCCGGGCCGGGGTCAACCTGGTCTCCGTCGGCATCTTCTCCTGGGCGCTGTTGGAGCCCACTCCGGGCCGGTTCGAGTTCGGCTGGCTCGATCGGGTGCTGGGCCTCCTGCACGACGGCGGAATCCAGGTCGACCTGGCCACGGCCACCGCCAGCCCACCACCCTGGCTGGCCCGCGCGCATCCGGAGACGCTGCCCCGCAGGGCCGACGGCACAATCCTCTGGCCGGGTGGGCGGCAGGCGTACTGCCCCAGCTCGCCCGTGTTCCGCGAGCGGTCACTGGAGCTGGTGCGGGCCGCCGCCGAGCGGTACGCCGAGCATCCGGCGGTGGTGATGTGGCACGTGTCAAACGAGCTGGGCTGCCACAACGTGCACTGCTACTGCGACGTCACGGCCGAGGCGTTCCGCGGCTGGCTGCGCGAGCGCTACGGCGACCTGGGCCGGCTCAACGACGCCTGGGGCACCGCGTTCTGGAGCCAGCGGTACGGCGACTGGGCCGAGATCAACCCGCCGCGCACCGCGCCGACGTTCGCCAACCCCACCCAGCAGCTCGACTTCCTGCGGTTCTCCTCCGACGAGCAACGCGCCCAGCTGCGCGCCGAACGCGCGCTGCTCAAGACGCTGGTCCGGCAGCCGGTCACCACGAATTTCATGATCGGCATGAACGTCAAGCACATGGACTACCACTCCTGGGCCAACGACGTGGATCTCGTGTCCAACGACCACTACCTGGCCGCCGCCGATCCGCAGGCGCACGTCGGGCTGGCGTTCGCCGCCGACCACACCCGCGGAGTGGCCGGCGGCGAGCCGTGGTTGCTGATGGAGCACTCCACGAGCGCTGTCAACTGGCAGCCCCGCAACGTGGCCAAACTGCCCGGGCAGATGCGCCGCAACAGCCTCGCGCACGTCGCACGGGGCGCCGACGGGGTGCTCTTCTTCCAGTGGCGCGCGTCGCGGGCCGGCGCGGAGAAGTTCCACTCCGCGCTCGTGCCACACGCCGGGCCGGACACCAAGGTGTTCCGCGAGGTCTGCCAGCTCGGCGCGGACCTCAAAGCCCTGGCCGAGGTACGCGGCAGCCGGGTGGACGCCGACGTGGCAATCCTGTTCGACTTCGAGGCGTGGTGGGCAGTCGAGTTGGATTCGCACCCAAGCGTCGACGTCACCTACGCCGACCGGCTGGCCGCCCTGTACGGCGCGCTGTGGCGGGCCGGGGTGACCGCCGACATCGTCCACCCGTCGGCGGATCTCAGCGGCTACCGGCTGGTCCTGGCACCCACCCTCTACCTGGTCCGCGACGCCGACGTCGACGCGCTGCACCGGTACGTCGAGGCGGGCGGCACCGCCGTGGTCACCTACTTCAGCGGCATCGTCGACGACAACGACCACATCCGGCTGGGCGGCTACCCGGGCGCGTTCCGGGAACTGCTTGGCGTACGGACCGAGGAGTTCTTCCCGCTGCGCGAGGGCGAGCAGGTCCGGCTCGACGACGGCAGCACTGCCGACGTGTGGACCGAGTGGCTGCACGCCGACGGGGCCGAGGTGCTGGCGTCGTACACCGATGGGCCTCTGCCCGGCGTGCCGGCGCTGACCCGGCACCGGGTCGGCGCGGGCGCGGCGTGGTACGTCGGCACCCGGCTGGACGAGCCCGCCACCGACCGGCTGGTCGCCCGGCTGCTCGACGAGGCAGGCGTCCGTCCGGCGGTGCCGGCGCCGAGCGGGGTGGAGGTGGTACGCCGGCGCGACGGCGACCGCAGCTGGCTGTTCGCGATCAACCACACCGACACCGAGGTACGCGTCCCGGTGAGCGGCACCGAGCTGCTGACCGGGGCAGTGTGTGCCGGTGAGCTGACGGTGCCGGCCGGCGAGGTGGCGGTCATCCGTGAAGATCGAGCCGACGCCTGATCCGACCACACCCACGGCGCGAAGGAGGTCCCCCGGATGCTCGCTCAGCAGCGGCAGACCGCCATCCTCGATCTGATCCGTCAGCGCGGCGGTGTACGGGTGAGCCAACTGGTCAGCCGGTTCGGCGTGTCCGACATGACGATCCGGCGTGACCTTGAGGTGCTCGCCGAGCGTGGCCTCGTCGACAAGGTGCACGGCGGTGCGACGCTCGCCGGGCCTGGGTCGGCCGAGGAGCCCGGCTTCGCCGCGAAGTCGATCCGCCAGCAGGCGGAGAAGCGGGCCATCGCCGAGCGGGCGGCAAGGATGGTGGAGCCGGGAATGGCCATCGCGCTGTCCGCGGGCACCACCACCGCCGCCCTTGCCACGCTGATCTCCGACGTACGCGGGCTGACAGTCGTGACGAACTCGATCCCGGTGGCCGACGCGCTCTACCAGAACCCGCGCGCCGACCAGACAGTGGTGCTGACAGGCGGCATCCGCACACCGTCGGACGCGCTGACCGGGCCGGTGGCCGAGGCGGCGATAAGCGCGCTCAACGTGGACCTGCTCTTCCTGGGCGTGCACGGGCTCAGCCCGCGTACCGGCTTCACCACGCCCAACCTGCTGGAGGCCGGCGTCAACAGGTGCCTCATCGGCGCCGCCCGCCGGCTGGTGGTGCTCGCCGACCACACCAAGTGGGAGACCATAGGCATCGCCACGATCGCCCCGCTGGAGGCCGCCGACGTGCTGATAACCGACGTAGGCCTACCCCCCGAAGCCCGCACCACGATCGCCGACCAGGTAGGCGAGCTGGTGATCGTCGACGCTGCCTGACATCTCCGTCGATCATGGAGTTGTGGTGGGCGCCTTGCCCCTGTCGGCCACTTTCGTCCGGCACCACAACTCCATGATCGACTAGCGTGGACGCCGCGCGTTTCACAGCCACCTCACAGCGCGTCTGGATAAGGTGCGCGTCGAGTCAACGCCCGACTCCAATCTGGAGCGGTCGCCCGTCGCACAGGAGTTCCGATGGTCTTCAAGAAGATGTTGAGCGCGTTCGGCGTCGGCGGTCCCAGCGTGGACACCGTGCTGACCAACCCCAACACCCGCCCCGGTCTGACCCTCGACGGACACGTCAACCTCGTCGGCGGCGACGCCCCGGCGGCCATCGAGCAGATCGTCATCGGCCTGGTGACACGGGTCGAGGTCGAAGGGCACGACGCGGAGTACTCGGGCACGCTGGAGTTCCACCGCATGGTCGTCAGCGGCCCGCTCCAACTCGCGCCCAAGCAGCAGCTCTCCATTCCGTTCCAGCTGCCGGTGCCGTGGGAGACCCCGATCACCGACGTGTACGGCCAGCGCCTGCACGGCATGACGATGGGCCTGCGCACCGAGCTGGCCATCGCCCGTGCCGTCGACAAGAGCGACCTGGACCAGGTGGCGGTGCACCCGCTGCCGGTGCACGAGCGGATCCTGGAGGCGTTCCAGCGGCTCGGTTTCCAGTTCAAGCACGCCGACCTGGAGCGCGGCCACATCCGGGGTGTGCAGCAGACGCTGCCGTTCTACCAGGAGATCGAGTTCTTCGCCGCGCCGCAGTACGCGAGCACGATCAGGGAGGTCGAGCTGACCTTCGTGACCAGCCCGCACGGCGTCGAGGTGATCCTTGAGTGCGACAAGCGCGGTGGCTTCCTCAGCGCCGGGCACGACGCGTTCGGCCGCTACCAGGTGTCGCACGCCGACGCCGACCAGGTCGACTGGGCGCAGGTCGTCGACGGCTGGCTGCGCGAGACCACCTCCCGCTACGGCAGCCTGCGCGCCCAGGGCTACGGGCCTCAGGGCTACGGGCCGGGCAAGAGCCACGGGCACGGCCACGGCCGAGGTGTCGGCATGGGCGGCGTGGTTGCCGGTGCGGCCCTCGGCGTCGCCGGCGGCATGATCGCCGGTGAGATGATCGGCGACGCCTTCGAGGGCGACGCCGGTGAGGACTTCGGCGGGGACTTCGGCGGGTTCGAAGAGTAGGCGTCCACGCACGACAGTGGCCTCCGGGAGATTCTCCCGGAGGCCACTGCCTGCTCTACGTCTGTTGTTGACCCACGTCAGCGCTTGCTGCGCTCCCGGCCGGACCGGCGCGCGGAGCCAGCCTTCGACAGACCACGGCTGACCAGGTAACCACCCGTCAGGATGGTCAGGAACCACCACGCCTGGTTCGGGTTGTTGATGTTCAACCCGTTGGCGGTGGTGCCCTTCCAGAACGCTGAGATCACCACCAGCGCGACTGCGGCAGCGTAGACCCAGAATTCCGTCGTCAGGAACGCCTGCTTGGTCTCCGTACCCGGCGACGGCATCTGTTCCCGGTGCCCGTCGTGCATGGCCGGCATCTGCTGCGTCGGCGTGTTCCGCATCGCTGCGGGGTTCTGCGGGTCGTTCATGGGCCGGTTCATCGGCCTGGTGGAAGCAGCCTGCGTGCTCATCTGGTCCTCCTCAGGATGCGATGAGTCGTACCTGCGTTCCCTCGCCCCGCTACCGCGTGTCGGCCACGGCACGGTTCGCGTTCACGGCGGGGACACCCCCCGACTACCCGACGCCGGTGAGCAGGTAACACCGACCGCCGGCCGGAAATATCCCCAGCCGGCGGTCGGGTCGGGGCCTCAGCGCAGGCCGTTGCGGATCGCGACGCTCACCAACAGGTCCGGGTCGTCGGTGATGATGCCGCCCACACCCAGGTCGATGACCCGCTGCATGATCTCCGCGTCGTCGACGGTGTACGGAATCACCTTCAGGTCGTACCGCGCCTGGAGGGTGCGTACGTCCCGATCTTCGTTTCGATGTTCATACCGGTGTCCGTGCGGCCACTGGGCTTCACGACGGCACTTCCAGGGTTCACCCCGAGCCGGAGGGCGTTGCAGAAGGAGGCGAGGTAGTGAACCGGGGTGGACGACCTCCGGCCCGCCGACGCGGGTTTGCCGGGCCGGTGGCCGGGCACGCAGTCAGTTCCACAGCTTCTGCGAGGTGATGGACGTGCGTGAGGACGACATGCGACAGGAAGCCGCCCGCCAGGCCGAGGATCGGATCGCGGGTGGCGTGTACGGCAAGGGCGCCATCGACGAGGTGACGTTGCCCCGTACCGACGTGGAGCGGGTGATCCAGGAGGTCGACCCGTACGACCCGGCGCACCAGCCGATCGACCCGACGGTGCTGCGCGACGGTGGCCCCACCCGGGGTCAGGGCGCAATCACCACGACGGGCGGTACGGCGGGCCCGGCGAGCGTGCGACGGGTGGCCCGCCAGCCGGAGCGACACCCAGGCAAGGTGGCCCCGACGACTACCGGGGATGCCACCACCGGCGGCCTGAGCACCCCGATGGGCGGCACCACAAGCGACCAGTCCACGTCGGCAACCGGCCCAGCCAAGCCCACAAACGACTAACCCACCCCTTATGAGTTGATCATGAGGTTGGCGTGGCTGTGGAAGGTCACAGTCCACGTCAACCTCATGATCGACCGGGAAAAGCGGGGAGGGCGGGGGCGTCAGCGCTCCAGGCGGAGGATTCCTAGGCGTTGGGTGGCTCGGGTCAGTGCTACGTAGAGGTCGCTGCGGCCGCGTGGCGACTCGGCGACCATCAGGTCCGGGTCGACCACGAGCACCGAGTCGAACTCCAGGCCCTTGGCCTGCGCGACGGTCAGCACCACCACCCGGCTCTCCAGCTCCGGGTGTTCGCCCACTGCGGCCTCGGGCAGCGCGGCGGTAAGCGCGGCACCGAGCGTGGCCACCCGGCTGGCCGGCACGATCACGCCGAGTCGGCCCTCGGCCAGGTCGGTGGCCTCGCGGGTGGCTGCCCGCACCAGCTCCGCCGGCAACTGCTCGTCGGGCACCGCCCGGTCCCACGGCGGTACGCCGCTCTCCCGCACCGAGCGCGGCGGCCGCAACTCCGGGTCGATCTCGGCGAGGACCTCAGCGGCAACCGCCATGATCTCGGCGGGCGTCCGGTAGCTCACAGTCAGCTCGGTGAGCCGCCACCGCTGCGCCACGTACGGGGCGAGGGCCTCGGCCCAGGACGGCGTGCCGCTCAGCGCCCCGGTCTGCGCCACGTCCCCGACGATCGTCATCGACCGGCTCGGGCAGCGGCGCATCAGCAGCCGCCATGCCATGGGGCTCAATTCCTGCGCCTCATCCACGATCACGTGCCCGAACGCCCACTTGCGGTCGGCGGCGGCACGCTGCGCGGTGGTCAGGCGGTCGGCCTCCTCCTGTCGTTCCAGCAGCCGATCCGCGTCGATCAGGTCGGTCACGCCGAGGATCTCACCGCCCTCGGCCTCGTCCTCGACGTCGATCGAGCGGGAGCCCCGGGCGATCTCCAGCACGCCCTCGGCGTACTCCCGTTCCATCCGGCGGATGCGATCCCGGCGGGCGGCGGCGGCCCGCTCGTCCTCGCCGAGCAGTTCGGCGGCCTCGTCCAGCAGCGGCACGTCCGCTGGCGTCCAGCCACCCGGCTCGCGGTGCAGCAGCGCCCGCTCGTCGTCGGTGAGCATCGGCGCGGCGGCGGCGATCCGGGCGGGGTCGGCGTACAGGTCGGCGAGCAGGCGCTGTGGGGTGAGCACCGGCCAGAGCCGGTCCAGGGTGGCCCGGATCTCGGGCTCGTCGCGCAACTCCCTGCGGATCTCGGCGCGGTCGGCCTCGTCGAGCAGGTTGTCCCCGCCCAGCGGGTCGGCGCCGATCCGTTCGGCCACCTGGTCGGCGAGGGCGTGCACGATCTCCACGTCGAAGAGCGCCCGCGCCAGGTTGTGTGGGCGGTCGGCGCGGCGGACCCGGTCCCGGGCGGCCCGGACGGTCTCCGGGTCGAGGGTCAGCGCCTCCCGCTCGACCTCGATCTCCAACGGCTCGTCCGGCACCCACTGCCGGTCCCGTACCGCCAGCGCCAACACCTCGGCCAGCACGGCCCGGCCCTTGAGCGCCGCCGTCTCGGCCGGCTCCGTCCGTTGCGCGCTCACCCCGGGAAACAGATCACCCTGGGTACGCAGCAGCACGCCGGTCTCGGCAAGCGTCGGCAGCACCTGCGAGATGTAGCGCAGGAACGTCGCGTTCGGGCCGACAAGCAGCACGCCGCGGCTGGACAGCTCCCGGCGGTGTGTGTAGAGCAGGTACGCCGCCCGGTGCAGCGCGACAGCGGTCTTGCCGGTGCCCGGGCCGCCCTGGACCACCATCACACCGGGCAGGTCGGCGCGGATGATGGTGTCCTGCTCGGCCTGGATGGTCTCCACGATGTCGCGCATCCGGCCGGTCCGGCCGGCGTTCAACGCGGCGAGCAGTGACGCCTCGCCTGTCAACTCCTCGTGCGCGCCGGGGGAGGCGCTGTCGATGTCGAGCACCTCGTCGTTGAGCCCGGTCACCTTGCGCTGCCGGGTGCGCAGGTGCCGACGCCTGCGTACGCCCTGCGGGTTGGCGGCGGTGGCGAGGTAGAACGCTCGGGCGGCGGGGGCCCGCCAGTCCATCAGCAGCGGGTCGTAGTCACCGCTGGTGTCGAAGATCCCAATCCGGCCGATGTAGCGGCGGGAATCGTCGTCGCCGTCGAGCCGGCCGAAACAGAGGCCATTCTCCACTGCCGAGAACTGCTCGACCTGGTCGGCGTACATAGCTACCGAACTGTCGCGCTGGGAACGGTCCTGGAGGGTGCCGCCGGTGCTGCGCAGCGCGTCGGTGAGTCGGTTGGCGGCCTGCTCACGCAGCCCGTCCAACCGGTCGTAGAGCATCGAGACGTACTCCTGCTCGCGGCCGATCTCGTCGTCGAGCGACAATTCACCGGTACCACCGGAGTGCCTTGACAAGCCGTCTCCCCAAAGATTAGAATGTCGTGCAAGAACGGCTTTAATGAGCCGTTCTTTTTTAGTGCCTTCCGAATTGTTGAAGATAGCGCGTCCGGTAGGCACGCACCAAGCCCGACGGGCCGGTACGCCCCGCACAACGAAGCGCCGGGCCGACCGTGAGGTCGACCCGGCGCGAGCACACGGCTGATGTCAGCCGCGAGCGACCTGGTACAGCCGCTCCGGCGTGACCGCTCCGGCGAGCACCCGCCCGTCGTCGGTGAGCAGCACACTGAACAACTTGCTCGTCAACAGCCGACCGCTGCCCCAGTCGCCGCTGACCGCCGTCAGGCCGCCGAGCAACTTCGACATGTCCGGCGCGTCACCAGCCGGTGGTGCGGCGGGCTTCGACGCCCCCGGCTTGGCGTCAGCCGCCCCGTCCAGCCGGGCGACAAGCACTGTGGCCCAGCCGGAGCCCTCGGCGCGTACCTGCGGGTCACCGGCCGGCTGTGCGTGCTCGGGTCGGCCGGCGGCAGGCAGCTTGTCGTTCTCCTCCGTCACGGTCACCCCGGGCGGCGGGTTGAATGTGAACTGGTCGGCGTCGGGTTGCCGGTAGTCGACCTGGGTGAAGGCCACCTCGAACGCCGGCTGGTCGCTGCCCTTGGCGAGCACCTCGAAGCGCAGCGGCACGTGCTGCTTGGCGTCGATGGCGATCCGCAGCTGGTGCACCAGCGAGTCGCGGTCGCGCGGCTGGAGCACCAACTCGTAGGCGTCGCGCCCGGCGACGGTGGCCGAGCGGCCCACGCTCACCTCGGTGCTCGGGTCGATCGCGCCCAACGCCAGGTCCGCGGCCTGCTGCGGCGTGGCCGGCATGCTCGGCCCGGCGTCGAGCGCCGGCTTTCCGGCGGTCGCGGCCTCGCCGAGAGTACGGTGCCGAGCCGTGTTGGTTCGGCTCTCCCAGGTCCACAGGTCCCGGCCGTTGCGGATGACGTCCCGTTCGCCGAGGGTGTCCAGCAGGGCGATCCGCTGCCGCTCCGGCCCGGAATACCAGACCCGCAGTGTGTGCGTACCGGTCAGCAGGGTGGTCAGGTCGTTGCCGGGGATCATCCCGGCCAGCGGCGGCAGGCCGAGGTCGGCGCGCTGCACGACAGTGCCGGACAACCCTTCGAGGCGGGACTCCTGCAGGTCGACAAGGAGCTGAGCGGCGGTACGCGGTGGCAGGCTCGGCTCGGCCTCGGCGGCGAACGTACCGATGGCCGCGCCACCGCCGATGACGGCGACAGCGGCGGTCGCCGGGACCAGCCAGCGCAGGACGGGACGGCTTCTCAGGACGGACATGGTGGGCACCTCCTGCCCACCATCCTGCCCCCCGGCCCCTGTGAACGCGCTGAGGACGCCGGCATTGACCCAGGTGGCACCCTTGAGCGGTGCGACTGTTGGTGGTGGAGGACGAGGCCCGGCTGGCGGGCGCCCTGCAACGTGGTCTTCAGGCGGAGGGGTTCGCTGTAGACGTGGCCGCGACCGGCCCGGCCGGCCTGGACGCCGCCCGGCACGGCGGGTACGACGCGATGATCCTCGACGTGATGCTGCCCGGGCTCTCCGGCTACGAGCTGGTCCGCCGGCTGCGCGCCGAGCAGCACTGGCTGCCGGTGCTCATGCTCTCCGCCAAGGACGGCGAGTACGACCAGGCCGACGGACTGGACTGCGGCGCCGACGACTACCTCACCAAGCCCTTCTCGTACGTGGTGCTGCTGGCTCGCCTGCGGGCGCTGCTGCGCCGGGGAGCGCCGGAACGCCCGACGGTCCTCACTGTCGGCGACCTGCGACTGGACCCGGCCCGGCGTCGGGTCACGCGTGCCGACGCCGAGGTGACGTTGACGGCTCGGGAGTTCGCGCTGCTGGACTACCTGATGCGCCGGCCCGGTCAGGTCGTGTCCAAGATCGAGCTGCTGGACCACGTCTGGGACGCCAGCCTGGAGACAGCGCCGAACGTGGTCGAGGTGTACGTCGGCTACCTGCGTCGCAAGCTCGGCCGCGACCGGCTGGAGACGGTCCGGGGCGCCGGCTACCGGCTGGCGACGTGACCCGCGCCGACCCGCCGGACGCCGGTCGGCTCCGGGGCGGACGGCTGCCGGCGTTGGGCCTGCGGGGGCGGCTCCTGGCGCTCGGGGTGTTCGGTCTCACCGTCGCGCTGGCCCTCGGCGGGGTCGTGCTGCTCGGCACGCTCGGGTACGTGCTCCAGCGGAGCGTGGACACCGAGGCGTTCCGGACCGCCGACGCGGTCGCCCTGCTCGCCGCCGAGGACGCGCTGCCCGACCCGCTGCCGGTGGCCGGCGGTCAGGTCCGGGTCCAGGTGATCGACGCGCAGGGGCGCATCCGGGCCGCCTCGATCGACGCGGACCGGCTCGTTCCGATGGTCCGCCCGGAACGACTCGACACCGGCCGCAGGCAGCGGCTGGAGGCACCCGCCGAGCGGGTCGGTCTCGTCGGCCCGGTGCGGGTGGTCGCCGTACCCGCCGGCACCGCGGCTGACCCGCTCACCGTGCTGGTGGCCAGGTCGATGGCCGACGTCCGGCACAGCACGCACGTGGTGCGGACCATCCTGCTGGTGGCGTTCCCGCTGCTGGTGGCCGCACTGGCCGCTGTGGCGTGGCGGGTGGTAGGTGCCACCCTGCGGCCGGTGGAGGCGCTCCGTCGAGGCGCCGAGGAGATCACCGGGCGGGCCGGAGCCGGCCGCCTGCCGGTGCCCGCGTCCGCCGACGAGATCCACCGGCTGGCAGTCACCCTCAACGGCATGCTGGACCGCCTGGAGACGGCCCGGGACCGGCAGCGGGCGTTCGTCTCCGACGCGGCGCACGAGCTGCGCAGCCCGCTCACCAACATCCGTACGGAGCTGGAGGTGGCGCAGCGGCTCGCCGACCGTACGGACTGGACGGCGGTGACGGCCAACCTGCTCGCCGACACCGAGCGGCTGAGCCGGCTTGTCGACGACCTGCTGTTGCTGGCCCGCCTGGACGAGACGCCGGTGGCCCGGGGGACCGGCCCTGTGGACCTGGTGGCGCTGCTGAGCGAGGTGGCCGCCCGCTATCCGTCGCCGCCGGTGCGGGTCGTGCCCCCGCCCGGCCCGCTCTGGACGGTCGGCAACGCCGACGAGCTGCGCAGGGTCCTGGCCAACCTGGTCGACAACGCGGTCCGGCACGCGCACGTCAGCGTCGTGCTCGCTGCCGTGCCGCGCCCGGACGAGGCGTACCACCTGGTGACGGTGACCGACGACGGCCCCGGCATTCCGGCGGCCGACAGGGACCGGGTCTTCGACCGGTTCACCCGGCTCGACGACGGGAGGGGCCGCGACGACGGTGGGGCCGGCCTGGGCCTGGCCATCGTGCGGGAGCTGGTCCGCCGCGCTGGCGGCACCATCAGCCTGACCAGCGCCGACGCCACCGACAACGCCACCGACAACGCCACCGACAACGCCACCGACAACGCCGCCGCCGGTGCTGGTGTTGATGGCCCGCCGGGCCTGCGGGTGTGTTTGCTGCTACCGGCGTTGCCGGCCGAGGACGACCAGGGCCGACGCGTGGCGGACCGTGACATGCGGCGGTAGCCGCCGGAACGGTGTTCGAGTCCTTTGCTCTGCTTCAACCAGCGCAACAGGCACAGATAGTCACCGCGCTGCGCAGGGTCCTGTGACGCAGCCGAGGCGTTGTTGCAGTTCGGCGTTGGTGTTGCGTTGGTTGAAGCAGAGCAAAGGCGCACCATCAAGGTACGGGCGCTCGGCTGACGATCACAGTGTGCGACCGAGTGGTGCACGCGTGTCGATCACGCTGGGTGAGCGTCGTGCCGCCTGCTGTCTGCCGCCTGCCCATCGGGGTGCGGCTTCAGCGGCGGCGGGTGCAGACCTCGTCTGCGCTCGCGACGGAGTCGGTGGACCAGACGACGGCCACCGTGAAGCAGTAGTCGTTGGCGCGGTTCAGCGCGTAGACGATGTAGGTGTCGGTGCCGGCCGGCAGCGTGGCGATAGCGGTCTTGTCCTGCCCGGCCCGCCCGGCGGAGATGACCACCGGACCCTCGCCGCCCGCCGGGTACGTCCAGCGCAGGGCGATGTTGTCCCGGTTGTCGCGCAGGGCCACCGAGCCCGGCGGAGTGCCGGGCGCGGCCGGAGGCGGAGGCGTGCCGGTGGGTGCGGCGCCGCCCGGTGCCGCACTGCCGGTGGCCGGCGTACCCGAGGCCGGCGGGCCGGTGCTCGTCGAGCTGACGCCGGGGGAGGTGCTGTCCGCTCTGGGCTGCTGGTCGTCACCGTCGCCGACCCGGGCTACGCCGGCGATCACCGCTGCTGTGCCCAGCAGCACCACGACCACGCCGGCCACCAGTATCGGCAGGAGCCGGTTGCGCGTCGGGGGCGCCGCCCGATGCACCGGCACCGGCAGGAGACGAGAGGGCGTGTACGGCTCCGCCGGCTGGTACGGATCGTCCGGCGCGTACGACTCCGCCGGTGGGAACTCCTCCGCGGGCTGCTCCGGTTGGCGGAGCCGGTAGACGCCGGCTGCCTCTTCGGCGCTGCCGGTGAAGCCGACCACTGACGGCGGCACCGGCGTGCCGGTCGAGTGAGGTGTCGGCTCGTCCGACCACTCCGGTGGCCACTGGAAGCCCGTCGATCCGCCCGGTTCGTCAGCCGGGACGCGGGGATTCGGCACCGAACCACCGCTGACCGTCCCGTGAGCGTCGGTGAACCCGTGACCATCCCCGTAGCCCGGCTCGGCTGAAGTGCTGTCGGGCACCGAAGCCTCGGACGGCTCCGGCGCGGCGGGCGGAGGCGCCGGCGGGTGGTAGCCGGATTCGACCGGCCGGTTGTCCTGCGGCCCGTTGTCGTGCGGCGGGTGACGGGCGGCCGGCACCAGCGGGGCGTCCCGACCGACGGGTGCGTCGTCGGCGCAGACGTGGTCGGGGTTGGCCGCCGCCCGGGCCAGGGCCGCTACCTGCTGGGCCAGCGGGTCGTCGGCGGGCAGGTGCTGCCGGGACAACTCCCGGGCGAGCGCCAGGTTGTCGTGCGCCTCGGTGAACTGCCCGCAGTCGCGCTGCATGGCGCCGAGCCGAGCCAGCATCTTGATGCCGCTGGGGTGCCCGTCGCCGTACACCTCGCGGTGCAGCTCCCAGGCGTCCTGGAGTCGGTCGCGGGCCACCGTGCACTGGCCTCGGGCGTACTCGACGGTGGCCAGGTCGGCGTGCGCGGCGAGCACCCGCAGCGACTCCGGCCCGTCCTGTGCGGTCAGCTCGATGATGACTTCCTGGTAGAGCCGGGCGGCGCGGGAGTGGCTGCCGACCCGGTGCAGCACCGCCGCCAGGGTCGCCGCGGCGGCCACCGTACGCGGGTCGGAGCGGCCGTGCAGCCGGGTGGTGGCGGCGTACGTGAAGGCGGCCCACCCCCGCGCGGAGTGCGGCTCACCGAGGGCGACGAGCACCCGCGCCTGGAGGCTTGCCGCCTCGGCCAACTCGGCTGTGGCGTTGGCGGGGCGTGGGTCGGCGTCGGTGAGCGCGTCGGCGAGCAGCCGCTGCGCACCGGCGAGGTCGCCAGCGGACACGAGGTGCTGCGCCTGATCAGTCAGTTCGCCGAAGCCGGAGGACACGCCCCATCGTGCTCATTCGACGACGTTAAGTACAAGACCCGCGCCGGTGTCGATCGGTCAGGATCTTGTCAGGTGCTCGGCCAGCGTCTCGCTGATCCGGCGCAGCTGGTCGACCTGGGCCGGGCTCAGCGCGTCGAACAGGTGGCGGCGTACCCCCTCGACGTGGCCGGGTGCGGCGGCGCTGAGGGTGGCGAAACCGGCGTCGGTGAGCAGGGCGATCTGCCCGCGCCGGTCGGTGGGGCACTCCTCGCGCCGCACCCAGCCGGCCGCCTCCAGCCGTGCCACCGCGTGCGAGAGCCTGCTGCGCGACGACCCGGTCAGCTCGGCCAGCTCGCTCATCCGTAACTGGCGCCCGGACGCCTCGGAGAGCCGGACCAGGATCTCGTAGTACGCGTGCGGCATCCCCGCGTCGTGTTGCAGCTCGCGGTCGAGCGTGTCCATCAGCGCCCGGGAGGCGGTGAGGAACGCCCGCCAGGTGCGCTGCTCGTCAGGGTCCAACCAGCGGGTCATGACCACCATCATACCCGGAATAGTTGAGCCCTCAACTAAATGGGGCTAACCTCGGGTCATGGGAATCCACAGGCTCAACCACGCGGTCCTCTACGTCAGTGACCTCGCCCGCAGCGTCGCCTTCTACCGGGACGTGCTGGGCTTCCGCCCGGTGGCGATGACCCCGGACGGCTTCCGGGGCGCCACCTTCCTCCAGGCCCCCGACTCCACCAACGACCACGACCTCGGCCTGTTCGAGATCGGCGCCGGCGCCGGGCGGTCGACGGCCGGCCGCGCCACCGTCGGGCTCTACCACCTGGCGTGGGAGGTCGACACCCTCGACGAGTTGGCCGCGACCGCCGAGCGGCTCGCCGCCGCCGGGGCGCTGGTCGGCACGTCCGACCACGGCACGACAAAGAGCCTCTACGGGCAGGACCCGGACGGCCTGGAGTTCGAGGTGGTCTGGCTGGTCCCCGCCGACCGGCTCGACGACGCGACGCTGGCCGCCCGCAAGCGCATCGGCCGGCTCGATCTGGCTGCCGAACAGCAGCGCTACGGCGGGCAGACCCGGGGTGGCGTGGGGATCTCCGTCCCGGCCTGACCGCCCGTAGGGTAGAACGGACCGATGCCGACCGACCGGACCACCGACTTCCTCCGCGAGCTGCTGGTCCGCCAGTTGACGACCTGGCTGCCCGCGGCCCTGCAACGCTCCCGGCGGGCCACCGTGGCACTGGTGTGGGCCGGGGCCGACGGCGGGAGCGCCCAGGCCGCGCTGCGGGTGGTCGCCGCCCACGCCGATCAGGTACGCGGCCGTCGGGTCACGGTGTTGGTGCTGGCCGACGGCACGCCTGAACTGCCGACCCGGCTCGGCCCGGTCGAGGCGGAGTTGCCCGCCGAGGTCACAGTGCACCTGCTGCCCGGCGCTCCGCAGCAGCTGCCGGTCGCGCTGAAGGCGGCCGGGGCGGCGGGGTCACCGCTGTTCAGCTTCCTGGACCTGCCCGACGCCGTGACCCCGCAGCTGCTCACCGCCGCCGCCAACGGCCGTACCGGAGAGGTGCTGCTGCACGCCGGCGCCCGCGCCCGCGATGCTCTTGTCGCCGCCGGGTTCCCGCTTGTCGCCGAGGTGGCGCCGGTGCTGCCGGACGGCGAGGCGGCCGGTGTGGTCGCGTTCGGCAGTCGCTCGGACCGGAGCCTGGAGGCGGTCCGCGACGCGCTCTGGGCAGCCGGCGCGGACCTCGACGTGCGCTTGCGTGACCCGTCCGACCCGGCGGGCGCGACTGTCGACGTGGCAGGGGAGCCCGACCTAGCGCCGTTGACCCGCGAGCTGCTGGCCGAGCTGCGCCGGGGTGGGCCACGGGAGGTCACCGAGCTGCGCCGGCACACGCTTACCGCAACCGTCTACCGCGCCAGTGACGCAAACCGAGCGCTGGAAGACCTGCTCCAAAACGGCGACCTGCAACGCGCCCGCGAGTCCGGCCGCCTGGCCGGCGACGAAAAAATAACCCCAACCCGCTAGCCCGATCCCCGGATCCCCCGGGTCCCCGCCGCGCGATCTTGCACTTTCTGCCGCGACACAAGGGGCATCCCACGCAAAACCGCGACCGAAAGCGCAAGATCGCGGGGGTGGGGGTGGGGGTGGGGGTGGGGGTGGGGCGGGTGGGTGGACGTGGGGCGGGGGGGCGGGGGAGATAACACGCCACCCCCCAGACAACCCGGGAGGGCAGACCCCGGCAGG
>NZ_JBNCNZ010000007.1:111263-312145 GCF_049847245.1 Micromonospora sp. DT68
CGCCCCGCCGCGCGTTGGTGGCTCGGGGGTGGTGGGGGGTGGGGCCGCCTCGGGTGTGGCGGGGGGGGGGGGGGGGGGGGGGGGGGGGGGGGGGGGGGGGGGGGGGGGTGGGGGGGGGGGGGGGTGGGGTCCCCCCCCCCCCCCCCCCCCCCCCCACTCCCGGGATGCTACGACCGGGACTTGTCCTGCTTCCAGGACAGCGGACCCGGCAGGTCGACCCGGTGCGCCTTGGCCCGCGAGTTCCAGGACCAGCGTCCGATCTTGATGCTCCACGAGGAGAAGCCGTTCTCGGTGAAGTTCAGGATGATCGGACCGTACTTCTTGCGCTTGCGAAACATGAGGCCCATCAGAGGACTCCCCTCGTCACCAGTTCCCTGCCGTGTCGAGATCGAACATTCCCGAACCGTCGAATTCCGAAACCCCGTCGGCTCCAGCCTGGACAGTGACGTGGCGCGACCGTGAAATCCCTATTCATCAGATAGGTGTTGCGCGTCGGTAAACGCTGCTCAGATCGTTTCGTAACACGCACAGCGATCCAGATCTCACCTTGTGGAAGGACATTGACCCGTCGGTCGCACCGACGGCAGCATGAGGTCATGTCGCAGCGGGATGAGCTCCACCTCATCGCTTGCGTGCACGTCGACCTGGTCCGGCACGCGAGCGCGCTCTGTTGAGCTGACCGGATCCATCCGGCCCGGCTCCAGTCGCACTGCACCGCCTACTCACCGCACCACTCAGCACGCACCGCTCGTCGCGGAGCGGCGTGCCTTCGCGCCCCGAACCCGGCGCCCCGCACCTCCCTCGTGGACAGATCAGGAGACTCCTCATGTCCCCACCCCGTCGTGCCCTGCTGCGTACCGTCGCCACCGCCGCCGCGTTGACACTGCTCACCGGTGCCGCAGGTTGCGGCAGCGACGCCCAGGCCGGTGCCGGCCAGGCCAGCGAGCTGCGCTACCAGGGCTCGGTCGGCCAGGTCACCCTCCCGGAACTCGCCGCCGACCTCGGCTACCTCGGCGACGTCCGCCTCAAGTGGATCGGCAACGTCACCGGCGGCCCACAGGACATCCAGGCCACCGCCACCGGGCAGAGCGACTTCGGCGGCGCGTTCAACGGCGCCATCGTCAAGCTCGCCGCCGCCAACGCCCCGATCACCGCCGTCGTCAGCTACTACGGCTCGGACGCGCAGAGCTTCCAGGGCTACTACGTGCTCGACGACAGCCCGATCCGCAGCCCCCGCGACCTGATCGGCCGCAAGGTCGGCATGAACACCCTGGGCGCACACGCCGAGGCGGTGCTCAAGACCTGGCTCGCCCGTGGCGGGCTCACGGCCGCCGAGGTCAAGCAGGTCGAGCTTGTCGCCCTGCCCCCGGTCAACACCGAGCAGTCGCTGCGGCAGAAGCAGATCGACGTGGCGGTGCTCGGCGGCGTGATCCGCGACAAGGCTGTCGACAGCGGCGGCATCCGCACCATCTTCACCGACTACGAGCTGCTCGGTGCGTTCAGCGCCGGCACGTACGTCTTCCGCGACGACTTCGTCAAACGCAACCCGGAGACCGTCAAGGCGTTCGTCACCGGGGTCGGCAAGGCCATCGAGTGGGCCCGCACCCAGCCCCGGGAGACGGTGGTGGCCCGGATGCGGGACATCATCGCCAAGCGCGGTCGCAACGAGGACCCGTCGCTCGTCGCGTACTGGAAGAGCAGCGGCGTCGCCGGCCGGGGCGGCGTGATCGACGAGCGCGAGTTCGGCACCTGGATCGACTGGCTCGCCGCCGAGGGCGAGCTGAAGGGCGACCGCCCCAAGGCCGGCGACATCTACACCAACCGCTTCAACCCCTTCGTGGACGGGGGTGGCGCGTGAGCACCGACAAGATCCTTTTCGACCGGGTGAGCAAGACCTTCGGCGTCCGCGCCACCCGGCGTGGCACCGCTGGCGCGGTCACCGCGCTGGACCGGGTGACCCTCGGGGTACGCGCCGGAGAGTTCCTCGTCGTCGTCGGTCCGAGCGGCTGCGGCAAGTCCACACTGCTCGACCTGCTCGGCGGGCTCACCGAGCCCAGCGGCGGGCAGGTGCTGGTCGACGGGCGACCCGTCACCGGGCCCGGCCTGGACCGGGGCATCGTCTTCCAGCAGTACGCGCTGCTGCCCTGGCGCACCGCCGCCGGCAACGTGGCGTTCGGGCTGGAGGCCAAGGGGGTGCCCCGCGCCGAGCGTGGCGACCTGGTTGCGCACCACCTGGACCTGGTGGGCCTTACCGGCTTCGCCGACCGCTACCCGCACGAGCTGTCCGGAGGGATGAAGCAGCGGGTCGCCATCGCCCGCAGCCTCGCGTACGACCCGGACGTGCTGCTCATGGACGAGCCGTTCGCGGCGCTCGACGCGCAGACCCGTGACTCGTTGCAGGACGAGCTGGTGCGGATCTGGGCCCGTACCGGCAAGACCATCGTGTTCATCACCCACGGCATCGACGAGGCCGTGTACCTCGGTCAGCGGGTGGCGGTGCTGACCTCCCGACCCGGGCGGGTCAAGCAGGTCATCGACATCGACCTCGGCGATCGGGACGCCGTCGAGGACGTTCGCTCCACCGACGCGTTCCGCCATCACCGGCACCAGATCTGGACGCTGCTGCGGGACGAGGTGCGCGCCGCCCAAGCCGCCGAAGGCGCCACCGGCAGTCGCGCCGCCGAAGGCGCCACCGGCAGTCGCACCGCCCACACCGGAGCAGTCGGTGGTCGTACTCCCGTTGTCGCCGGAGCCGATGCGCGGCGCGCGGCGCCGACGGCGGCCCATACCGAGGAGGTCCGCGTTGGTTGACATCGCCGAACGTCCCGCCCGGCTGGCGGCCCCGACGGCCCCGCCCGACGCGGTGGCCACCGCCGGACCTGGTGCCGGCCGCCTGGCCGGACGGCTCCTCGGCCTCGGAGGCAAGGCGCTGCACCGCAGTGTCGCGATCCTCGCGCTGGCCGCGATCTGGGAGGGCGCGCCCCGGCTCGGGCTTGTCGACCGGGTGTTCCTGCCTCCGCTGTCGGAGGTGCTGGTGGCCTGGTGGGAGCTGCTGCGCAGCGGGCAGCTCGCCGAGCACGTCGGCGCGAGCCTGACCCGGTCGCTGGCCGGGCTCGGCCTGGCCGTGCTCACCGCCATCCCGCTGGGGCTGCTGATCGGCTGGTACCGGCCGCTCGCCGAGCTGCTCAGCCCGCTGCTGGAGGTGTTCCGCAACACCGCCGCGCTGGCCCTGCTGCCGGTGTTCGTGCTCATCCTCGGCCTGGGGGAGACCTCCAAGATCGCCCTGGTGCTGTACGCGTGCTCGTGGCCGATCCTGCTGAACACCATCGCCGGCGTGAAGGGCGTCGACCCGCTGCTGATCCGCTCGGCCCGCTCGATGGGGCTCAACCACCTGCGGCTGTTCCAGAAGGTGATCCTGCCGGCGGCGGTGCCGACCATCTTCACCGGGATCCGGCTGGCCGGGGCGTACTCGATCCTGGTGCTCGTCGCGGCCGAGATGGTCGGCGCGAAGGCCGGCCTGGGCTACCTCATCAACTACGCGCAGTACAACTTCGCGATCCCCGACATGTACTCGGGGATCATCACGATCTCCGCCATCGGTCTGGTCGTCAACCAGCTCCTCGTCGCCCTCGAACGCCGCTTCTCCACGTGGCGCGTCGACGTCTCCGCCGGATAGGACTCTGTCATGCCTCGAACCCTGCACCTCAACGCGTTCCTGATGGGCGTCGGCCACCACGAGGCCGCCTGGCGGCACCCCCGCACCGACCCGCGCCGGGTCACCGACGTGCGGCACTTCCAGGAGCTGGCCCGGATCGCCGAGCGCGGCACGCTCGACTCGGTGTTCCTGGCCGACGGGCTGTCGGTCGGGCCGAACCCGCGGCACAACATCCAGGCCGTCTTCGAGCCGCTGACCCTGCTCGCCTCGCTGGCCGCGGTGACCGAGCACATCGGTCTCATCGCGACGGTCTCCACCACCTACAACGAGCCGTTCCACACCGCCCGCAAGTTCGCCTCCCTGGACCACCTGAGCGGCGGCCGGGCCGGCTGGAACATCGTCACCTCGGCGCAGGAGCGGGAGGCTGTCAACTTCAACAGGGACAGCCACCCCGCGCACGCCGACCGCTACCGGCGGGCCGCCGAGTTCGTCGACGTGGCCATCAAGCTCTGGGACAGCTGGGAGGACGACGCGCTGGTCTTCGACACCGCCGCCGGGGTGTTCGCCGACACCGACCGGGTGCACGAGGTGGCGCACCGGGGGCCGGAGTTCCAGGTCCGTGGCCCGCTCAACATTCCCCGACCGCCGCAGGGTCGGCCGCTGCTCGTGCAGGCCGGGTCGTCGCCGGACGGCATCGCCTTCGCCGCCCGGTACGCCGAGGCCGTCTTCACCGCCCAGCAGACCCTCGCCGACGGGCAGGGCTTCTACGCCGAGCTGCGCCGCCAGGTCACCGCCGCAGGCCGGAACCCCGACCTGGTGAAGGTGCTGCCCGGCATCGCGCCCGTGCTCGGCGGCACCGAGGCCGAGGCGCGCACGCTCGCCGCCGAGTTGGAGGAGCTGATCGTCCCCGAGTACGCGCTCGCGCAGCTCTCCGGGATGCTCGGCATCGACCTCACCGGCCTGCCGCTCGACGGGCCGCTGCCCGAGCTGCCGGACTCCGGCACCGTGCAGGCCCACCAGAGCCGCTACCAGCTCGTCACCGACCTTGCCCGCCGGGAGAAGCTCACCGTCCGGCAGCTCATCGGTCGGCTCGGCGGCGGCAGGGGCCACCGCGTGGTCGCCGGAACGCCGGAACAGATCGCCGACCAGATCGAGCTGTGGTTCACCCAGGGCGCCGCCGACGGGTTCAACATCATGCCGCCGCACCTGCCCGGCGGTCTGGCCGACTTCGTCGACCACGTCGTGCCGGTGCTGCGCGCCCGAGGGCTGTTCCGCACCGAGTACACCGGCGCGACGCTGCGCGAGCACTACGGCCTGCCCCGACCGGCCAGCGCGTACGCCGCGCCGGCCCTGGTGCCGGCGTGACCACCGTCGAACGTCCGACGGCGGACGCCGCCGAACTGCAACCCGTCGACCGGGACCTGTTCCGCGCGCTGCTGCGCCGGCAGGCCACCAGCGTCACAGTGGTCACCGCTGTCGCTCGGGCCACCGACCCGGCCTGCCTGGGCGGGATCGGCGCACCGATCCGGGCCGGGTTCACCGCAACCTCGTTCACGTCGGTCTCCCTGGACCCGCCGCTCGTGTCGTTCTGCCTGGGCGTCGACTCGTCGAGCTGGCCGGTGCTGGCCCGCGCCGAGCACGTCGCAGTGCACCTGTTGGCCGCCGGGCAGCGGGAGGCCGCCGCCGTCTTCGCCACCAGCGGGATCGACAGGTTCGCCGCGTACCCGGACTGGACGCCGGGGCCGTTCGGTGTGCCGCTGCTGACGGGAGTGCTGGCCCGGCTGCTCTGCCGGGTGGTGCACCGCGTCCCCGCCGGCGACCACACGCTGGTGATCGCCGAGCCGCTCGCCCTTGGCGACGGCGGCGACGGCGAGCCGCTGGTGCACCACCAGGGTGGCTACACCACCGCCGTCAAGCCGGTGCCGGCGTGAGCGCACCCGCCGTGCCCGACCTGCTCGCGCTGGACCGGGCCGCCCAGGACCTGCTGTTCCGGGCGGCCCGCACGGCAAACACGTTCACCGACGAGCCGGTCACCGACGCCCAGGTCGCGGCCATCCACGACCTGATCCGGTACGGGCCGACCGCGTACAACGGCCAGCCGCTGCGGGTGCTGCTGCTGCGCTCGCCGGAGTCCCGCGCCCGGTTGCTGCCGTACGTGTCCAGCAGCAACCGGGCCAAGACGGCCAGCGCCCCGCTGACCGCCGTCCTCGCCGCCGACGTGGATTTCCACGAGCGGCTGCCGGAGCTGTACCCGCACCGCCCGCAGGCCCGCGACTGGCTCGCCGACCGGGCGGAACGCGTCGCGCAGGCCCGGTTCAACGCGGCCCTGCAGATCGGCTACCTGTTGGTGGGCGTACGTGCGGCGGGGCTGGCCGCCGGCCCGATGGCGGGCTTCGACCCCGCAGGTGTCAAGCGGGAGTTCTTCCCCGACGGTCGTCACGAGGTGCTGCTCCTGCTCAACCTCGGGCGTCCCGGCCCGGACGCGTGGCAGCCACGCCTGCCCCGGCTGGAGACCGGCGAGGTGGTCCGCACCCTGTAAGGGGAGCTGCGACCCACGACGGGCCCGCCCCCGGTGCCGGCGCGATGCCGACTCCGGGGGCGGGACGGTCCGGGGTCAGGCCCCCTTGACCCAGTCGAGGGTGAACCGGGCGAAGAAGATGCCTCCGGTGTTGCCCACCTCGTACAGGTTGCCGATCGTGCCGTCGTTGAGCACGGCCATCGTGGAGTAGCCGGCGGCGCCCGGCTTGACAAGCGCCCGCGCCGGCCAGCTGGCACCGTCATCTGTGGACAGCCGGACGGTGAGATCGTTGCGGGCGGCCGGGGCCGCGTTGTTGCTGAACAGGGCGGTACGGGTGCGCACCGGGGCGCCGTTGGCACCCACCTCCGACGGGCGCAGGTAGGACATCTCGTCGGCGTTGCACAGCGGGTCGGTCAGCAGGGCGCTGGCCGTGGCCGGGCCGAACGTGGCGCCGCCGTCGGTGGACGTGGAGTAGAACCGGCTGCGGGTGCTGTTGTGCCGCATGTTCTGCACGATGGCGCCGGTGCCGCGCTCGATCGCCTTGCTCTCGTTGATGTTCCCGCCGGCGGGTCCACCGCGCCGCCATGTCGCACCGTTGTCGTCGCTGTAGATGTTGCCGGTCTGGGTGAGGCCCGCCCCGTCCCGGTAGACGAACGGCTGGATCAGGCGTCCGGTGCTGCTCTGGATGCCGTGTCCGGAGGAGAAGAACGCCTGCTGCCAGGTCGGGACCTTGATCGTCGGGTTCAGCTCCACCGGGGCACTCCAGGTGGCGCCGTTGTCCCTGCTGGTGATGTATTGCAGGTGCAGGCTGTTCGGGTCGTTGGCGGTGTTGAGGCCCGACGAGCCGGACCAGAAGCTGATGCCCGGCCGGGGCGAGTAGGTGAAGAAGCAGTAGACGGTGCCGGTCCTGCGGTCCACCAGCAGGCTCGGGTCGCCCGCTCCCTCGCTGGTGGTGGCGGGGGCGTGGATGATCCGTGGCTGCTCGAAGGTGCGGCCGCCGTCGGTGCTGCGGGTCATGGCGATCTGGATGTTGTTGGTGCCACCGCCGAGGTCGTACGAGCCGTTGATCCGGGCGTCGGCGACGGCGATGACGGTGCCGTTGTTGGTGACGGCCATGCCCGGGATGCGGACCGAGGCGGAGGTGCCGTCGTAGCGGCCGCTGGGGCCGTTGAGGTTGCGGATGACGCTCTGCGTGGTCAGCACGGCCGTGCTGTTCATCTGCGGGGTGCCGGCGTTCAGGCCGCACCCGGCGGTGCCCCGCAGGGTGGTGTCGAAACCGGGCGCGGTGACCCGCAGGGTGTACGAGGTGCCGGCGCCGACCGTCCAGTAGTGCAGGTAGTTGCCGCTCGCGGCGATGGTGCGGGTCCACGGGGATCCGGTGCGGCCGGGCCACGTGACGGTGAAGTCCCGGGCGGTCGTGGTGCGGTTTTCAAGCGCGAGCTGGAGTCGGCCGGCCGTGCAGTCGTAGCTGGTGACCGCGGACATGCCGGTGCCACAGTGGAAGATCCCGGCGGAGGTGTCGTCCAACCCGGTCGGCGTGGTCGTCCGCAGCGTGTACGGGGTGCCTGCCGGGAGCGTCCAGTACAGCTCGCTGCTGGTGCTGCCGGCGGCGACCGTCCGGGTCCAGGGGGAGTTGGCCCGGCCGGGCCAGGTCACGGTGAAGGTCTGCGCGGTGGTGCTGCCGTTGGTGAGCAGCAGGTGGAGCCTGCCCGTCGTGCAGTCGGCACTGGCGGTGGCGCTCACGCCGGCGGGGGCGGCGTGGGCTGGGGCGGCGGGCAGGATCGCGACCAGGGCGAGGACGGCGGCCACGATCGCCATTACTCGGCGAGGGCGTGCGGGGGCACGGGACACAGGATTCCTTCCGAGGGCGGGGAGGGGTGCGGAGGGGAAACCAGTCAGATAAGACGTCGGATATCTGACGTCATGACGCTAAGGGGCGCCGCGCGGGTCGTCAATAGATCGACGAAGGCGTACGCGTAAGGGTGTTCCAGTCCGCAGTGGACGTGTCCGACGCCTGGGGAAGGTGCGGCCGTCAGCGACGCTGACCGTGGACGGCCGTCACGGCGACCCGGCCAGTCGATGACGTGGCCGGGTCGTTACGCGGAGTCGGCGGGCGGCGCCTGTGGCGCTTCAGGACTGCACGGCGCGCGCGATGCTCGCCCGGATCGGGGCGTAGTGCTCGGCGATGGCGGCGCGTAGATCGGCCACCTCGCCGGCCGCGATGGCGTCCACGATTGCGCGGTGCCGCTGTGCGGTGATCAGCCGGTCTTCCGGCTCGGTGCGCAGAGTGGGGGCGACGATGGCCTGCACCTGCCAGAACGCCTCGGTCAGTTGGAGGATCAGGTCGTTGCCGAGGGGTTCCAGCAGCTTCACGTGGAAGGCGCGGTCGACGTCGAGGAAGTCCATCCCCTGCGCGGCGAGGGTCTCCATCTCGTCGACGAGCGTGGCGAGTTCCGCCTGGTGCTCGCTGTCGAGAACGGCGATGACCTGGGCTGCGAGCCCCTGTTCGAGGGTCTGCCGGACGTCGACGACCTGCCCCAGAACGTGGTGGTCCTCCTCGCCGCTCAGGAGGCCGCGGAAGGTCAGGCTCTCCACGAGGGCGGCGAGCGACATGCGGCCCACGAAGGTGCCGTGGCCGTGCCGCACCTCGACGATGTCGAGAGCCGAGAGGATCTTGACGGCCTCGCGCACGCTGGACCGGCTGGCGCCTACCGCCTCGCACAGTTCCGCCTCGGTGGGGAGGAGGTTCCCCGGCTTGAGGCGATTGCGCAGGATGTACTCCTTGATCTTGGTCGCAACCTCCTGCCGGCGGGGACCCGGGCGCTCCGCACCGCGCAGCGGGAACGCGTCAATGGTCGTCATCTGGCACTTGCCCTTCCCTCACGAATCTGCGACTCTCACCCTATCGGCATCAGATGTCTGACGTCAGACCCCATTATCTTCGAATCCCTCAGCGCGAGCGTGTACGCAAGCGCATGAAGAGCCTATGGAGGCAGCTACGTGAGCACCACCGTCAAGCCATCGGAGGGGCGGCGTTTCCCCCAGCGCCGGCTCCGCTCGTTGGCCACCGCGTCCGCCGCGGCAACCCTCGCGCTCGGACTGGCCGCGTGCAGCGGCGGCCCGGCCTCGACCAACGCCGTCGAAGGCGGTAACGGGGGGTCGACCTCGATCGAGACCACTCTGGCGTTCACCCTCTCCAGTGGGTTCGACCCGGGGAACGCCTCGTCGGCGGTGGCGACGGCGGTCAACCAGCACATCTTCGAGGGTCTGATCGACCTAGACCCGATCACCAGGGAACCGTACCGTGCCCTGGCCAAGGAAGACCCGGTGGCCAGCGCCGACGGGCTCACGTACACGGTGGCCGTACGCGACGGCGCGAAGTTCTCCGACGGCACCCCGGTCACCGCCGAGGACGTCGCCTGGTCCTTCGAGCGCGTGCTGAAGCCGGCGGACCCCAAGGCCCCGCCGCTGATGCAGGGGTTCGTGTCGTTCATCGACTCGGTGACCGCCAAGGACGCGACGACCGCCGAGTTCAAGCTGAAGTACCCGTTCGCCCTGTTCGCCGAGCGGATCTCCGTCATCAAGATCCTGCCGAAGGCGAAGACCGCGGACGCGGCCGCCTCGAAGGCCTTCGACACGGCACCGATCGGCTCCGGCCCTTTCAAGATGGACAGCGCGTCCAAGGAGTCGGGCATCAAGCTGAGCAAGAACCCGAACTACAGCGGACCCCGTCCCGCCAAGGTCGAGACGATGACCTGGAACACCACCTCCGAGGCCTCCGCGCGGGTGTCTGACCTGCAGGGCGGCCGGGTCCAGGCCATCGAGTCGGTGCCGTACCTGAACGTCGACTCGCTGAAGGACAAGTACACCGTCGACGTCAAGCAGGCCTTCAACCAGGTCTTCCTCATGTTCAACACGTCGGCGGCGCCGTTCAACGACAAGCGGGTGCGCCAGGCCCTGCACTACGCCATCGACAAGGACGCGGTCATCAAGACCGCGCTCAACGGCTACGGCACCCCGGCGACGAGCTACCTGGACGAGGGCAACAAGGACTACCAGAAGGCCGCCACCGTCTACGACCACAACCTGGACAAGGCCAAGGCACTGCTTCAGGAGGCTGGCGTCTCGAACCTGTCGTTCCAGCTCGACACCACTGACAACTCCGCGGTGAAGGACGTCGCCCCGCTGGTCATCGAGCAGTGGAAGAAGATCGGCGTCAACGCCAGCCTTAACACCGTGCCGTCCTCGGCCATCTACGGTGACATCGTTCCGAAGGACACCTTCCGGGTGCTGATGGCCACCGGAGACCCAAGCGTCTTCGGCGTCGACACCGACCTGCTGCTGCGCTGGTTTTACTACGGCGAGACCTGGCCGGGTCAGCGTTACCGGTGGAGCGCCGCCGACCGCAAGGCCATGGCCGACCTGCTCGACAAGGCCGCGCAGACCTCCGACGAGGCGGCCCGCAAGGCCCTGTGGAAGCAGGCTCTGGACAAGGTGGCCGACGAGGTTCCCCTCTACCCGATCCTGCACACCAAGGTCGTCACCGCGTACGACCCCACCAAGCTCACCGGCTTCTCGGGTGCGGCGACCACCGGCCTGTACTTCCTGGGCAGCAGCCGAAAGGGCTGAGCCCGCCTCGGGGGCCCGGACCCGGCCCCTCCGCGTCCCGCCCAGCCCTCTGCCCCTTGGGCTGGGCGGGACGTCCCGGCGCCCTCGACGAAAGAAAGACACCATGCTGAGCGTTCTGAGCCTGGTCGCGCGACGACTCCTGACCCTGATACCGCTGGTGCTGGGCATCACGATCTTCGTCTTCGTGATCATGCAGTTCTCACCGATCGACCCCGCGCTGTCCGTCCTCGGCGACCAGGCGACCCCCGCGCAGGTGGCCGCGTTCAAGGCAGCCAACGGCCTCGACGACCCGCTGCCGCTGCGGTACCTGCACTTCCTGGGCGACCTGCTCCGGGGCGATCTGGGCGTGACCTTCCCGCCGTCCGTCCCGGTCGCCGACAAGATCGCCACCGCGCTGCCGCTGACGATCCAGCTGACGGCACTCGGCATCGTCGGCGCCCTGGTCATCGCGCTGGCCCTCGGCATCCCCGCTGCGCTGTACCGGGACCGCTGGCCCGACCAGGTCATCCGGTTCGTCTCGATGGCCGGTATCGCCATGCCGTCGTTCTGGCTGGCCCTCCTGCTCATCCAGGAGCTGTCGGTCCGCCGCCCGCTCTTCCCGACCGGCGGGTACGTCAACCCCGGTGACTCGTTCTCGCTCTGGTTGCAGTCCCTCGCGATGCCCGCGCTCGCGCTCGCCGTGCCGGTCGGCTGCTCACTGGCCCGCATCGTGCGGACGTCGATGGTGGAGGAACTCGACAAGGACTACGTACGCACCGCCATCGGCGCAGGGCTGCCACCCCGCGTGGTGATCGGACGCAACGTGCTGCGCAACGCGCTCGTCAACCCGCTCACCGTGCTGGGCCTGCGGATCGGCTACCTGCTGGGCGGCACGGTCGTCATCGAGGCCATCTTCTCGCTGCCCGGCATGGGCACCCAGATCATGAGCGCCGTACAGCAGAACGACACCGCCCTCGCGCAGGGAACCGTGCTGACGATCGCCATCTGCTTCGTCTTCGTGAACCTGGTGGTCGACATCCTCTACCTCTTCGCCAACCCTCGACTGCGCGGAGCCCACTGATGCGTCGCACACTCACCGCTCGGCTTTCGCAGCCAGGTATCGCCTTCACACGGCTCAGCGTCACGGCCCGGATCGCACTGAGCTTCGTGCTGCTCATCGTCGTGGTGGGCATCTTCGCGCCGCTGATCCTGCGGCACGACCCCGCGCAGGCCGGGCTCGGTCCCGCGCTTACCGGCCCGAACGGCGACTACTGGTTCGGCCTGGACAAGCTCGGACGCGACGTGTTCTCGCGGCTGGTCGCCGGCACCCGGCGCTCGTTGATCGTGGGCTTCGGCAGCGCCGGCATCGCCCTGGTGGTCGGCGCGATCCTGGGCGCGCTCGCCGGAACCAGCCGGCCCGCTATCGACGAGGTGGTGATGCGGTGCCTCGACGTCGTCATGGCGTTCCCCGCCATCGTGCTCTCCGCCCTGCTGATCATCTCCTTCGGCAAGAACAGCCTCCTGGTCCTCGTGGTCGCGATCGGCTTCGTCTTCGTGCCCTCGATCGCGCGTATCGTGCGCGCCAACGTGCTCTCGCAGTACCGGGAGGACTACGTCGCGGCCGAACGGATCATCGGCGCCCGACGGCCGCACATCCTCTGGCGGCACATCCTGCGCAACTGTGCCGCCCCGATCCTCGTCTTCGTCACCGTCATGGTGGCCGACGCGATCGTGTTCGAGGCGTCCCTCTCCTTCATCGGCGGCGGGCTCGCGCCCCAGGAGGCGGCGTCCTCGTGGGGTTCGGTCATCGCCTTCGGCAAGGAGATGGTCCAGATCGGTGGCTGGTGGGCCACGTTCTTCCCCGGCCTGCTGATCCTGCTGACAGTGCTCGCCCTGAACGTGCTCTCCGAGGGCATGTCCGACGCCTGGGCCGCTCCGGCGGCGCGGCGTGCCACCGCGACCAAGGCCGGCGACGCGCAGGAGGAGGCGCAGCCCGGCTCCGGTGAGCTGGTGCGGCTGCCCGGCCTGCCCGAGGCGGCGCAGCGGCTGCGCGAGCGGGCCCGGCCGCTCCCGCAGGGTGATCCCGTCCTGGAGGTCCGGAACCTCTCCATCGGGTTCGAGGGGCGCCATCGGGGTGTCGACATCGTCGACGACCTGACCTTCGACGTCCGTCCCGGCGAGGTGCTGGGCCTGGTGGGGGAGTCCGGCTCGGGCAAGTCACTGACGTCGCTCGCCGTGATGGGTCTGCTGCCGCAGGGCGCCCGGGTTCGCGGCGAGGTCCGCTTCGCGGGCACCGACCTGCTGACGTTGAGTGCGAAACGTCGCCGTGCCCTGATGGGGCGCGAGATCGCGATGGTCTACCAGGACGCCCTGTCGGCCCTGAACCCCTCACTACGCATCGGCCCCCAGCTCGCCCAGATGATCCGCCGTGGCGGCACCCGGTCGGCCGAGGAGCTGATGGAACTCGTGGGCCTGGACGCCCGGCGCACCCTGTCCGCGTACCCGCACGAGCTCTCCGGCGGCCAGCGGCAGCGCGTGGTGATCGCGATGGCTCTGTCCCGGGACCCGCGCCTGATCATCGCCGATGAGCCGACCACCGCGCTCGACGTCACGGTCCAGGCGCAGGTCATGGAGCTGCTGCTGCGGCTGCGCGGCCAGTTGGGCTTCGCGTTGATCCTGGTCAGCCACGACCTGGCGCTGGTCAGCGACGTCGCGGACCGCGTCGTGGTGATGTACGGCGGGCAGATCGTCGAGAGCGGTGTCACCGCTGACGTGGTCGGAGCGCCGGCGCACCACTACGCCCGAGGGCTTCTCGGCTCCGTGCTCTCCCTCGAAGCCGGCGCGGAACGGCTCACCCAGATCCGTGGCGTGGTGCCGTCGCCGGCCGACTTTCCGTCGGGCTGCCGGTTCGCCGACCGCTGCCCGATGGCGACGGAGGTCTGCCGGGAGGAGACGCCCCGCCTGGAGGGCGCCGCCGGCCACCTGTACGCCTGCCACCACCCGGCCGTCAATGTCAGGGAAGAGGAGCTGGCCCGATGAGTGCGTCAGTCCCGCGTGACTCGATCGTCGAGCTGCGCGACGTGCACGTGGTCCACCGCACCCGTGGGGGCGGCATGTTCAGCCGCGAGCGGGTGTACGCCCTCACCGGCGCGGACCTGACCGTGCGTGCCGGTGAGACCATCGGTGTCGTCGGTGAGTCCGGCTGCGGCAAGTCCACGATGGCCAAGGTGCTTGTGGGCCTGCAACGGCCGACGAGCGGCACCGTCGCATTCGCCGGCAAGGACGTCTGGTCGATGAACGCGTCCGAACGACGGCAGCACATCGGCGCCGGCGTCGGCATGATCTTCCAGGACCCGGCCACGTCGCTGAACCGGCGCATGCCGGTCCGCGACATCCTGCGTGACCCGCTCGACGTGCACCGTCGCGGCACCCGCAGACAGCGCGAGGACCGGGTCAACGAACTGATGGCCCTGGTGGGGCTGCCCCGGTCGGTCGCCGACGTCCTGCCGAGCCAGCTCTCCGGCGGCCAACGCCAGCGGGTGTCCATCGCGCGTGCCCTGGCCCTGGAGCCCGGCCTGGTCATCGCCGACGAGCCCACGAGCGCTCTCGACGTGTCGGTACGGGCGCAGATCCTCAACCTGCTCCTGGACCTCAAGGAGCGGCTGAACCTGGCCATGGTCTTCGTCTCGCACGACATCCAGACCGTCAAGCGGATCAGTGACCGCGTAGTCACGATGTACCTGGGCCGGATCGTGGAGCAGACACCCGCCGCCGGGCTCCCCGAGGTCGCGCAGCACCCGTACACCCGGGCGCTCTTCTCCGCCACGCCGGGACTGCTGTCGCCGCTCGACCCGATCCCGCTCGTCGGCCCCGTCCCACTCGCCACCCGTCCGCCCAGCGGCTGTCCGTTCCGTACGCGGTGTTGGAAGGCCACCGACGTGTGCGCCACCGAGATGCCGCCGCCCGAGACGGGCGGTGGGGGTGCCGGCGCCCACGAGTTCCGCTGCTACCACCCCGTTCCCGCTGGATCCAGCAACACAGAGCTTGTCGCACTCGCCAGAGCAGCGACCGGCGGCAACACCCCACTACATGTCGAGGAGACAGCGTGACCAGCCCTGCCCCGCGGTTCGCCGGAGTCGTGCCGCCGGTCGTCACCCCCCTGACCGAGGAGGGCGCGGTCGACGTGGCCTCCCTCGAGCGGCTCGTCGAGCGGATGCTCGCCGCCGGGGTCGACGGCCTCTTCGCCCTCGGCAGCTCCGGTGAGACGGTGTTCCTCACCGACAGTCAGCGGGACCAGGCCCTCGAAACCGTCGTGAAGACCGTCGGTGGCGCCGTACCCGTCATGGCCGGTTGCATCGAGCCGACCACCCGCCGGGTCCTCGACCGGGCCGACGCGTCGACGCGTCTGGGCGCCGACGGTCTGGTGGCGACGGCACCCTTCTACGCCATCGTCGGCCCGCACGAGGTCGAGCGGCACTTCCGGTCCCTCGCCGCGTCGGTCGAGCTTCCGCTGCTGGCGTACGACATTCCGGTCTGCGTGCACACCAAGCTCTCCCCGGATCTGCTGAGCCGGCTCGCGGCGGAGGGTGCCCTCGCGGGTGTCAAGGACTCCAGCGGCGACGACGTCTCCTTCCGCCAGTTGGTGCTGGCGATCGCGGAACGCGCCCCGGACGCCGGCTTCAGCCTGCTGACCGGGCACGAGGTGGTGGTTGACGCGATGATGCTCGCCGGTGCCTCCGGCTCCGTCCCCGGGCTGGGCAACGTGGACCCGGCCGGCTACGTGCGGCTGCACCGGGCCTGCGTGAACGGCGACTGGGACACCGCGCGCGCCGAGCAGGACCGGCTGACCCGGTTGTTCCGTATCGTCGACGCGGCCGACCCGGCGACGGCGGCGGGGGCCACCCGGGGCGTGGGCGCGTTCAAGACCGCCTTGGCCCTGCTCGGTGTCATCGACAGCAACGCGGTGTCGCTTCCGCTGCGACCGCTCGACGCCGACGAGACGGGCCGTGTACGCGCCCACCTGGAGCTGGCGGGGCTGCTCTAGCCATGTCCGAGGTACGCACATTTCCGGTCGTCGCCGCGCTCGACATCGGGGGCACCAAGACGGCCGCCGCCATCGTGACCCGCCACGGTGAGATCGTGGATCGGCTCACCGCCCCTACCTCCGGTCGGGCTGGGGCGACCGCCATCCTCGACACCGCGGCCGATCTCGTCGCTCGGCTGCGGGCGAGCGTCACGGGGACACACGTCCGGGCGGTCGGAGTGGGCAGCGCCGGGGTGATCGACCACCGGACGGGCCGGGTGCTCTCGGCCACCGACACCCTTGCCGGTTGGGCCGGTACGGACCTGAGCGGACGACTGCGGGACCTGCTCGGCCTGCCCGTCACCGTCATCAACGACGTGCACGCCCACGCCCTCGGCGAGGCGCGGCACGGCGTGGCGGCCGGCCACGAGACGACGCTCTTCGTCGCGGTCGGCACCGGCATCGGTGCCTCGTTCGTCATCGACGGCACCGTGCTCGCCGGTGCCCACTCCACTGCCGGTCACGCCGGCCACCAGCCCTCGCCGTACGCCGGAGGGCTGGCGTGCACCTGCGGCGGGCACGGCCACCTGGAGGCGATCGCCTCCGGGCCCGGTCTCACGCAGGAGTACGCGCGGCGTACCGGCCAGCGGGTCGACGACCTGCGGGCGGTGGCCGCCCGCGCCGCGGACGGCGACGCGGTGGCCCGGGAGGTCATCCTGCTGGGCGGCACCGCCGTCGGCTCGGCTGTCGGCGGGCTTGTCAACATGCTCGACCCCGGCGCGGTCGTGGTCGGCGGCGGGGTCGCGGGCCTCGGCGGCCCCTGGTGGCAGGCACTTCGCGACGCCGTGCGACGGGAGACGTTGCCCAGTCTGGACGACGTGCCCGTGCTGGCCTCGGCCCTCGGTTCGGATGCCGCACTGCTCGGCGCAGCCTCACTCGCCTGGGAGGGCACCGCATGAACGCGCTTGTCGACGCACTCCGCCACCGACTGGTCGTGTCCTGCCAGGCGTACCCGGGTGAGCCGATGCGTACCCCGGACACGATGCGCAGGGTCGCTCTCGCGGCCGCCGAAGGTGGAGCCGCAGGCATCCGCGCGCAGGGGCTCGCGGACATCGCGGCCATCCGGGAGGCCGTCGACCTGCCGCTGATCGGGCTCTGGAAGGACGGCGACGACCCCGTCTTCATCACCCCGACGCTTGACCACGCGCTGGCCGTGGCCGAGGCCGGAGCGCACGTCGTCGCGCTCGACGGCACCGCGCGGCCCCGGCCGGACGGTCGCACCCTCGACGAGACGATCGCCGCCGTCCACGAGCGGACCGGGGCCCTGGTGATGGCCGACTGCTCCACCCTCGACGAGGGGATCGCCGCCGCCGCGGCGGGCGCCGACCTGGTCGGCACCACCCTGGCCGGCTACACCGCGTACACGACCAAGGGGCCCGGCCCGGACCTGGACCTCGTCGCCCAGCTCGCCGCCGCGATCGACGTGCCGGTGGTCGCGGAGGGCCGGATCCACACCCCGAGCCAGGCGGCGCAGGCGCTGCGGGCCGGAGCGTGGACGGTGGTGGTGGGCACGGCGATCACCCACCCCACCACAATCACCGGCTGGTTCGCCTCGGCCATGGCGGACGCCGTCTGAGTCAGCGCGGCTCCCAGGCGTCCGGGAGTGCGGTGAGCTTGCGGACGTGCGCGGGCAGCCGGCCGCTGACGATCTCGGCGAGGCTCACCTCGTCGACGACCCGCCGGACGGCGGCGCGCACCGCCACCCACAGGCCGGGCAGGTTCTCCGCCGCACCCTCGTACCGGGTCTCCTCCGGCCGCAGGCCGCGCACCCCGGCGAGAGGGCCCTCCACGGCACGCAGCACCATGCCGACGGTCACCTCCCGTGGCGGCCGGGCCAGGGTGTAGCCGCCCTCGGCGCCCCGCTGGGCGCGGACGATGCCGGCCCGGCGCAGGTCGGCCAGGACCGCCTCCAGGAACTTGCGGGGCATGTCCTGGTCTGCGGCGATGGCCTGGGTGGACAACAGCGAGGGGTACGCGGTCGCGAGGCTCAGCGCCGCCCGTACCGCGTAGTCGCCGCGCGCGGAGATCTGCACCCTGTCATCATGCCCGCCCGGTGCCGCCGCCTGGGCCGGTGGGCGACCCGGACCGCCTGGCGTGCCCCCCGTTTGCCGGTTCGCCGAGCGCGCCGGAGCGGAACCACCCCCCATTGGCGCCCGTCGGCTCGACCGGCGATCGGGGGCGTACGACCCGGCCGGCCGCCGGCTGCTCGCGGGCCGCCCGGAACGCGCCAGGGCTCGTCCCGGTCTCCCTGGTGAAGAAGCGACCGAAGTTGGTGGGCTCGGAGAAGCCGAGCTGTCGGCCGATCTGCGCGATCGGCTCGTCGGTCGCCGCGAGCAGTCGACCCGCCTGCAACGCGACCCGCTCGTCGATCACCTGTTTGGCGCTGCGACCGGTTACGGCCAGGCAGGCCCGGGTCAACGTCCGCACCGAGCACCCGAGCGCGATCGCGTAGTCCTCGACCCGTCGCGTCCCCTGGTAGCCGTGCTCCACTTCGCGGCTGAACCGCTGGAACGTCTCCACCTCGGGTCGCGGGGGTGACCGGTCCACGCCGGGCAGGGCCAGCCGCAGCAGCAGCACGGCGAGCTGGTGGCGCAGCAGAGCACGGGCGGCGGGTGTTCCGTCGCCGTGCCGTTGACAGTCCACGGCCAGCTGGCTGACCTCGCTGATCACCGCGTCCTCGTCCTCGCCGGCAAGTTGCCGCCACGTCGGCGGGGCGTCCGGGTCGACAGCGAGACCGCGCAGCGCCTCGGTGGTCCAACCCACCACCGTCGCGTCGAACTGCGGGCCGGCGCATCGCAGCAGCTGACCAGCGCGGACCCGCAGCAACGTGCCGGGTCGGCAGGGCAGCAGGTGGAAATCGAGCTCGGCGTCGCCGTGCCCCCGGGTGGTGAGGACCAGCAACTCGCGCTCGACGATGACCGGCCGGCGCCAGCCCGGGTCACCGGCGAGGTCGGCAAGCGCGAACGTGGAAATCTCGTCGGCTACGGGTGACGCCGTTCCGATCGGTGGCGCGGGGGAGGGATCGGTAGAGACCATCGCCTGCGACGGTAGCCCGAACCGCAGGTCATTGCATCCCGATCAGCGGTGCGCGTCGTTCCTGTGGCCCTCGCGACGTACCGGCAGGGGTTGTCGCGATCCTGGAGGCCGGGCTACCTTACCCGGCGGTAGCGCCGTCCGGCCCCGGTCCGCCGGTCGCCCGCCGGGCCGGCAGGCACCGCCGACTCGCGATGGGATGGGCATGACGCAGCTGTTCTCGGTCGAAGGCAAGACGGTACTGGTCACCGGCGGCTCGCGGGGGATCGGTCTGATGATCGCCCAGGGCTTCGTCCGGGCCGGCGCCCACGTGATCATCTCGTCCCGCAAGGCGGACGTCTGCGAGGCGGTCGCCAAGGAACTCTCCTCGGAGGGGCGCTGCGAGGCCATCCCCGCCGACCTGGGCGCCGACGCCGGTGCCGAGGCACTCGCCGCCGCCGTGCGGGACCGCTTCGGTCGCCTCGACGTGCTCGTCAACAACGCCGGCGCCACCTGGGGTGCCCCGCTGGAAAACTACCCGGAAGCCGCGTTC
Organism: Micromonospora sp. DT68; assembly: GCF_049847245.1. Lineage (NCBI taxonomy): Bacteria > Bacillati > Actinomycetota > Actinomycetes > Micromonosporales > Micromonosporaceae > Micromonospora > Micromonospora sp. DT68. Next base: position 130,693 of record NZ_JBNCNZ010000007.1, read on the forward strand.
GACAAGCTCTGGGCGGTCAACGTGAAGGCGGTCTTCCGGCTCACCACCGCCCTGCTGCCGGCGCTGCGCGCCGCTGCCAGCGCCGACGGCCCCGCCCGTGTCATCAACATCGGGTCCATCGACGGCATCCGCGTGCCGTGGATGGAGGTCTACGCCTACTCGGCCACGAAGGCTGCCGTGCACATGCTCACCCGCAGCCTCGCCCACCAGCTCGCCGGCGAGCAGATCACCGTCAACGCGATCGCCCCCGGCCCGTTCGAGAGCAAGATGATGGCGTTCGCCCTGGACGACCCGGCGAGCCGAGCCGGCATCGAGCAGCAGGTGCCGCTGGGCCGCATCGGACGCCCTGACGACATGGCCGGCACTGCCATCTACCTGTCCTCGCGGGCCGGCGCGTACCTCACCGGCGCGGTCATCCCCGTCGACGGCGGCATCACCACCCACGGTTGAGCACCGGTCGACCCGGGGTGCGGCGGACCCGCGTACCCCGGGTGTGCCGGGGCCGCGCGGACTCGGCAGATCCGCGCGGCCCCGTCTGGCCGGTTTGCCCGTTCGGGCGGTGGTCAGCGACCGGCGAGCAGCCGGGTCACCGCCGTGTCGACGTCCAGGTGCTCGGCCTCCCGGCCGCGCGGGACGACGACGTAGGTCCGTCGAAGGAAACGCACCAGGACGCTGCGCGGCACCTCGAAGAGGGCGTTGCCGTCCGGTGACGAGAGCGCCAGCGCGACGAAGTCGCCGCGCGGGGTGGCCCAGGGCCAGACCCGCACGTCGCCGATGCCGGCTGGCTCGTCCAGGCCGGTGACGAGCAGTTCGCGGGCGAAGGACCAGCTCACCGCCTCGCCGCCGGCAGATTCGGCATGGAACAGGACATGGACCGCATACGGGTCAGCAGGGTCGTAACGCAGACTGGCACGCACCGGCAAGGCGGTGGCGTCAGGTGCGACGAGCCTTAGCGACGTCTCGACCTCTACGGTCGTCGGTCGGATGACACTCATGGACGTTCTCCCCCCGGCACCGCTGCGGAACGCGCGTGTCCCGCTTTTCCCATACTCAGGTGCTACTCCTGGCTACGCTCCGCCATACGCTGACTTCACCCAGTGGTGGGAAGGGGGACGGAAAGACCGCGTGAATGTGAGGATTCATGTAGGATTTCCGGTTCTGCCCAGTGCGTGATGCCGCCCGGCATCGGGTGGTTCAGTCGTCGACTTACTCCGGTAACGTCCAGTCGGCCGTTGCAGTGACGGGCCCGAGCGACACTGGGGGGTGAAATGGTCACTAACCGGTCCTCAGTGGATCCGGTGGTCGTGTCCGGTCCGCCGAACGTCGCGGCCCGAGCAGCCGAAAAGCGGGGGTACGAAGTGTCGATGGAGCAGCCACATCCGCCTGGTCGGCCGGCGTCCGACGACAGACGCCCCGGCGGCGATACGCGCACCGGTGGCACCGGTCACAGCGCTGGCGTCCTCGTGACCGCCGAGCGCCCCCGGCGTCCCCGCTGGCGGGAGCGCATCTCCACCACCCTCGACCTCATCCGCGCCAACCCCACCGGCCGGATCACCCTCAAGATCGTCGTCGCGATCGTCGGGGCGCTTGTGGTGACCATCGGCATCGCCCTCATCCCGCTGCCCGGCCCCGGCTGGCTGCTGGTCATCGCCGGCCTCGGCATCTGGGCCGTCGAATACCACTGGGCCCGCCGACTGCTCGCCTTCACCCGCCGACACGTGTACGCCTGGACCAACTGGGCCAAACGACAGTCGCTGCCGCTGCGCTTCGTCCTGGGCGCCGTGGGGATGCTCTTCGTGGGCACTGTGGTCTGGCTCTCCCTCAAGTACAGCTTCGACATCGACCTGGTCGCCATCGCGCTGGACTACCTCGGGGCGCGCTGACCCCGGATTTCCGGTCCGGCTCCACGATCGGGTAGAGTCAACGGCGCTGAGGGCGATTAGCTCAGTGGGAGAGCGCTTCGTTCACACCGAAGAGGTCGCTGGTTCGATACCAGCATCGCCCACCATGAATATGGCAAGCTCAAGGCCCCTCAATCGAGGGGCCTTGACTCGTATCCGAGGGTCAGTCGCTGCCCGGAGGCAGCGAGAAGGCAGCAAAGGACTTCAACACCCGGCGGTCCCGCTCAGCGGTCGAATGGGTGTAGCGGTTCAACGTCGTTGACGTCTGCTCGTGCCCCATCACCTTCGCCGCGTCGTTGATCGGTACGCCGTCGGATCCCAAGCTGACAGTCGACGTCATCCAAACTCACGGTGCCGGGGCCGTCTCTGGGCAGGTCATGCGGGACCGTGGTCTACTGCCGGCATGCATCGGCGGCGTCTCGCTTATCTCCTCTTGGCAATGGCGGGCGGGTTGCTGGCCGCCACTGGACTGGGCCTCGAACTGTACTCGTGGACGAAGAGCTGGTCTTGGTGGCCGTCCTGGTTGGTGATCCCCCTGTGTTGCGCCGGCGGTTGGCTGTTACGTGTTGGTGTCCGGCGCTTGAGCAACACCACGTGGCAGAAGGCGTACTGAGGCAGCCAGGGGGCAGCGAGCGCAACGGCGTCGACCGACAGGAGACGACACAGGACAGCAGAGAAGCTTGCCTTTACAAGGCAGAACGGCATCCGAGGACATCCGGCGGTGCCCGCAACCGCGTTCACACCGAGCGGCCACCAGAGCGGTTTCCGCGTCGGCCGTCAGCGACGGTCTCCCAGGAACCGAAGGCAGTTCCGGCCGAAGGAGTTAGCTGCCAACACGGCTGGTAGTCGAGTCGCCCGATGCCCTCGTCGTACACCATGCCGAGCCCTGCCAGCTTTGCGACGAGGGCAGACAGAGCATCACCGACGCCGGAGGCAGCCGCCAGTTGATCGTTTCGCCATACCTGGGTGCGTGGGCGTCCCTGGCCCCGGGCAAGGTACCCAGCATGTTGCCAAGCATGGCGTCTTGCGTGTCTGGCGACGGCAGGAACTGAGGTCCAGGTCGCGATAGGACCTCCATCACCTGAAGGTGCGGTCCCTCGATCTGACGAACGGCGTCGATCTGGTAGGCGGCGTCGTGAACCCGGTCGCGCTGTGCGGGCATAAGCAGGTGTGAGCGCAACGTACGAAGCGAGGGATGTTTCTTTGGGTGAGCGGGCCGGTCCTCGATCGGAGGGGCCTGCACCGGCGGAGCTCGCGGCACCGTCGCAGTTGGTGGGCGATGACGTGTTGTTGCGCGAGTCGGTCGAGTGTCCGGAGCGGTTCGCGACGCTGTTCGACCGGCATGCTGTGGCCGTTCACCGGTATCTGGCGCGCCGGGTCGGTAGCGCGGCTGACGACCTGCTGGCTGAGACGTTTCTGATTGCGTTCAGGCGGAGGTCGACTTATCGATCGCAGGGTGTTGATCCGCGGGCGTGGCTGTACGGCATCGCCACGAACGTGTTGCACCGACAGGCGCGGCAGGAGGAGCGCCGCTACCGCATGTTGGCCCGGTTGGCCGCCACCACCAGCGATGTGACGTCGAGCGACGACGAGGCCGTCGAGCGGGCGGACGCGCAGGCCCTGCGCCAGCAGTTGGCTGTGGCTCTGGCGCGGTTGAAGCGCGGGGACCGGGACGTGCTGTTGCTGACGGCGTGGGCCGGGTTGTCCTACGCCGAGATCGCTGCGGTGCTCGCCATACCTGTTGGCACGGTCCGGTCCCGGCTGAACCGGGCCCGACGCCTGACTCGTGAATCCCTTGGCTCGGCGATGATCAACGAGGAGTTGCTGTGAACGATCTCGAATTGCTGCGCGAGCATGGTCCGGACGCGCCGCCGGTGTCTTCGGCGGCCTTGTCCAGTGCGCGTCACCGACTGATGGCCGAGATGGCCCCGGCCGCGCCGGTCCGCCGTCGGTGGGGCTGGAGCCGTGCGAGCTGGGCGCTTCAACATCGGCGGTTGGGCCTCGGCTTCGCTGTTGCTGTCGTGGTCGCTGCGGCGGCTGGCGGTTCATTCGTGTTGTCGGAGCATCGCGCGCCGGCGGGCCGGCCGCCGGGCGTGCAGCTCGTGGCGTTCGACGCGCCGGTGTTTCCCATCGGGTTGCGTCCTCGCCCCGCTGGCCTGGCGGCGCCGACCTTCAGTGGCGGTGTTGTCCGCGACGAGCAGGGCAGCGGCCGGCCGGTGATGACGGCGGTCTTCCGGGCGACTGATGGCGTCAGCGATGTCTACCTCGGCGTCGACGAGCGGTATGTGCCCCAGGACGCGCCTGAGCGGGTCCGGTCCGTCTCGTTGCAGGGCGTGCCCGGCTTCGTGGTCGAACATCATGCGCAGTCCGGCACGTCGGTGGTGCTGAGTTGGCAGCGCCGACCTGGCCAGTGGGTGACGCTGACCGGCCATGGGCGCTTCGGCAGTGAAGCGGCGGCGCGGGCGCTGGCCGCGACCGTGGCGGACGATGCCCAGTCGGTGCCGTTGCAGGTGCGTCTCGCTCCAGCGGGTTGGCGGTTGGCGGCCTTCAAGGACAACAAGATCGTGACCCTGCGCGCCCCCGACTCCGGCGAGGAGCTCAGTGTCAATCTCGTCAAGGCTCCCGAGAGAAATCTGATGGGCCTCGTAGGTGGCGCGAAGCGGGTGAGCACGGTGCAGGTCAACGGCAGGGAAAGCGACCTAGTGCAGACGCTCAACGGGTGGTTCCTGCAGGTTCCGCTGCCCGACGGGACCGCCTTCCACCTTCAGGCACCAGCGATGTTGACTGGCGAACAGGTCGTGGCCGTTGGCGCCCAAGTCATCGTCACACCGCACGCTCGGTAAAGCGGCGGGGCCGTGACCCCGGCCACGGCCCCGCCTATCTGCACCCGACCTGATGGCCGCTGAGTCGCGGCAGCTCCTGCTATCGCAGACAGGCACATCGGGGGTGGTGACGAGATGGGATCGACGCCCACTGGAATCTAGGGACGGGCCAGGGTGCTCGCGGCAGGGGTCCCGGGAAGATCCGAGCGGTGATGTCGGTGCGTCAACCGCTGTCGCCTCTCGACCTGGGGGTGCCCAGCTGAATGACTGGTCGACGGCTGAGTCGTTCGGCTTCTTCGCGGCCAGGTGGTAGTGCGGTTCGGTGGGTCGCTGGTTGGTGAGGGCTTGGTTGAGGATGTCGAAGCGGTAGGCCGGCGGCGTCGGTGAGTCGTGTTGGGTAGATGGCCGGTGGTGGGATCGGACGGTAGCGGTGGAAGCCGACGGTGGTGGCGGTCAGGTCGGCGGCAGAGCTGGGTCATCCCCGGGCTGGGTCACCCCTTCGGCGGCGCCGAGTTCGGAGAGCGGTGCGGGCCGAGTTCGTCCAGCCGGTACAGCGTCGAGGCCGCAGTCAGGCTGAGCCCTCCGGCGTGGTGAGCCGGCGGAACAGTCGGAGCAGGCGGTCGAAGCTGGCGACGCCGCGGGCCAGATCGCCGCCGCCGGCCCGGTCGCCTCCCGCCGCTGGCCCGGTGTCGGTGCCGGTGCCGGTGCCGGTAGATCCAGTGGTCACCGCACCTTTTACATCGGCTTATAGAAGTTTCTCATGGTTCGGCACGCACCCTCGCCGCCGGCCGGAACGCCGGCCCGGACGGGTACCTCGCCGGCGCCGGCCGGGCGCGTTGACCACTGATGGTGCAATTGACGCTGACGGATCCGTACCCGGGGAGGAATCTGATGGCTGACCACAGCGGGCTGCCGATCGCCGCGCTCCTGCTCGGGGGCCCGGAGGACGGACCTGGCGAGCTGGAACTCGGTGCCCGGCAGTTGGCCTTGGAACTGGCGCCGTACGGGGAACGGTTGCCCGCACCGAGCGAGGTCGCGCCGGACGGCACCCGTGCCGGCGAGATCGAGATGATCGGTGCCGTCGCGCTGGCCATCGAACCCGCTCTCCCGTCGATCATCGCGGTGCTGGAACTCCTCCTCGCCTGGGCCGGCCAGCGCCAGGGACGCGGCGTGCGGATCGTCGAGCCGGACGGCAGCGAACTCGACCTCACCGGCGTCTCCGCCGCCGACCAGCGCCACATCGCCCAGACCTGGCTCGACCGGAAACTTCCCCGGTGACGCGCAGACGCGCCATTCTGATCGCCTGTAACGAGTACGACGATCCCAAGCTGTCCCGCCTCCGGTCTCCGGCACACGACGTTCAGGTGCTGGCCCGGCTGCTCGGTGACCCGACGGTCGGCGCCTACGACGTACGGCTGCTGGTCAACCCGACCGAGCACGAGGCGCGGCTGGAGATCGCCCGACTGCTGCGGTCGGCCGGCCGGTCGGATCACCTGCTGCTCTTCTTCGCCTGCCACGGTCGACGCGACATTGACGGGCTGCTCTACCTCGCTCTCGCCGACACGGACGTCGACGACCTGCCGGCCACCGCGCTTCCCACGGAACTGATCAACCGACTGCTCAACCGCTCGGCCTGCCAGCGGATGGTCCTGCTGCTGGACTGCTGCTTCAGCGGAGCGGTGTCGCGGGTGTTGACCCACCAGGGCGACGCGGGCGTCCGCGGCGGGGACCTGTTCCCGGGCGAGGGAACCGGCCGCGCCGTCCTGACCGCCACCACCGCCCACGAGTACGCCTGGGAGCCGGCCGGCGAGCCGCTGCCGCTGACCGACAACCCTCGGCACTCCGTCTTCGCCGGTGCGGTGATCGAAGGGCTGCGCACCGGTGACGCCGACCTGGACGGTGACGGACTGGTATCCGCCGACGAGCTCTACCGGTACGTCAGGGACTCGGTCGCGGTGGCCGGCGGGCAGACGCCCCGCCGCTGGATGTACGGCGAGGGCGACCTCTACGTCGCCCGGAGCTCCCGGGGCCCGGCCCTGGCCACGGCGGCCGGCCGGACCGCGCCCCTGCCGCCGGCCGGGGTGGAGGTTCGGGACGGGCGCGGTGCCGACCGGTCGGACGGTCCGGTCCCGCCCCGCCAGCGGCCCGTCCCCTGGGCGGCGGAGCGCCTGCACTGGGGGGCGGGGTTGCCCGAGCCGGTGGAGCGGATGCTGAGAGGTTTGGCCGACCGTACGGGTTGGCTGGCCCTGCGGGCGGGCGGCTGGGACGAGGCGACCACCCGGTTCGAGGCGGCGGTGCGCGTTGACGGGACGGCCGGTGCCTGGTGGGGACTCGGGATCAGCCACGCGATCGGCGGACGCTGGCGGGCCGCAGGCCACGCGTTCGCGGCGGCCGCCGGAGGGCTGCGGGAGGCCCCGCCCGACCATCCGGCGCCGACGGCCGCGCTGACCGCCGGGGCGCTGCTGCTCGCGGTCGTCACGCTGCGGGCGGGCGGCGACCAGCGCGCGGCCCAGGTGCTGACCGACTCCGTCGACGCGTTGCCGCTGTGCCCGCCGCTGCTGGTGCTCTCCGCGGCGTGGGCCGGTGACGGTGCGGCGCTGACCCGCGCGTTCCTGCTCGACCCGGAGATGGCGGTGGAGTGCGAGGCCGCAGGCATGGAGATCGGACCGGCCGTCCAGGAGGCCATCGCCTGCGGCGAGGCGCAGATCCGCCGGCTCGACGTCGCCCGCACCCGGCTGCGCGCCACCGACCCGGCCTGGTCCGGCGGTCCGGCCGGCGACGGCGGGCCCGAGGGAGTGTGGCGGTCGCCGCTGGCGCGGCTGCAGGAGGTCCGGCGGACCGTGGAGGTACGCCGAGACGAGCTGATCTCCCTGCTGCACGCCCGCCAGCTCGGCGTACGGGACGCGTTGCGCGCACCGGTGCCGGACGGGGGCGGAGCGGTGGTGGCGGACATCCGCAACGCCATTCACGCCGGTCACGAGGCGCTGCGGGCGACGGACCGGCCCGCACCGCTGGCTGCGGTCGGTATTCCACCGATCCGTCCGATGCGTTTGATTTAAGCTAATAGATTTCCCCTGTGCGAAGGGTTCTACCGCACGCGGTTGCTTCCGTACTATTTGTAGACCTGCCGCAATGGGTGGTTCTCGACATCGCATCGGAGGAGACATGGTCGATAGCGGTGTCCTCCGGCGCTGCCGAAGTGCGCTCGGGTGGCGGCGCCGGTGACCCTCGAATCCCACGACCACCGCCGGCTGGTCGACGCGATGCTCGCACTCACCGGTGCCGAGGTACGCACCCACCGCGACCGGTACGTACGGCAACTCGGCCACCTGATCGACGGCGAGCCGGTCTTCCGCCGCTCCGACGTGCCCTTCACCGACCTCTGGGGACTCGTCGCGGCCTGCGAGGAGGTGCCGGGGGCGCTCCGGCTGTTGCCCGAGGCGGTGGCGGCAGTGGACGGTGAGAGCCCGGAGCTGGACCGCTTCCGCGCACTCGTCGCCATCCACCTGCCGCCGGAGATCCTCACCGCCGACGAACGCGGCCGGATCGTCGAGCTGGCCGACGGCCTCGATCCGCCGGTGCTGCTGGACCTGTGCCGCGGCGCGGTGGCGCGGCTCGGTCTGCGGGTGCGCCCACCGGTCACCGACCTGGCGGCCGTACTCCGGGAGCTGGAGGACGCGATCTCCGACCCCGACGTACGCCCGCCGCTGGTCGCCTTCCTGGACGACCTTGCGGGCCGGGTCGCCCTACCGGCCCGCCGGATCGCCGGCCGCCTCGCCGACGAGGTCGCCCGGCGGATGGGGGTCCCGCCGGGTCCGGCGGCGGCCCCGCCGCCGGCCGGGTCGGCGGGCGGTCCCAGACCCTCGGACGGCGACCAGTACCGCTCCTACTTCGTGGTGCTGCTGGACGCGGACGGCATCGACGCCTCCCGGTACCTGTTCGAGGCCTGGTTGGTGACCCCGGGCGATCCCGGCCGGCTGCCGTGGCACTGGGAACGCGTCCCGGACGGGCCGGGGGATCGGTTCCGACTGGAGCAGATCCAGCTCAAGATCGATGAGGCGCTCACCGAACTGGCCAATCGCAGTACCGCCGAGATCGGTCAACTGACTGTCGAGTTCATCGTGCCCCGACCCCTGCTCGACTACGAGTTCGACCGGTGGCAGGTGGCGGCTCCGGGGCTCTACACGGCCCTCGGCGTGCACTACCCGGTGGTCGTCCGCGACCTCACCCGGATGCGCAACTCCCTGATGCGTCCCCGCTGGCGAACGCGGCACCGGCGGCTGCGCGAGCAGGGTTCCGCCGTGCAGGCCAGGGCGGTCGCCTTCGAGCGGCTCACCGAGCCGTACGTCGCGCAGCACCTGCACGCCCGACTGCTCGGCAACGACGACTACCCGGTCTGTCTCGTGCTGTTCGTCAGCGGCGCCGAACGGCACATCCAGGCGGCGATCGGCGCCGCGGTCACCGCCGGACTGCCGGTCGTCCTCTGGTGTCGCGATCGCGCGGCGGCGTCACGGTTCGATTCGTACATTCCCGAGGTGCTCATGGCGCGCAGCGTCGCAAACCTGCGGGAGCTGGTCTGGGAGCTGCGTCGCGACGCGGGCAGCGAGGGCGGCTCCTCCGAACACCTCGGTCTCCACCTCACCCTGCTGTGGGACGAGATCGACCGGGTGCCACCGGCCGACGCCCTCAGCGCGCCGGTCTAGGAAGGGACGACAGCGTGTTGGATTCACCACCGCAGCCGGAGGACTCCGCCACGGGCGACGGCGAGGACTGGCGGATCTACCTCGGCACCGGACGGCCGCACAGCGGCATCGAGCGGCTCCCCGAGCCGCCCCGGTGGCGGCGGTTCGGCGGCGGGCCACTGATCACCTCCGCGCTGCCGGAGGACCGGCAGGGCGCCGAGCGGGCCCGCGGCTACCAGATCACCGACGAGGCGATCGAGATGGTGAACGCCGCGCTCTACCTGCGCCGCCCGCTCCTGGTGACGGGCAAGCCGGGCACCGGAAAGTCCACCCTCGCCTACAGCGTCGCGTACGAGCTGGGCCTCGGGCCGGTGCTCTACTGGCCGGTGACCAGCCGCTCCACCGTGGACGACGGCCTCTACCGCTATGACGCGATCGGCCGGCTCCAGGAGACGAACCTCTTCCAGTCCACCGGGCGGACCGAGGAGATACCGGACATCGGCCGCTACCTGACGCTCGGCCCGCTGGGCACGGCACTCCTGCCCTGGGCACGTCCCCGGGTGGTGTTGATCGACGAGCTGGACAAGAGCGACCTGGGGCTCCCCAACGACCTGCTCAACGTCTTCGAGGAGGGCCGGTTCGAGATCCCGGAACTGGCCCGGCTGCCGGAGGACCAGAGCCTGGCGGAGGTGATGACCAGCGACGGCACCCTGCGGGCACCGGTACGGCGCGGCCAGGTCCGCTGCGCCGCCTTCCCGGTCGTCGTCATCACCAGCAACGCCGAGCGGGAGTTCCCACCTGCCTTCCTGCGCCGCTGCCTGCGACTGGACATCCAGCCCCCGGACGAGCAGGCCCTGGCCCAGATCATCACCTCGATGCTCGGCGAGGAGGCGGTGGCCGCCAGCGCCGACCTGATCACGCACTTCCTCGACCTGCGCGACCGGGGTGCGGTGGCCACGGACCAGTTGCTGAACGCGATCTTCCTGGTCACCTCCGGGGCGCGACCGCCCGAGTCGACCCGCGCCCGGCTGCGGGCGAACCTGATCCGGGACCTCGAAGCGGCCGGCACCCTATGATCGATCGGCTGGTCACCGCCCTCGGCGGCGCTCCCTCGGCCCTGACGGCCGAGGAGTACGCCGAGGCGATCTGGCTGGCCCGCTTCCTGCCCCGCCAGCCGGGACCGCCCCGGGCCGGGCCGGCCGCGACGGCGAGCGACGCGCCACCGGGGGCGCCACCTGAGCCACCGGCGTCGCCGCCGTCCACCCCCCCGGCCCGGCAGCCCGCCCGGCCGGAGACGCCCGCGGTGACCGAGGCGGAGCCGTCCGCCAGGCTCTACCTGCCGCCGCCCGCCAACGGGCCCCGCGACCCGTCCTCGCTGCCGGTACGCACTCCCGGGGTGCCCGCCCTGCCGCACGCCCGGGAGATCGCCCGGGCGCTGGCCCCGCTGCGCCGGTCCGTACCCGCCCGGAACGCCGTGCGGCTCGACGAGGCGGAGACGGCCCGCCGGTCGGCTGAGGCCCGGATGCTCCAACCGTGCCTCACCCCGGTCACCGAGCCGTGGCTGGATCTCGTACTGCTGGTCGACGGCAGCCCATCGATGGTGGTCTGGGAGGCGACGGCGACCGAGATCCGGACCCTCGCCGACCGGATGCGGGTGCACACGTTCCGGCGCATCCAGGTGTGGTACCTGCGGCCGGACGCCAAGGGCCACCGGCCGATCCTGACCTCCGACGGCGGCAGCACCGCGCGGGACCCGCGCGAGCTGGTCGACCCGGAGGGCCGGCAGTTGACGATGGTGTTGAGCGACTGCACCGGCGCCATCTGGGACGCTCCCGAGCTGCGACGGTGGCTCGCGATCTGGGGCCGTTCCGGTCCGGTCGCCGTGGTCCAGCCGCTGCCGCAGCGGCTGTGGCACCGCTGCCGCCCGACGCTGCACCCCATGCTGGTCCGGCCGACCCGGCCTGCGGCACCGGCGGCGCAACTGCACCCCCGCCTGCGTGACGAGGTGCCGGACCACCTTCCGCGCGGTGCGGTCGCGATACCGGTGCTGGAACTGGCACCGCGATGGTTCGCCGCCGGGGCCGCCCTGGTCAGTGGCCGCACCCTCGGCCCGGTCGCGGCGGTCGCGCTGCTGACCACCGACCCTCGTCCGCTGCTCGTCGACCCGCTGCGGGAGCCTCCGTCGCCTGAGCCGCTGGACCTGACGCCGGCCCAGCGGGTCGCCCGGTTCCGGGCGATGGCCTCGGACGAGGCCCGTCAACTCGCCGAGTTTCTTGCCGCTGCACCGCTGACACTGCCGGTGATGCGCCTGGTGCAGCGCCTCATGCTGCCACGCTCACAGCCGCAGGACCTCGCCGAGGTCTACCTGAGCGGGCTGCTGCGCCACGCGGCGAGCTGGGCCGAGGACACGCCGGTCGAACAGGCCCGCTACGAGTTCCTTCCCGGCGTACGGCAGGAACTACTCTCCGGACTGCGGGTCGGTGAGGCGCTGCGGATCCTCGACGTCGTTTCCCGCTACGTCAACGAGCACATGGGCGCGGCTCTGGACTTTCCGGCGCTGCTCGCCGGACAGGTCTCGGACCGGCTGGCGACCCGACTGGGCCGCCCGTTCGCCGAGGTGGCCTACACGGTGCTGCGCAGCCTGGGAGGCCGGTACTCGGAACTCGCGCGGCGGCTGGCTCCGGTCGCCCTCGGCCCGCCAGCCACGCCAACGCAGCGGACCGACCGGCGGCTACCGATCGCGGCGACACCCGAAGAGGGGGACGACATGACCGCACAGACCGCTCCAGGAGATCGGGGCCGTTCCAGCGTCGGGGAGCAGCCGGCGGTGTTCGGGAACGTGCCGCCCCGCAACCCCGACTTCACCGGGCGGGAAGAACTGCTCAACGTGCTGCGCCAGCGGTTGACCGACAACGTCACCGCGGTGCTGCCGCACACCGTGCACGGCCTCGGCGGAGTCGGCAAGAGCCAGCTCGCCGTCGAGTACGTCTACAAGTACGCCAGCGACTACGACCTGATCTGGTGGGTTCCGGCCGAACAACCGACCCGGATCCGGGAGTCGCTCGTCGCCCTGGCCCGCAAGCTCGATCTGGTCAGCGACGACGTTGACGTGTCGCAGGCCCTGGAGACCGTGTACGACGCATTGCGCACCGGACGGCCGTACGGCCGGTGGCTGCTGGTCTTCGACAACGCGACCCGGGCCGAGGACCTGATGCCGTTTCTCAGCAACCCCGGCGGGCATGTGCTCATCACCTCCCGCAACCACAACTGGGCCGGGGTGGCGGACAGCATCGAGGTGGATGTCTTCACCCGTCAGGAGAGCATCGAGCTGATCCGGCGGCGGCTGCCGGAGCTGGACGACGAGGACACCGACCGGCTGGCGGAGCAGCTAGGGGACCTGCCGCTGGCCCTGGAGCAGGCGGCGGCCTGGATGCTGGCGACCGGCACCCCGATCGACGAGTACCTCGGCCAGTTGGAAAAACGGGTCGGCCTGTTGCTGCGGGAGAGTTCACCCGCGTCGTACTCGACACCGGTGGTGATCACCTGGGGGCTGGCATTCGATCAGCTGGCCGAGCAGACCCCCGCCGCGTTGCAGTTGCTGGAGCTGTGCGCCTTCCTCGGTTCGGAGCCCATCTCGATCAGACTGCTGCCGATGGGTCGCTACGCCGGGCTGCCCAGCCTGCTCGACGCCACCGTCCGGGACGACATCCAGTTGCGCCGGGCGGTGCGGGACATCGGCAAGTACGGCCTGGCGAAGGTGGACGCGACCCGCAACAGCATCCAGATCCACCGCCTGGTGCAGGCGATCCTGCGGGACCGGCTCACCCCGGCCGACCGGGAGACCTACCGCACCGCCGTGCAGAAGCTCCTCGCCGCCGCGAACCCCGGTGATCCGACGGAGGACCAGGAGATCTGGCCCCGGCACGCGGAACTCAACCCGCACGTGCTGGCCTCCGGGGCGATCGACGGCGAGTCCGACGACATCCGCAAGGTGGTGCTCGACCAGATCCGCTACCTCTACGTCAGCGGCGACTACGAGAGCAGCCGCGAGCTCGGCTCGATCGCGTACCGCCGGTGGCTGGAGAAGCTGGGGGCGGCCAACGAGCAGACCATTATCACCGCCCGGTTCCTCGCCAACGCGCTGCGCTCCGCCGGCAATCCGCAGGAGGCGAGGCGGTTGAACGAACGGACGTACGAGATCGCCCGCGACACGCTCGGGTCCGACCACGAACACACGTTGGCGCTGGCCAACAGCTTCGGGGCGGACCTGAGGCTGTTCGGCGAGTGGCAGCGGGCCCGCGAACTGGACGAGGGGCTGCTCGAGGCGCACCGCAGGGTGTTCGGTGAGGACGCCCCGGACACCCTGCGCTGTGCGAACAACCTCGCCGTCGATTACCGATTGCTCGGCGACTTCGAGCGGGCGCGGCGCACAGACGAGGACAACTGGGCGCGCTACCGGCGGGTGCTGGGAGACACGAACCCGTACACCCTGTTCACGGCCACCCTGCTCTCCCGGGATCTGGACGGGCTGGGCCGCTACCACGAGGCGCTGCGGTTGCAGCGGCAGTGGCTGCCGCTGCACCGGCGGAGCCTGCGGCCGGACCATTCGAACGTGCTGCGGGCGACCCGGCTGCACGCGGTCACGCTCCGCAAGATCGGTCTCTACAGCGAAGCGCTGACGGTGGCTCGTGAGGTGTACTCGCTGTGCCTGCGCCGGTTCCGGGAGAACCACGCCGACACGATCTCGGCGGCGATGACGCTGTTCAACATCCTGCCCCGCACCGAGCAGGAGCGGGTGGCCCGGGCCCGGGCCCTAGCCGAGGCCCGGGTGCTGGGTGAGGAGACGCTGACCGGCTACCGGCGGGTCCTGGGCGACGAACACCCCTTCACGTACGTCTGCATGGCGAACCTGGCGATCGTGTTCCGCCTACTCGGGGACTACACAGAAGGGCGCCGGCTCGACGAGCGGGCGGTCGCCGGACTCCGTGCCGGGCTCGGGATGGAGCACCCGTACACCCTCTGTGCGATGATCAACCTCGCCAACGATCTCGCTGCCAGCCGGGACCATGCCGGAGCGGCTTCGCTACTGCGGGAGACCCTGGCGGCGGCCCGGCAGGTGAACGGCCAGGATCACCCGGAGACGTTGATCTGCGCCGCGAACCTCTCGATCGAGCTGTCGGCGCTCGGCGACCGGCCGGCCGCCCGGGAGCTGCGCGACGCGGCCATCGCCGGGTACGAGCGGACCGTCGGCCTGGACCACCCGGACGCGGCCGAACTGCTGGCCAGCCATCGGGTGTCGATCCCGATCGACCCGCCTCCGACGTGAGCGCCGGCGGGTCCGGGAGGACGGCGGCTAGGCCCGGGCGGCGAGCGGGGCGCCCGCCGCCGGGCTGACCGCCTCGGGCGCCTCGGCCACGAGGGGGCGCAGCCAGCGGGTCAACCGGAGCGGGTCCGGTGCGTCGGCACCGCGACGCCTGATCTCGCGGTGCAGCGCGGCGACAAGTTCCGGCATCTGGTGCAGCGCGGCGGTCTCCCCGTCCGCGCCGTCGCCGCTCAGCTCGGTGAGGATCGCCAGACCGACCCAGGACCGTGGCTCGTCCGGCTGGTCGAGGATCTGGCGGAGGTAGGCGGCGCGGGCGGTCGCGTGGTCGCCGAGGATCTGCGCGATGTCGCCGGCGGACGCCTGTGGTACCTGCGTGGTCACCTGGGCCGGGTCGGTGCAGAGCTGGTCGAAGCCCTCCGGATCTGCCATCTGGAGTCCGGCCAGGTCGAATCGGACGTTGTGGGTCGAGGTCCAGCCGACGTCGTGGGTCAGCACGGCGGAGATCGGCCCGGGTGAGGCCGCCGCCCCGGCCAGCCAGTCGTCCGCCAGCCGGCGCACCCGGTGCGGATCCGGCATCCGGTTGCGCAGGCGCCAGCCGAGCCGGTGTTCGGCGGTGACCTGCCGGGCCAGCGAGGCCGCAGCCGGGGAGACGGGTTCCGCGAGCCAGCGGCGCTGCCGTTCGGTCAGCGTGGCGAGGAACCGCTGGCCCTCCTCGGTCAGGTTCGGGACCCCGTGCAGCAGCTCGGTGGTCTGCCAGACCATGGAGCGCCAGCGGGCGAATTCGAAGTCGGCGAACCGGGCGGCGGCGTCGCGCTGGACGTGCCGTTGCACCCGCCAGAAGTCGGTGACCCCGAAGAAGGCGTAGACACCGTGCAACAGCCCGCCGAGCGGCCGGGGATCGTCGCGCCACGGGGCGTAGTGCCGAGGTTCTGAATCGGCGTGGTGCAGCGGGATCAGGTCGAGCAGCGCCCCGAGTTTGGCGTGCTGCCACTCGTGTACCAGCGCCGCCGCCAGGGCGAGTGGATCGGTAGGTGGGGTCAGGGACACGGCGCCGAACGACTCCATGGCGGTCGCGTTGACGCCGTAACTCTCCTCGGGGGCGACCAGCGGGACGATCGTGGTGAGTCCCGCGGCGATCCCCTCGGCGTAGCTGGGGTGTGACCGCACGAGCACCGGCCACGCCTCGTCGAGGGCCGCCTGCCACCCGGCCAGCTCGGGGTCGGAGAGCCGGCCCGCCGCCCGGAGTTGGTGGACGTCGCGCCACGGGTCGAGGTCGTCGATGATCAGCCGCAGCGTGCGGCCGGCGGCCTGGGCCGCGATCGCGCGCAGGCCGGACCAGCCGGGCGCGTCCGCCGACGGGTCGGTGGGTACCAGGACCGGGCCGATCCGCAGCCGGCCGTCCTCGGCGGTGACGGTGACGCTGCCGGTCCCCGACTCGGCGCGGCCGTACGTCGGCAGCATGACCTGGCCGTCGGTGCTGGACAGCTCGATCGTGAAGTCCAGCCCGGCCCGGGCCGCCGCGGCCGCGGCGATCTCGCCCAGCCGGCCGACGTCGCGGGAGGCCGCGACGGTGCCGACGGTGGTGCCGGAGCGGCGACTGCGGGGCGGCACCGTGGCGGGGCCGGCCCGCAGGCGCCGGAGTGTGACCGTCAGCCAGGAGCCGACGTGCGGAGCGAGCAGTACCTCGTCGACGGCCTCCGGCCGGTGGGCCTGGGCGCGGACGAGCAGTTCCAGCGAGGCCTCGGTGGCCGGGGACGGGTCGGCGTCCAGCAGTGCCCGCAGCAGGAACAGCCGCCGGCTGAGCTGGCCGCGGCGGAGCCGGGCGATCGTCTCGGCGTCGCCGTGGCCCGCGGCGAGCTGGCTGAAGGACTGGGCGGGAAGTCGGATCACGTCGGTCACGCGCGTTGCCTCATCACTCGGGCGACATCGGCCTGTACGCGGCCGGCGATGTGGTCGATCAGATATCGCAGGTCGGCGCAGTAGACCGAGGGATTGCGGAATCCTGAGCCCTTACGGTATCGGTGCGGATAGTACCCTCCACCACAGACCGGATGAATCGAACAATCAAGACACGCCGGAGCGAGTGCCTTCGCGCCGATCTGTCGGGCGATGACGGCCGGGTGCCGCAGGGCGGCGTCCAACGGGTGATCGGCCAGGGTGAGGCCGGTGGCCGGGGCGCCCTCGTAGGCGGAGCGCAGCGTGTCGACCTGTTCGAGCGACCCGTCGACGTCGATGACGATCACACCGACGGGGCTCAGTCCGATCTGCTCCGACCTGCTGTGGCCGCCCAGTACGCCCACGGCGATCTCTTCGAAGAGGCGGAGGCGGGTCTCCCGCCGGGGCGCGTCGTACCACCGGTCGAAGACGGCGACGAGCCACTCTCCGTACCGGGTGCTGGTGTCGGGCGGACGGCCCGGCGGTGGCTCGCTCCAGTTGCCGTGCGGCAGCAGGAAGTCCAGGGCCGGGGGCTGGTACGCCAGCAGCGTCTCGTAGGTCTCGACCGGATCGTTGCGCAGGTCGATGACGCTGAGTATGCCGGCGAACAGGTCGGACTGCTCGCGCAACAGCCGCAGCGCGCGGTCGACGGCGGGGAAGCTGCTCCGGCCGCCGAGGTGCCGGCGGTGCCGGTCGTTGGCCACCCGGCCACCGTCCACGCTGACCCCGACCCGCAGGCCGGCGGCGCGCAGCAGGCGCAGGCGTTGCTCGGTCAGGCGGGTGCCGTTGGTCTGCACGGTGAACTGTGCCGCCGTCCCGGGCGACAGCGCCGCACGCAGCGTGCTGACCACCCGCTGCAACGTGGCGGGTGGAGCGAGAAGCGGCTCGCCGCCGTGCAGGATGACCCGGATCGTCGACAGGCGGTGGTCGCGGGCGTGTTCGGCGATGCGCCGGGTCGCCAGGTCGACGACCTCGTCGGGCATGAAGACCGTCCGGTCCCGCCAAGAACGGTCGGCCAACTCGTACATGTAGCAGTAGTCGCAGGCGAGGTCGCACCGACTGTGCAGCTTGACGACAAAGTCGTGGAACGGGGTGGGCCGCCAACCGGCCGGTGCGATGTCGAGCGGTGACTCGCCGAGCGGCCACTCGGACGCCGGAGGAAGTGACGGTGGCGCGGTGGTGACCACGACGGGGTTCAGATCGCGGAGGTGAAACCAGCGACGGGGTCCTGTGGTCGGTCCAACTCGTCGAGAATCCGCTCCAGGCAGTGCACGAAAGCGCCCTGCCTCGCCTCCCGGAGTTCGGCGAGGCTGATCTTGCTCACATCCAATTGGTGAGACACATAATCATCGACCGTGGTTTCCATCGGTTCCTCTATAGGACAATCGCACGCTAGTGATCCTGACCGGCTCCGAACGCGGCAGCTGGAGACGGAGCAAATTACCTAAACTAGCCCAAGATACCAGTGGATGCCGGACAGCCGGGTCAGTCTACGGCCGACGCCCCGCCCCGGACAGTCCATAGCCGGCGCGCGCACCGTGAGCTGTCCGATTTCTAGCAATGGTCGCGGAAGTCGTGGCGCCGCGCCCGCCGCCATCCGGCGGATCGCCCGCGGCAAACCTCCGCCACCGCGCCCGCTCGTGACGCCGTTGTTCGAGACGACCGCTGGAAAGCCAGCCATCGTGGCAGATCACGCAATCCGAGCCGCTGACGGCCAAGGTCAGGCAGGCGGATCTGCCGCCGAGCGGCCGCGCTGGCTAGGCCTGATCCTCGCTAAACGGCTCGTCGCTCCACCGCCACCACGCCTCGTTGCCATCGATGTGAAGTAGGAACTCAGGAACCTCCTGGCCGTCCGGGTACCGAAGCGTCACGGTGTTCCGAACTGCCTCGTATGCGCGCTCCCAGGACTCCGCGTCCTCATCAACGCCATCGAGCAGCCGCAGTTCCTCGGCGAAGAGCGTCCGGACCTCCGCAAGCCCTTCCCTCGGGTCCACACGAGCATTTAGCCACGGAAAGTCACCACCGGTCACCACGAGACCAGCGAGTACCCGGCCGTCGTCGCGCCGATGCAGCGTCCAAGTGCCGCCGTGATGATCGCTCACGATGACGACCTTAAGGGACGTCTCGTAACCCTGGCGTCTGTCTGTTGAGGATGGTCGGCAGGATGCCTGGGTGCAGGCGAGCACCGCAGCCCACCCTGAGCGGGCTTCCCGTTCACCGGGCTGCAGCCCGCCCAGTTCCGCACGCTGGTCCGACTGGTCGCCGAGCGTGGCGGTGACGGCATCGCCGACGGCCGCGTGCTGACGTGCCCTCCGCCGCCGCGCGTTCCAGCTCGCGCACGACCCGGTCCGGAGCCGACATCGGCAGCGTCGACATCGCACGCAGCCGACGCGGGTGGCGACTCACGGCCTCGGCGGCCGTCTCGTTCGCGATGCGGCTGAGCCGCACCGCGTCGTCGGGCGGCAGCGACTGAGTGCCGGCGGTGTCAGCGCGAGCACCGATACCGCACGTTGCTGTACCGGTGCGTCGGTTTAGTAGCCTCCCTGGTCCCGCCGTCCACAATTGAGGTCGTGGTGACGAAGGCCTCCGGCTGTGGAGTGGAGCTGTCCAGGAACCGCTCCGGCAACCAGGAGGCCTTCGTGTCCCACGCTGACGCCGCTTTGACTCAGCTTGAGGGGCCGGACGCCGCCCCACCGAGGGTCACCTTGAGGATCTTCTCGTTGCTGTTGTTCGGGGTGCTGTCCTTGTCCCCGCCGGTGCTCGTGGTCAGCCACAGGTTGCCGTCGACGGTCGGTTCGACGGTGCGCAGCCGGAAGTACGTCCCGACGAAGTACTGCTGGACGTTGGTGAGCGTGTCGCCGCTGATCTCCGCACGGTACATCCGGTTGCCACGCAGGCAGGCGATATAGAGCACGTCCCGGACGATCGCGATGCCGCTGCACGAGGCCTCGGCCACCGGGTACGTCCGGATCGGGGCCCTGAAGTTCGGGTTGGCGCAGTCGCCGGAGGTGCCCTCGCAGGCGGGCCAGCCGTAGTTGCCGCCCTTGACGATGATGTTGGTCTCATCCACGACGTTGTTGCCGAACTCCTGCTCGAAGAGTCGCCCCTGGGAGTCGAAGGCGAGTCCTTGCGGGTTGCGGTGGCCGTAGCTCCACACGTAGTTGCCGAAGGGGTTGTCCGCCGGCACGGTGCCGTCGGGGTTGAGCCGCAGTACCTTGCCGCCCAGGTTGTTGGTGTCTTGGGCCAGGTCCGGGTTCTGTCCGTCGCCGGCGGCGGCGTAGAGCTTGCCGTCGGGGCCGAAGCGCAGCCGGCCGCCGTTGTGGTACTTGTTGCGCGGGATTCCCGTGACGAGCACCTGCGCGGTGCCGGTTTGCAGCGTGCCGTCGTAGCGGATGCGCACGATCCGGTTGTCGGTCGTGGTGGTGTGGTAGATGTACAGCCAGCGGTCGGTGGTGAAGTTGGCCGACACGGCCAGCCCGAGCACGCCGCCCTCGCCGTTGGTGCCTGCCACGTTCGGCACGGTGCCGATGCTGTGCTTGTCGGTGCCGTCCGGGTTCATGGCGACGATGTCGAACAGGTCGCGCCGGCCGTAGAGGACGGTGCCGTCGGGCAGTTGCACCAGGCCCCAGGGAAGGTCCTTCTCGGTGGTGATCACCGTGGCGCCGCAGACCGGGCTCGTGCAGCCTGAGCCGGTGTGCGCGGTGACCGCGGCGCTCGCCCCTGAGACATTGCCCTGGGCGTCCCGGGCGGTCACGGTGTACCGGTAGTCGGTGTCGGGCGTCAACCCGGTGTCGGTGAACGTGGTCGCCGGCGGGTTGCCGGCAGTGCCGGTGGTGGAGCCGACCGCCGTACCGTTGCGCAGGATCGTGTAGCCGGTGACCGCGACGTTGTCGGTGGAGGCCGACCAGTTGAGGGTGACGGCCGTGCCGTTGACCGTCGCGGCCAGGTTGGTCGGCGTGCTGGGCGGAGACGTGTCCTGCTGGCAGAACGGCGGGGTGACCGAGAGCGTGGAGCTGGCCTGCGAGACGTTGCCGGCGGCGTCGCGGGCGTTGACGTACCAGCCCCAGGTGACACCCTGCACGACGCTGAGCGTGGCGGTCAGCGTCCGTCCCGAGACCGAGGTGACGAGCTGGCCGTCGTGGTAGATGTCGTAGAAGGCGACGCCGACGTTGTCCCGGGAGGCGTACCAGGAAAGCGTGACGGACTGGCAGGTCAGCCGGCTGCTGCGCAGGCCGGTCGGCCGGCTGGGCGGGCTGGTGTCGGCGGCGAGCCAGGCCGCTTGCCGGCTCCCGGTCGCCGGTGCGGCCGCCGCGGCGTTGGCGGGTACGCCGCTCAGGACGGTGCCGGCGCAGACCAGCAGGGCGAGCGGGACGCGGTGTCGGAGCTGGTGAGGACTAATCCGCAAGGGTGCTTTCCTTCCCGGGGTTCTTGGTCAGTACGGGTAGCCGGGGACATTGAGCCGCACGCTGTACAGGCCCGAGTCGTTCGTTCGGCCGGAGGTGATGTAGAGGGTCTGCCGGTCGGGTCCGCCGAACGCCACGTTGGTGGTGCCGGTGCCGCCAGAGCGGATCGTGCCGAGCTGCGCGCCGGCGGGCGAGTAGACGTGGATCAGCCCGTCCGAGCCGGAGGCCCAGTACACGTTGCCGGCGCAATCGATGGTGACCCCGTCGGGACCGCCGAGGTAGTTCACGAAGACGCTGCGGGCGCCGGTGCTGCCGTCGGGCTGGACGACGTACTTGTAGATCTTGTTCTCGGAGTAGGCGCCCACGTAGAGCGTGCTGCCGTCCGGGGAGAGCGCGATGCCGTTGGGTTGCCGCAGCCGGTCATCCACCAGCGACACCTGGCCGCCAGAGACGCGGAAGACACTTGTACGTCCGCTCATCTGGTCGGGTCGGTTGCCGCGCTGGAAGTTGGGGTCGGTGAAGTAGACGACGCCGTCGGAACGGACTGTGACGTCGTTGGGTGAGTTGAACGCCCGGCCCTGGTAGTCGGCGGCGACGGTGCTGCGGGCCTGGTCGCTCAGCCGGTATGCGGAGACGTTCCGCTGGTCGTGGGTGGCGGCGACGATCTGCTGGGCGTCGGGGCTGAGCGCCAGGCCGTTGCTGCCGGCGTTGGCGCTGAAGGTGTCGAAAGTCGCCGGCGGGGTGAACCGGCGGATCGTGGAGGGCTGCACGTTGTTCGGCCCGGCGCCCGCGGCCATGTCGGACATCAGCAGGTAGCCGCCGTCGGCGATCCAGACCGGTCCTTCGAGGAACGAGAACCCGCTCTGGATCTTCGTCGCGGACACGGAGCTGGCCGGCAGAGGCGGGCCGTACCCGGTGCCACCCGGGCAGACCCCGGGGGGCGCGCCGGGTGGGCCGGCGAGCAGGTTGGTGTGAACGTTCACATCAGCGGCGTCCCGAGGTGCCGGGGGCGCGGGTGCGGCACCGGCGGGGCCTGGTGCGGTGGTGAGCGCCAGGCACAGGCCGGTGAGTGCGGCGATGGTTGGACGCCAGGTCATCGGGTACTCCAATCGGAGTCGGTGAATTCGAGGCCCGTGGTTGCCTGGACTGACCTCGGCCGCCAACACCTCTTATCGATCACTATCGATGTATATATCACGCAGCTTAGGCGAGGAAGCGGCGCCTCGCATCAGTTCCCCACGATCACCTTTGGTGCATGCCCGGAAGGCGCCGATGACCTGGCCGGTGGAGTCGAGCCAATCAGGTCCGGCGTTGTCTACAGAGCGATGCGGTTGACGACCGATCGCTGGACCGGACCGGTGTAATCGGTGAGGCCGAAGCGGCGATGCCCATCCGTGGGATGAACGGTGACGGCGACAACGCTCTCGTCTTCGAATCGCAGCGTGAAGACGGGGTCGAGTTCGCACAGGAATGCAAACGCCTCGCGGTCTTCGTCGCTGTCGCTGACCAGGCGACCATTCGCCTCCCAGCCGCCGGTGGCGGCGGCGATCACGACGACCACCTCGACGCTGTCGAGCAGAGTGGACGAGTTCGCCCACCAGTCCAGCCAGCAGCGGTCCTCGAAGCGATCCATGCCGTCATCCTTTACAGCGAGAGGTGCAGATGATGGACGAGCATGCCGGTAAGCAGGAAGGGCTGTCCGCGGAAGAAGTCACGAGCCGCACCAGGTGGTTTGAGCAGTACGTCGAGGCGTTGAACCAGCGATCTGTAGTGGCTGAAGCGGGTGGCGAACCGTACGCGTGTCCCTGCTGTCGGCACCCGACGCTTGAGGGGCGAGGTCAGTTCGAGATTTGCTTCGCCTGCGGCTGGGAGGACGACGGGCAGGATGACGAAGACGCTGACACGGTGCGAGGCGGCCCCAACGGTTCGCTCAGTCTGACGGATGCCCGGCGAGCCTACGCCGAACGGCCGGTCAGCCTGGCAGATGCGCGGCGTGCCTATGCCAGACGACAAGCCCGTTGGGAAGAGCGCAGACGCCGATCGGCGCCTGAGGCGACTTGACGTGATTGGACCGCACGCCGGTCGCATCCAGCTAGGGCGGGTCGTCGGTGAGGGTGTACCGGCGCACACGGACGGGCCCGCCTTCTGGGCCGGTCCACGTGGCGGTGGTCGTGTGGGTGTGCCGCCAGCCGGTGCGCTTGTAGAGGGCGATGGCGAGGGCTGAACGCTCGTGGTCAACGATCTCCAGGACAAGCGGCTATGGTGCGGCCGTGCCGGATGCCGAGACCGTCGCCGTTCTACTTCGCCCGCTCCTAGGGCGACGCCTGCGTGCGGTGACCGAGGCGCGGCATTGGTACGACGAGGGACCAGTGACGGGGACTGCCGGCCTGCTGCATTTCTGGCTGCACTTCGAGGGAATGCCAGCCATCATGGCCCATGGCTGCGGTGACCTGCTGAAGCTCACCGAGGAAGAGCCCTACTCGTCGTACGACATGCAGGAGTACGGACGAACCGTGGTCGGACCGGTCCAACCCACCGACGTGCTCGGCGAGGTGGTCGGGCAATGCCTCGTCGATGTGGGCCTTGTCCAGGGATACGGCACGGTTCCGGCTGTCGGCGGAACCATGCTCTGCTTCGAGCGGGCCGAGCTGCTCGTTGCGACCTTGGCTGACGAGTGGATCTGCCAACCGGGGCGGATCCCGGAGAGGCTCCGGCAGTACCTGTCGGTCAGCGGTTGGGTGGGCGCCCCCGGCCCCACTGCCGAAGGGCAGTGACCTGGACGTCCGCTCGTTACCGCCAACCAGCATCCCTACCCGCCATACAGAGTGCGTGCAATGATCTTGATTGGTGTGCGACGGAGTCGACCCGCAGGACCAGGTCACGGTCCTGCTCGCCAACCTGCCTCAGTCTCCTTCCTAAACCGTTTGCGACAGCAGCGGTAACAGCTACCGGCCGGGACGAGGGCAGCCACCAGCGGCCGAGCACGTACGGCCCCGCCCGAGGTCGCAAACGTGGACGGACCCTTCAGGACGGAGCGCCCAGAACTTGCAAGGAGAGGCCGAAGTGGCTGCCAGACGCAGTGAGTCTGCGGGCGTCTGAGGGGTTATGAGGGGGCCTGGGGGTCGGTAGCGTTGGGCGTGATTGCGGCCGATGGGTCGGTGGTGCATTCCCGCGCTACGCGAGGAGGTTCCGGGTGGATGCCTTGCCGGAGTTGACGTTCGGGCAGCGGTTGAAGGTCTACCGCGAGCGGTCCGGAAAGACTCGTGCGGTGCTTGGCGGGTTGGTGGGACGCAGCGCCGAGTGGGTCAAGGCAGTGGAGACGGATCGGATCCTGCCGCCGCGCATTCACATGCTGGACCGCATCGCGCGTGCCCTCAAGGTCGACGTGTCTGCCCTGGCCGGAGAGCTGAGCGACCGTTCGGCCATGGTCCACGGGCCGGAGCATCCGGCGCTGGCGTCGGTCCGGGATGCTGTGAACCGCTTTGCGATCTCCGGTGACGTCCCCGTCGAGTCGTTGCCCAGCCTCCGGGGCCGGCTTGCGGCCGCGTGGCGTGCGCGTCATCAGGCGTCGGATCACCGGACGGTGCTGGGCGGGCTGTTGCCGGGGCTGCTGCGAGACGTGCAGCATGCCGCGTTGGCGTACGAGGGCGCCGAGCGTCGGCAGGCGCAGGCGTTGTTGGCGGAGACGCTCGGGTTGGCGCAGATGTTCATCGCCTACCAGCCTGCTGCGGAGCTGCTGTGGCGTGTGGCGGACCGGGCGATGGTGGCGGCGCAAGAGTCCGGTGATCCCGAGGCGATCGCCGGCGCGGGGTGGTTCCTGTGCCAGGTGCATCGGGACGCCGGGGATTGGGACACGGCCATGGCGGTGACGCTGGACGTGCTGTCGGCTCTGGAGTCGCGGACGGCTGATGGAAGCATGAATTTGCTGGCGCTGTGGGGGGCGCTGAACTTCGAGGCCGCGTACACGGCCGCTCGTGCCGGCGAGGACGGGCGCGCCTGGCGGTACTGGGATCGCGCGGACCGGGTGGCGCAGCGCCTGCCACAGGGCTTCTACCAGCCGCAGACGTCGTTTTCCCGGGTCATCATGGGTGCTCATGCGGTGACCGTGGCCGTGGAGTTGCAGAAGTCGGGTGAGGCGGTTCGGCAGGCACGCCGCCACGATTCGGCGGCGATTCCGTCGAGGCCACGACGGGCACGGCATCTCATCGAGGTCGCGCGGGCGCACCACGGCAAGGACGACAAGGAAACGGCCGTAGCAACCCTCCAGCAGGCGTACGAGTCGGCGCCGGAGACGATCCGTTTCAACGGGTACGCCCGACAGATCACCCTGGACCTGCTCGACGGTCCACGGTCTACCCGCGATGATGCCCGTGACCTCGCGGTGAAGGTTGGTCTGGTCTCGTGATCTAGGGGGTAGGAACCTTACCCATCCGGCACTGCGGCTGTACGTAGCGTCGCCCTCACGGGATGCGGCGGGCGGTGCGGCAGTCGCCTGGTCGCCGCGTCCCCCTCATTAGAGGGTGGTGATGCCGCCCTCCTGAACGACGAGGGAGGGCGCGTGCGGCGCGTCTCGTACGACGAGTACCTCTCGGCCACCGCGTTGACCTTTGCCCGACGGCATCGGCCGGTGT
This sequence comes from Micromonospora sp. DT68, assembly GCF_049847245.1. Taxonomy (NCBI): domain Bacteria; kingdom Bacillati; phylum Actinomycetota; class Actinomycetes; order Micromonosporales; family Micromonosporaceae; genus Micromonospora; species Micromonospora sp. DT68. Next base: position 156,390 of record NZ_JBNCNZ010000007.1, read on the forward strand.
GGTCGTGGCAGCTCTGGCGGCACATCTGCCGCTGCGGAGCCGACCTGCCCTGCCGTGGCCGGCACCGGATTCCGATCAATCGGGGCCACTGGCCGCAGGTCGGCGAGCAGTGAACGCCGGCCAGGAGCAGACGATTCTCGCGGTGCACGTCCGAGGGCTGGACGGCATGTGTGTTGGTTGCCGGGCGTGGTGGGCGCGGCTCACGCCGTACCCGTGCTGGCAGGTGGAGTGGGCGACCAGCCGGCAGGCCCGCGCGAGCGTGGCCCGGTTTCTCGGCGGTGTGTGGTGACCAGCCACGGTCCGGTCCTGCCGACTTGGAGCTGCGGCGGTTGCGACCTACCCTGGCCATGCCGGACCCGCAGGCGGGAGCTGCGTGCGGAGTACGCCGACGCTCCGATGTCGCTGGCCCTCTACCTCGGTGCTTATCTCGTCCAAGCCGCCGAGGACATGCCTTGGGCGCCGGCCGGCGCGCTGCATCGCCGCTTCATTGGCTGGACCAGGCGACTGCCGCGGGTGAACAGCTCGGTGGCGTAGGGAGTGCCGCAGATCATGGAAGCGGAGACCCCCGGCGCCATGCAAGTAGGGAGAGGCGGGGCACGACGGAGCAAATCTCTGGACGGTTCGGCCGTCCGTCTGCCACCCTAGGCCGTGTTGATCTACAAGATCCTCTTGCCTGCCGAGTGGGCTGAGTTCGAGTCCGTCGGGCGTTTCGACGGCTCGCCGTTTGACCGCAGCAGCGGCTTCGTCCACTGCTCCTCACGCAAGCAGGTGGGTGCCACGGCCCTGCGGGTGTTTGGGCAGGAGTCGGCGCTTGTGGTCGTCGCTCTCGACACGCAGCTACTTGGAGAGCCCGTGCGCTGGGAGGACGCCCCCAACGGCGGGCCCTTTCCGCACGTATATTCAGCTCTGCCTCTCAGCGCTGTGGTCGCCGTGTACCGGGTGGCTGAGGCGTCGTCGGTAGACGGGGCGCTACCTCAGGGCTAGGTCCGTACAGCCACCGTACGGCCAAGCCGGGCGACGGGCACGGTCGAAGGCCAACGGCAGTTACCGACGCTGGCCGACAGCAGGCTTGGTCTTTTGCAAGATCAGGGCCATGTCGGCAGGAAGTCAGCAAGACGAGGCGCACTACCCAATGGCGGGCGACCCACGACGGCCTCCGGCCAGCAGCCGATGACACGGGACGACATTGGCCGAGCCTCGACCAGTAGGTAGATCGACGTTCACACCGAAGAGGTCGCTGGTCGGTGCCAGCATCGCCCACGCAGGTCGAAGGCCACTTCGCGGATTTGGAGGTGGCCTTTCTGCTGCCGTACACCAGCTGAGTACCGCAACCATTGTCGTTTTGTGCGGGTGCTACCGGGAGGGTGGTGAACGTGGCCGACGTGCTGAGGATCCAGGACCTTCGCGCGGTGTCCGGAAGGCTGCTGGACGCAGTGGAGGAGCGGTTCGGAGCGGATATCGACGTGTCCCGCGCCGGTGTCGACCTTTACTGGAACGTCGACCTGCGGACCGCGTTCGAGGTGAGTAGCGACCCGGCAGCGGGGATCGACGTCGGGCAGACCAGCGACGACCTTTCCGAACTGCGTGCGCTGTTGCGCGGCCCGGCGGACGGCATGCCGGTGCTCTGGCACGACCTTCAACACCTCGCCGGAGTCCTACGGCTGTTGGCCTATCTCGACCTGTCAGGTGCCGGAGAGGGTCAGAGCTGAAGCCAGCGGATGCGACCGGTATCCGTCCAGCCTGGGCCAGGCCACGGTCATGCTTCTCGAGGATGAGGGCCTCGGATCCTGGAGAAGACCACCGCGTCAGCGCGACGGCCGGGAAACGACAGGAAGCTGCGCAGCACACCTTCCTGCTCGAAGGCGGCCGCGGTGAGAACCCGCCGGGACGCCTCGTTGTCCGGCTCCACCCACGCCTCCACCCGCTCCATGCCCGCGATGTCCAACGCCCATGACGACACCATGCTCACGGCACGAGTGGTGATTCCTCGCCCCCGCGCCGACGGGATGAGCCAGTAGCCGAGACCAGCCACTTCCGGCTGCGGCCGAAGCATGAGCACGATTGAACCGAGCGCTTGATCAGTTACCGCATCAGCAATCGCAAGCGAGACGCCCTCACCGTTGGCGACTCGACTCCACTGCCGAGCGATGAACGCCCGTCCTGCGTCGACCGAGAACACTCCCGGAACCGTCGTGGCCTCGACAATTCGAGGATCCTGGGCTGCGGCCCGTACACAGTCCAGATCGTCCTCCCGCCACCGGCGAAGACGAGCAGGCCCATCGACAAGATCAACAGCAGGGTACGTCAACGGCACCGAACCAAGCTATGCCACAAGCCGCCCTCGGTAGTCCCCGCCGACGCCGCCGGTCTGCGGGGGGCGGTTGTGCGGCATGACAAGGCAGGCGCCGATCAAGGTGCAGGTTTGCGATCGTTCACGAAGACGCCGGCACGCCTTTCGCTGAATAGTTTCCCCACCATGGTTTCCGATTCCCCTGCCACTTCGGGGGAACGATTTGTAGGAGGGGAAGATGCTCAGACGTCGCGTGCTCGGCATCGGGCTTGCCGCACTGCTGGCAGTCTCCATTTCCGCCGTTGCTTCTCCGGCCAGTGCAGCAGGGTCTGCAATGGCTGACGGGACGATCCCCCAGGCGGTGCTCGATGCGGCGGAGGCTCTGGCCGGAAAGCAGGCCGCAGCGGTAACACCTACGTTCAGCCGGGCGCCGTCCAGTCGTGTCGCGGCAGCCGCCGAGAATGTGATCACCTGCAGCGCACGGGCCCAGTATCCACATGCGTCGACCGGCGGTAACGGCATCCCCGGCAGCCTCGACGGCAAGGCGGATTCGTGGTGTGACCAGGTCATTCCCTACATCGGTGCTCAGGTCGAGCTGTACCAGTACGTCCCGGGCAGCGGCTTCTTCCTGGTGTCGGTCGGAAGCCTGAATTCGGGTCCCGGGAACAAGACGTACACCGGTGTCGCCTTCACGATCTGCCAAGCTGTGCCGAACTATTACGTCACCAGGGGCATCCACACCTACACTGCTCCCGGCGGCTACTACCCCCCGTCAGCGAGGCTGGAAACGCAGTCGCCCATCGTGCAGGTCAGCTGCTGAGGCGTACGCACTATGAACCGGCCGACCACCGCAGTGCCAGCGGGGGTCGGCCGGCTACGCCGACCTCGTCATGTCTCCCGCAGCCGGTCGGCGAACGTCCAGGCGACCGCGGCGGTCAGGATCCGCACGCCGCGGGTCGAGGCGGGACGCAGCCCGATCAGCTCATGTACGCGCCGTAGGCGATAGTCGAGCGTGCGGGTGTGGACGCCCAGCGCCCGTGCCGTCGCCGGTCGGGACATGTCGTGCAGGTAGTACGCGTCGAGGGTGCGGATCAGGTCCGGGCCGGCCTCGAGACGGGTGACGAGTTCCCGCAGCCAACTGTCCATGTGTGGCGAGTGGACGGCTCCGAGTTCGACGAACCTGTCCGCGACGGTGTAGAGGTGCTGAGGTCTGCGCTCCGCCGACGTCAGTCGGCTGATCTGTCGAGCCTGGTCCAGCACACCGGCCAACTGGCCCACCGCTCCGACGGCCGCGCCGGCAGCGCACCGACGGCCGGAGCCCACGGCGACGCCACGGACCAGCTCCAGGGTGCGATCCGCCACCGGACCGTGGACGCCACCGTCGACGAGCCATGCCGACGTGGCCGCCGGTGCGTCGACCGATGCCGGCGTGGCCAGTACCAACTCCGCCGGCCCGAGCCAGGACATCGGGATCCGCCAGGACGCCAGGGCCGTCGCGACGATGCGTTTCCGCTTCGGGGCGGCCAGGCCCGGCGGATCGAAGCGAACGACCGTCACCAGCCACCGATGCCCGAGACGTACGCCGGCCGCCCGAGCGATGCCGATCGGCGGTGGTTCGTCGGCCAGCAGCGACCGCGCGAGCAACTGGACCTGAGCCGACATCGACCAGGTCTGTGCGACGCCACCGAGGTAACCGTCCAGGTAGGCGCAGCGGGCTCGGCTGCCCTCCCGCCCGAGCCAGTTGGCCATGTGGAGCACGTCCTCGGTGTTGGCCGGAGCCGCGGTCTCCACCACATCGCGCAGCATCAGTGCGGTATGCGTGCTGAGCGCCTGCCGCTGTGACGCCAGCGAGAGCCGATCCTCGCCTCGTCGTCGGCCGACGTCGCCGATGGCCGCCAGATCGTCCTCGTCGAGCGGCGTGTCGTCCCGTACGCGCTCCAGACTCACCCGTCTGATGAAACGCGCGAAGTCGAGCATGTGCGCGAGTTGCTCCGGTGACGGCGACGCGTACTCGGGCACCTCTCGCTGGTAGGTGTTGACGGCACGCAGGGCATTTACGTCAATCCGCCGCTGGAGCGCCATGATCAGATCCGGCACGACACCTCCTGTAAGGGACGTCGAACGCCTTTCGATTGATGTTCGCCGATCGTATCGTCGCGCCCTGAGTCAATCGGCGACTTGGCGACGGCGGCGTCCACGCATGCGGATTCGAGTGCGTGCGCCTGCGGCACGATGCTCTCGATCAGCTAAGTTGCCGGCGTGGATATTCAGGTGCTGGAAGGTGCGCTCATTGAGGTGCCGACGGCCGATGTCAGCGGCATGGACCGGCGGGCGTTCGGTGAGTTCGTGGGGCCGCGTGGGGAGTTGGCCTCGTACGCGTTCGGCTGGTCCACCGGCTCGGACCCGCACGTAGCCCGTCTGTCCGTCGGGATCGGTGCCGGCAATCCTGGCGGTGGCACCTTCCACGCCGTCATCTTCGCCAACGAGGACGGTCACGCGTTCTCGCTCATCGACGAGCCGTTCGAGCGGGTCCCGCAGGGCGGTCCGGACCTGACCGCGGACCAGTCGCGTGCCCACGAGGACCTGCCGTTCGTCTGGTGGGTCACCGACCAGGTCATGCAGCGCGATCGGCGTGCCTGGTGGATGCGGCACTGGCTGCTCGGCACGGTCTGTCTTCAAACCCCTGAGGTCTTCGAACGCCGTGAGCCTGTTCTGTTCGTCAGCCACGACGCGGACGACGGAGTGTGGCAATTGATCGGAGCCACCGACGCGAGCGGCAGCAACGGCAAAGTCGGGCACCTGCACCATGCCGTCGACGAGGACCCCAGCCTGATCGACGTTCTTGACCTGCCGCCCGGTGGCAGCGCGGTACGGGCTGACGTCGGAAAACCCTGGACCGGAGAGGTCTAGCCTCGATCAGGCAACCGGGAACTGCCAACGCGCCGGGCCAGCCCGACCAGGACCGCGTCCAGGTACAGCTCCGCGGCACTGGGCAGCAGCAGGTCCGCGGCCGTGAAGCGGGCGTGGTCCGCATGCGGGTTCGGCACTGCCACGCAGCGCAGCCCGGCCGCGTGCGCCGCCGCCACGCCGTGCGGGGTGTCCTCGAATGCGATCGCCTCCTGCGCCTGCACCCCGAGCCGGTCCAGCGCCAGCAGGTAGACGGCCGGATCCGGCTTGTGCGCGGCCACCTCCTCGCCGGTCACCAGCACCTCGAACCGCGCCCGCAGCCCGGTCCGATCGAGCATCGCCCCCACGTGGGTGACCGGGGAACTGCTCGCCACCGCGAGCCGCAGCCCCAGCTCCGCGGCCCGGTCCAGCCAGCCGACGATCCCCGGTGCCGGCTCCAGCGCCGCGTTCAGTTCCGCCCGGTACGCCATCCGCAGCGCGTGACTGGACTCGCGGTCGTAGGCCGGCCCGACCGTTGCGGCGAGCGCCGCGTAACGCGGCTCGTTCGCGTCGCCGCCATGGTCGGCGAAGAAGCCGGCCGGATCGAGTTCCAGGCCATGCCGCCGCCACTCCCAACGCCAGCTGTCCAGCAGCGTCGTCTCCGTGTCCATCAGCAGGCCGTCGAAGTCGAAGATGAGCGCCTTGACCGTCATCACGGCAGTATCCCAATCCAGCGTCCGTGGGTTCGGGACATACCGGGCACCAACATGAGGCCCCGGCCAGCAGGAAGCCGGCCAGGGCCTCGATGTCTGTCCATAGGGTTTGAATCGTCCCCCGAAACCCGGCACGCCCTCCGCCGCACCCCGGCACGCCGCCGATGCCCGGCGGGCGCGGGTCAGGGCGTCGGCGCGGGGTGCGTGGCCGGGATTCGAGTCAGCCGGGACTCGGCGACGGTGCCCACCACTGTGAGACCGGCGGCGAGGAGCGCGCAGGCCGCCAACGCGACGTGCGGCCCGACCGAGGCCAGCAGCGGCGCCACCACCAGGCCGGCCAGGCCGAAGCCGATGCCGCCTGCGGCGTACAGACCGGAGAACCCGGCGGACCACTGCGACTCGGGCAGCATCTGCTGCAATCCGGCACCTCGGGCGGTGAGCGCCGGGGTGCTGGCGAAACCCCCGACCAGCAGCAGCGCGATCACCAGCGGCACCGTGCCGGCCACGGCGGCGGCCAGCACCATCGCGCACAGGACGAGGATCAGCACTGTGGTCTGGCTGTGGTAGCTGGCCGGCCAGCGCCGTCCGCCGTAGACGATGCCACCGGCGATGCCGGCCACGGCGAAACCGCCCAGGGCCAGGCCGGACAGGTCGGCGTCGCCACCGAGGCGCTCCAGCAGCGCCGGGAGCGCCGTGTACGCGGCACCCACCGTCAGCAGCACCGCGGCCTCGTGCGTCATCGCCGGCCAGGACAGCCGCCAGACACTGTCCCCGTGCCCCGGGTCGGTCGCCGCCCGGCCCGGGTCCACAAGGGCTCCGGCGACAAGCACGCCGACGCCGGCGACACCGGCCGTGACCGCCAGCGACACCGCGGGGCCGCCGAGGAACGCCAGCGCGCCGATGACGGCCGGCCCGACCGCCCACATCAGGGCGGTCATCGATGCCTCCAGGCCCAACGCGGAGTGCTGGCTCTCCTGCGACACGCTGCGCACCACAAGCGCCCGCAGTCCACCGTGTGCACCCGAGGCGACAGCGCCAGCCAGCGCGGCGAGGACCACCATGCCGATCACGACCACGGCGCCGTCGAGCACCCGGGACACCCCGACCAGGGCCAGCAGGGCGACCGCCTGGACAGCTAGGACGAGCCGCAGCTCCGGCCCTGCCGGCCGGCGGTCGAAGCGGCGGCCCATCACCCCGGCCGCCGCCGCCTCGGCGAGGGCGAACGCACCGGCGAGCAGAGCACCTACCGAGAAGGAACCTGTCACCTCGCGCCCCAGCAGCACCAGCGCCAGCGGTGCCATCGCGATCGGAAGGCGCTGGCAGACCACTGCCGCGAACCACGCGGCCATCCCCGGGCTGCGCAGGACCGACAGGTAGCCCGACGGGCGGCCCTGCGGCCGGTCGTCGGTCGTCTCCTTGGTCAACGTCATGGCTGCACCTCTCGCAGAGCGGGCACGTCCCGGCGGACGGGCACCGGGCGCACGGACGGTTCACATGTCCGTCCAGTGGCGTGCGGAGGCCCCGGCGTTACACCGGCCGGCGCGATTCTCGCCGGTGCCGCTCAGCTGGCAGGGCTGCTCTGCCGCTCCAGGTACGACTCGACCGTCTGCCGTACCCGCGAACGGGCGCGGTGCAGCAGGACACGCTGGTGGCCCTCGCTGATCTCCATCAGCTCGCAGACCTCGGTGCTGGTCCACCCCTCCACGTCGCGCATGGTGATCACCTCACGCTGTCCGGGGCTCAACCGGCGTACGGCGTCGCCGAGCAGTTCGCGTAGTTCCCCGGCGAGGAGCAGGTCCTCGGGCTGGCGGCCCCACCGTCGGGGCGGCGCACTCCAGTGCCCGGCGTTCGGCCCGGAGGACATGAAGCGGTCCGGGTCCACGCTCGGCCCGCCGTCCGCGCCCGGCAGGCCGGACATCGGGACACTGCGGGACTCCTGCCCGGCGCGACGCCGGGCAATGTTGAGCAGGATGCGGCATATCCAGGTGCGCAGTGACGCCCGGCCCTCGAACCCGTCTATCCCCTGCAGGACTGCCAGCCAGGTTTCCTGCACGACCTCCTCGGCGTCGGCGGTGCTGCGTACGTGCAGCAGGGCCAGCCGCATCATCGTCGCCTGGTGTGCCCGGACGAGGTCCCGGAACGCGTCCTCGTCACCGGCGAGCAGGCCCGCCAGGTCGACAGTCACTGTTCCGCCCTCGTGCCGTTCCACTCGCGGAACGTTTGGACGATGGCGGACTCGACAGCGACGGGCAACCGGTGCCCGGGCGCGGACCGCAGCAGCCGCACCGTGGACTGCATCTGGTCGAGGTACGCGTCGCAGCCGTCGCAGCACAGCAGGTGGGCGCGGAAGCTCTCCAGCTCGTCTGGCGGCAGCGTGCCCTCCAGGTAGTCGGTGATGGACTCGACCATCTGGGCGCAGGTCAACTCGTGCATGGGGCACTCCTCGGCGGGGCCGTGATATCGCACGTATTCGTCGTCGTTCGACGATACGTGATCGCCTCGTCGCTCCCGTCCTCCTGGAGGCGACGTCGGACCCGCGTGAGGACCGGCTGTCGAGCCGGTCCCCACGCGGTCGGTGGAAGGTGGACCACGGTCAGATGACCGCGATGCCCATCGGGTCGCCCTCGCCGCCCTCGCCGAAGACCTCCAGGTCGAACACCCGGTGATCCTCGACGTAGGCCAGCGAACCGTCCTGGTTGGCCTTGAACACCGTGAGCGTTCCCTCGAAGGAGTTCAGCTGGTAGAGGTAGCGGCTGTCCGAGCTGAGGGCGAGGTCGGTCGCCCCGGTCGGCACGTGGTCGTTCTTGCGGTCCTTGCCGTCCTCGGCCGACGCCGACTCGTGCAGCAGCTTCGGCACGCCGTCGGTGACCGAGAAGCTGGAGATAGTACCGTCGCCGAACGGGCTGGACGCGTACGCCAGCGACTCGTCGCCGTTGACCACGACCCAGCAGGTGTCGGTCTGCTTGTTGAACACCGACTCGCTGCTGGCCTCGAGGCCGCCGTTTTCGTCGAAGGTGTACGAGGCCACCGCCGAGGCGTTGTCGTTGGCGAAGCCGCCGAACTGCTCGGTGGTGAGCACGGTGCCGCTGCGGGTGACCGCGAAGCCGAACGGGCCGCGCCCGGTCGCGTCCTGCACCCGCTTGCGCCCCGGCGTACCGTCCTGGCGGACCTGGAAGGTGACCACCGTTCCCTCGTCGTCGTCGACCTCGCTGTCGGCGTGCGCCGGCAGCTTGGCCAGGCGCTCGGTCACCAGCAGCGACCGGCCGTCGGCACTGAAGGACACCTGGGCGCAGCCGGAGTGCGCCTGCCCGGACAGTTGCCTCGTGGAGTTCTTCACCGGCGTCAGCTCGCCTCCGCTGGACACCGAGAAACCGGTGATCTCGGGACGGGCGCCGCTGGTGCAGTTTTCCAGGACGTTGGTGTCCTCGTCGAAGAGGTGGTTGGCGGTCTCGCCGCTGTTGAGCACGTACAGCAGGCCGTTGTTCACCGTCAGGCTGACCGGCTTCTGCCCGCCGGACGGCACTTCCTCGACCAGTTCCAGGCTGTCGGCGTTGATCTGGAAGACCGAGATGGTGCTGCTTCCGGCGTTCGGCACGAACAGCAGCCGGCGCTGGTCGATGAGCATGTTCGGCGAGGCCTCGCCCTCGGCGCTGCCCACCACCAGCGCGTTGGCGCTGTCCTCGAAGCTGCCGCTGCCGGTGCCGCCGGTCGGGAAGCGCTCGACCTCGGTGAGCTTGCCGTCGGAGGCCCGGGAGAAGGCGACCACCTCGTTGCCGTCCTCCGCGTTGGACATCAGGAACACGGCGCCCCTGCGCAGGTCGGTCTTGCCCTTGGCGGCCTTGCGGGTGTCCGTGGCGGCGGCGTCGGTGCCCTCGTCGGCGTTCACCACGTGCGGCATGGTGATCAGCCCGGCGAGCGCCGCGCTGAGGAACACGGCCGTCACGGCCAGGGCGCTTCGGTTGCCGGTGCGTCGACCGGTCTCCGGGTCGCGGTGCCGGCCGCCCGGCGCCGACCAGGGGTTCCGGGTCGCGTGCTTTGCGCGGTGTCTCATCCGAGTCTCCTTTGCTTTGCGCTGTGTCGCGTCGTCGGTCGGTCGTGCGTGCGTGCCGTCCTCCACTCTCGGCGGGTGGTGTCACCGGGCCGTGGCACTCGCGGCGTCGTGGCGTCGCCGTGAGGCACTCAGGCGGCGTTGACCAGCTGGCCGATCTCGGGGGAGGGGTTGAGTCCCAGCTCGTCGCGGAGGGTTCGGCGGTAGTGCAGGTAGTGCTGCACCGCCTCGTTGCGGTTGCCCTCGGCGAGGTAGACCCGGATCAACTTGCCGTGTGCGCTTTCCCGGAACGGGTCGGCGTGCACCACGGCCAGGACGGCGTCGGCGGCCTGGCCGAAGCGGCCGTGCTGGAGCAGCCGGTCGCACAGCGCCTCCAGACAGTGCAGCCGCAGGCTGCGGTAGCGCTGCTGCTCCGGTCGCAGCCACGCGTGGTCCCACTCCGGTAGCAGGTCCCGGTGCATCGACTCGATGGTGGGCCAGCGGGCCGGCAGCCGGGTGGGGTCGTCGAGCAGGGCGGTGGCGAACTCGGCGACCTCGGTCGCGTCGACCGACACCGAGGGCGAGAGCCGGATGGTGTGGGAGGTCGCCTCCACCACCCGACCGGCGCAGACCTGGTTGAGTCGGTACAGGGCGGTCCGCAGGTTCGCCTGCGCCCGCTGGTCGGTCACGTCGGGCCAGAGCACGCCGGCGGCGGTGGCGCGGGCCAGCGGGTGCTGCCGCAGGGCCAGGAGGGCGAGCAGCCGCTGGGCGGCGGCACCGACCGGGATGCGCCGGCCGCCGCAGTGCAGTTCGAAGGCGCCCAGCAGCTGCAGGCGGGCGGTGCGGTCGTCCGCGTCTGCTGTCCGCGCAACAGTGCGGCGCAGGGGGACGACGTTGTCGGCGTACGTGGGGCTCGCTTCGGTCGTCGTAGGGTTATGGATGGGCTGCGGGGCGGAGTGGCGCATGGAGACCTCCGGTCGACGGGCACGGGAACACCGTCATCGGTGTGACGAAGGTGCATCGGTCGCTGCGGAATGCGCGGCGCGGGGACGGCGATCGGATGGTCAGCGATGTGCGGACCGACCGGGGTTTGGAACTTCCATAGCGTTGCCGTCGCCATCCACCGTGCAACCCGCTGTCGTTACCGTCAACGGATACCGCTCGCCGAGGCGGCACCCGCTGCCGAACTCTCCGCATCGTCTCGTGTCCGGAGGAGCCGGTTATCGAGGCTTTGGCCGCCCGACGAGACCGTCGGTTCGGTGGCGTAGAGTGACGCCAACCTCCATTCGAGCCGGCGTCCGGCGCCGAAATCCTTGGCTATATCTTTCCGTGGTTACAGGCACAATCACGCCATGGCGTATACCGGCCAATGGTTGTCGGTAAGCCAATCCTCAGCGTTTCGTGTCATTGTTCGAGACACGCACTCCATAGTCGGTGACGAATCCGCGCCTCGGCCGTGCCCGCGACCCCGGCGACAGGTCGGAAGGAGGTCGACATGGTGTTCGACTGGTACGGAGCGGGCCCCCCTCCCGCCTCCGACACTCCCGCCGTCGGCTGGACCGCGCTCGAATGGGACCTGTGGTCGGCCCGGCGCTACTGGTGCGCCGGGGCGGGCCGCCGCGGCCCGGTCACGACGGAAGCCGCCGCCACCGTCGCCGGGGACGCCGCTGGCCGCTGGCTGCCCGCCGACCCGCCGGCCCGACCGGATGCCCTGGCCGCGCTGACCGCCGCCGAGGCGGACCGGCACGACGTCGCGAGCGAGCCGGTGCCGGCCGGCCGCCTCGCGTACCTGCTCGGGGGGTTGTCCGCGTTGACCGGTCTCGGGTCGGTCCTGGATCCGTTCGTGGTCACGATGGACGTGCCCGGGCTGCCGCAAGGACTGTGGCGGTGCCGGTCCGCCGCCCGCGGGCCAACGGCCGGCGTCCGCCTGGTCCCCGTCCGGGCACCGGCCCAGTGGCCGCTGCGGGTGGTCCGGCGGGTGACGCCGGACGCGTTCGGCCACGGCGTCGCCCCGGCCCTGGTCCTCTGGCGGGTCACCTGGCCCGACGTGCTGGACCCGTACCAGGCCGGCGCGCTCCTGGATGTCTACCGCGACCTCGGCGCGGCGCACCTCGCGGCGCGCCTGCTGGCCCGGGAGGCGGCGCTTGTCGGCACGCCAACGCAGGTCCTACCCGCCGACGTCGACCTGCGCGACGTGGACTGGCCGCCGGAGAGGTGGGGCGTCGTCGGAGGTTTCGTCGTCGGCGTCGGCCCACGGCGTCGGCCCACGCAGGCCCGCGACTGTGACGCCGTACCGACGGTCGAGCGACGCCGGTCGACCTAACGTCCCCGGGTAGCAGGCGACACCGGCGGTCCGAGCCGTCCGGTCGTCGTACCGGCTACCGAGGAGGCGAATCCGGTGAAACTGAGCGAGGGGACCCTGCTTACCGAGACCAGGGTCTACGACGACCTGGGCCGGCTACCCGGTCCGCAGGACCTGCCGGCGGACCTGGAGGCCAGTGACTGGTGGAGCGACGAAATGGTACGCGACGCCGGGTTGCCGGTGACCGACGTGCCGTTCGTCTCCGTCGGCGGCGGGATCGGCAGTTTCGTGACCGTCGACTACCTGCGGATCGCCGGCGTGCCGACGCGCGACATCCGGGTGCTGTCCAACCTGGACCGACCGTGGCGCACCTACGAGTACCTGACCCGGGTGTCGCAGATTCCGCGCGGCGAGCGGATCCGTTCCGACTCCGCGTCGCGTCCGGACAACGTGTGGGGCTTTCCGTCGTACGCCATGACCGAGGCGTTCCGTACCCGCAGCCCACGCGCGCTGTGGCAGGTGCTGCGGGAGCCGGTCTTCGCGGACTTCTACACCCCCCGCCTGGGCATGGTGCTGACCGGTCTGGAGCGGGAGGCCACCCGGATCCGGTACTGGGACATGCTGGACACCGGTCAGGTCCGCACCGTACGGCGGCGTTGGGGCGGCGGCTACTTCACAGTCCTGGCGGTCAACGAGCCCGGCAGGCCGTCGCGGGTGGTGGCCTACCGCTCCTGGTTCGTGCATCTCGCGGTGGGCTACGCCGGGTTGAAGTTCCTGCCCGAGCTGCGGCAGTTCCGGGACACCTCGGACTTCCACCGGGTCGTCAACGCCTACGAGGACCACGAGCACGTCTACACAGCGCTGCGCCAGCGGACCGGTCGCGTGCTGATCCGCGGCTCCGGCATCGTCGCCTCCCGTGTGCTGGAACGGCTGATCAGCGAACGGAAGCGGCACGGGCTGCAGACCGAGATCGTGCACCTCTTCCGCACCTACGTGGAGGGCGCGCACGGCCCGCACCCGTGGTCCCGGCGTGCCGGCGGCGACGGCTTCGCCTACCAGGGCTTCAACTATCCGAAGTCGGTGTGGGGTGGCCAGCTCAAGGCGCGGGCGCGGCGCAGCGAGGGGCGGGACCGGGCGCGGATCTACGCCGAGATCGGCGGCACCAACACGGCCTACCGCAGGCACTGGCAGCGGCAGCTGCGGGAGGGCAAGAACGGCGGATGGTACCGGTCGGTGGCCGGCACGATGGGCGAGCTCCGGCAGGGCCCCGACGGCCGGCTGCGGGCGTACGTCGACTCCGAGTCCAGCCGGGTGGAGCTGTGCGCCGACTACGTCATCGACTGCACCGGCCTGGACGGTGACATCACCTCCCACCGGGTCATCAACGACCTGCTCCGGCACGCCAACGCCGGCCGCAACCCGATCGGTCGGCTCGACGTGTCCCGGGCGTTCGAGGTGCGCGGCGCGGCCAGCGGTGACGGCCGGATCTACGCCTCCGGAGCGGCCACCCTGGGCGGCTACTTCCCGGGTGTGGACACCTTCCTCGGGCTTCAGATCGCCGCCCAGGAGATCCAGGAGGACCTGGCCCGGCAGGGGTTCGGCAATCGGATCGGCCCGGCCCGCTCACTGCGCGAATGGTGGCGCTGGCTGCGCGACCGGCCGATCTGACCGGTCGGCTACCCCAGGCCGTCCGGAGTCGACGAGAGAAAGGGGAGCGTGATGGTACCGACATTGCTCGGTCGTATTCAGACCCGGTTGTTCCTGCTGGCGGTGGTCGGCGGGCTGGTCACCCTGGTCCTGGCGCCGGTCCTGCCGATCCCCGGTGGGTGGGGTGACCACTACCGGGAGACGTTCATCGTGCTCGCCACCGTCGCCGTCCTCGGCGTGGCCTGGGAGTGCGTCTACCACCTGCTCATGCAGTGGCGCTGGGAGAAGGACTGGCCCACCCTCTTCGCGCTGGTCACCCTTGTGCCGGAGGGCGTGCTGGTCTGGCTGCTGCTGCGGGCCGGACACGTACCCGGCGCCGGGCCGCCCGTACTCGCGGCGTTCCTCTGGCACTTCACGCTGGTCTGGATCGCGGTCTGGCTGGTCGCCCAGGGGCCGATGCGGGTGCCGTTCATCCGATGGCGTTTCCACGGTGGGAGGTTGCTGTGACCACGATCGACATCAACAGCGTACGGCCGGTGCTCCGCCCGGTGCCCGGCGACGGGATCCTGGCCAGGCAGGGCGACCTCGTCCTGCTCTGCGATGCCAGCGCCGAATGGGCCCCGCAGGTCACCCGTCTGCTGGACACCCTCGGCGAGGTGGCCGCCCGCGGTGACGGCCGGGACCTGTGCCGCCGGCTGACGCACCTGCTCAGCGACGACGGCGACAACGGCGCCTACCCGGCGCTGTGTGCCTTCGGACCGTGCTCCGACGGCTGGGCCGTGCTGGTGCACGGCCGTGCCCTGGCCACGCTCTCCGGGCCGGTGGGCCCGATCCACCTGGACGGCCGCGAGTCGGTCACCTGCGTCAACCGGCTGGTGGATCCGGACGTCACCCTGACCAGCGTCCGGCTGGGCGAGGAGGTGACCGACCGCGACGCCGACGACTGGAGTGTGTTGCAGTCCGGGGTGATCAGAGCCGGTGGCGTCCTGGCCGCCGACACCGCGCCGACCGCGCCGACCGCGCCGCCGGTCGGCCCGTTGCTGAACGTGCCGCCCACGCCGCCGGTGGGACCGCTGCTCGACATGCCTCCGTCGGCGGACACCGGTCACCCGGAACAGTGCGGCTGCGCGGCGTGCGTCGCCGCGTCGGTGTCCGCCGCCCGCACCGGGCACTGTGCCTGCGCGGCCTGCCTGCCCCCGACGGACCGGCCGTCGGCTCCGCCTCCCGTGCCGGCGCCCTCGCCTCCCGTGCCGGCGCCCCCGCCTCCCGTGCCGGCGCCCTCGCTTCCCGTGCCGTCGCCCTCGCCGGCCGGACCGGATGCGTCACCGGTGTCCGCGCCGCCGGTGTCCGCGTCGGACGCGCCGTCGGTGCTGATACACCCGATCTCCGCGCCGCCGGTTACCGGACCGGCCGCGTCGCCGTCGCCCGCCGGCCCGCACGCCCCACCGAGGCCGACAGTGCTGGGCGTACGCTGCCGCGACGGCCACCTGAACGACCCGCGCGCGCCGTACTGCGGCACCTGTGGGCTGTCCAACGCCAACGGAAGCCTGGACCCGGAGCCGGGGCCGCGGCCGCCGCTCGGTGTGCTGACCTTCGACGACGGCTCCACCTATCCGCTGGACCGGGGATACCTGCTGGGCCGGGCGCCGGACGGGCGCGACGGCGCCGAGACGGGCTGCGAGCCGCTGGCGGTCGACGACCGGCAGGCGTCGGTGTCCCGGGTGCACGCCCGCATCGACATCGACGGCTGGGACGTCCGGCTTACCGACAACGGGTCCACGAACGGCACCTTCGTGTGGGCCGAGGAGCGCAACCAGTGGGACCGGCTGCGGCCGGGCGTACCGGTGGTTGTCACTCCGGGCACCTGGCTGCGGATCGGCCTGCGCACCCTGCGGTACCACTCGCATCGCGGCATCTGACACCCCCTGCGGCGGAAGTGAGGACGATCCATGAGCGAGGGCGTGGTCATTTTCCTGGTGGACCTGGCGATCATCGTCGCGGCGGCCCGGCTGCTCGGGCAGGCGGCGATCCGGTTGCGACAACCACGGGTAGTGGGCGAGATCCTGGCCGG
The DNA here is from genome assembly GCF_049847245.1 of Micromonospora sp. DT68. Taxonomy (NCBI): domain Bacteria; kingdom Bacillati; phylum Actinomycetota; class Actinomycetes; order Micromonosporales; family Micromonosporaceae; genus Micromonospora; species Micromonospora sp. DT68. The sequence goes on from NZ_JBNCNZ010000007.1 coordinate 172,326, forward strand.
TGTGCTGCTCGGCCCCACCCTGCTGGGCGGCTTCAGCGACTGGTTGTTCCCGGCATCCGCGCGGTCCGCCCTGGGCGCGCTGTCGACAGTGGGGCTGGTGCTGTTCGTATTCCTGGTCGGCTACGAGTTGGACCGAAGGATGCTGCGGGCCAGCGGACGCCAGGCGGTGGTGGTGGCGCTCGGCGCGCTGGCGGTGCCGGTGGTGCTGGGCGTCGCCCTCGGCTGGTGGCTGGTACGCCGGCATGGTGCGGCGGATCCGTCGGCGACGGCGCTGTTCATCGGGGTTGCGGTGGCCGTCACCGCCTTCCCTGTGCTCGCCCGGATCGTGACCGAGCACGGCCTGCAGCGTGTACGGGCCGGCAACCTGTCGCTGGCGGCGGCGGCCGTCGACGACGTGCTGGCCTGGGGCCTGCTCTACGCGGTGATCGCCTACGCGGGGGCGCAGGGGCAGCACATGTGGCGGCTGGCGCTTGCCGTGCCGTACGTGCTGGCCCACCTCTATCTGGTGCGGCCGATGCTGCGGCGTCTGCTGGGCCGCGCGGGAGCCGGCAACGGTGCCCTCGCCGCAGTGCTGGCCGGCCTCCTGGTGTCCTGCGCGGCGGCCGAGTGGATCGGGGCGCACTACATCTTCGGCGCCTTCCTGTTCGGCGCGATGATGCCGCGCGAGGGGATGTCGGAGGCGCGGGAGCAGATCGTCGCCCGGTTGGAGCCGGTCAACAACATGCTGCTGGTGCCGGTCTTCTTCGCCGTCGCCGGGCTCAACGTGGACCTGTCCCGGATGCGGCCGGACGTGCTGGGCGAACTCGCCCTCGTGGTGGCCGTGGCAGTTGTCGCGAAGGTGCTGGGCACCTATCCGACGGCCCGGCTCGGTGGGCTCGGCCCGCGGGAGGCGCTCACCGTGTCCACGTTGATGAACACCCGCGGTCTGACCGAGATCGTGGTGCTCACCGTCGGTCTCCAGGTGGGCCTGATCGACCAGTTGGTGTTCTCGGTCATGGTGGCGATGGCGCTGCTCACCACGATCATGACCGGTCCGGCGCTGTGGGCGCTCGGGGTGCGGCGGGACAAGGCCGAGCCGGGCATCGTCACCCGACCGGAGGCGCCGGGGAGGCATCTCACCCTGGCGTCGCCGGGGGTCAGTCGACCCAGCCGGCCTGCGCCGCCCGGACGCCGGCCTGAAAGCGGCTCTGCACGCCGAGACGCCGCATGAGGTCGCTGACGGTCCGGGAGACGGTCCGTACGGAGACGCCGATGGCCCTGGCTATCTGTTCGTCCTTCATGCCCACCGACAGCAACCGGAGCACTGTGTGTTCCTGATCGGTGAGCTGGTTGGCGGGCTGGTCGTTGGTGCCGCCGGTGAGCGGCTTCGAGTCCTGCCAGCAGTGCTCGAAGACGCAGACCAGCGAACGGACCATCACCTCGCCGTCGATGGCGATCGCCCCCGCCTGGCCCTGCGTCGGGTCCAGCGGGATCAGCGCCCGCCGCGTGTCGCAGATGATCATGCGGATGGGCAGCGTGGTCGTGGTCCGGATCTCGTAGCCGACGGTGATCAGTTCACGAAGGTAGGTGGCGACGAACGGGGTGGTGGTCAGTTGTTTCACGTAGAGGGCCCGCAAGCTCAGGCCGCGTTCGCCCAGGCGCCGGTCCCGGGCCAGGCCCTCCCGCAGGAGGTGCTCCTGTGGGAGAGGGCCCGGGTGCATGGACAGCATCTCCTCCCTGCCCAGGTCGGTCATCATGTCCAGCGTCTCCGCCACCCGCGCCAGGTCCTCGATGACCTCGAATTCCAGGTCCAGCCGGGGGCCGGGACCGAGGGGGAGGAACCGATCGACGATACGTTCCAGCGACTCGCTGGTGGCGGCGATGGTGTCCCGGTACCGCGTGAGCGTCGCGCGGTCCCGTTCCAGCACCCGGACGATGGCGATCTCCGGTGATACGACAGTCGCCACGCGCGGATCGTCGCGGCCTGCGGTCACCAGTCCGAGTCGATTGAGTTCCCGCAGTCCGGCATCGTGCTCCTCGGCGGACAGACCCAATACGTCGGCCGCCTGACGGACCGATCCGGATCCGAACCGGAAAGCCTGCTTGTAAATCGCCACGGCAATTTCCTCGGCCTGTCTGCCTGCCGGCGACGGACCACCGTCTTCCGCCATGCCCACGTCCCGTCTGTCGGTACTCCTAGTAGTGCTCAAAGTCCCGACGCCCGCAAGTCTCACCAGCGTCGGGCACGTCCGTCTAAATCGGACTGTCGGTGCAATTTGCCTGCGACTACGGGGGGCAGTTGGTTGCATCGTCGGGGCGACGCGTACACGCCACGGCGTGTTCACGTACCGTCCCGGCCCTTCCGTGTGAACGGGCGGTATCGCCAGGATGGGATGAGCAAAGTAGGCGACGGTTCGTCGTCGGTCAATGAGTCTGGGGGAGTCAAAATGAGCAACTCGATCAATGTGTGGGTCGTCATCCACCTGGCTTTGGCGCTGGCCCTCGTCGCGGACGGGCTTTTTGCGCAGCCTTCCGCCAAGGCGATGTATGCGGATAACGGCCAGATAACGACCGCAGTGTCGACCGGGCATGCCGGCGACGATTCCGGGCCCGGAACGGCGAGCGGCGTCTGGTGCTGCTGAGGGCCAGCGAGGGCGGAGGTGACCGGATGAGCCACGTGGAGCGGGTGTCCGCCGCGGCGCTCGGTGATCTCGGGGTGGTGATCGTCAGGTGGCCGACGGAACTGCGGCGACGCGAGGAGTGCCGCCTGCGAGGGGTTCCACGACTGCTGGTCGTGGAGGCCGGAGTACCGGCGCCGCCCTGTCCGGACGCGCTGGAGGACTGGGTCCGGCTGCCGGTGGAACGCGAGGACGCCCGGGTGCGGGTGCGCACCCTGCTGGTCCGGGCCGCGCTGGCCGGCCGGCCGGTGGTGACCCGGCAGAACCTGCTGCGGGTCGGTGACCGTCAGACGCCCCTGTCCCCGCTGGAGGCGGTGATCATGCGCCGACTGGTCGCGTCGTACGGCGACGTGGTCGATCGCGGTGAGCTGACCGACCTGTGCTGGCCGGAATGCGACGCCGCGCCCAATGGCCTCTACCTGCAGATCCTCCGACTGCGCCGGCGCATCAAGCCCTTGCAACTGGTGATCCACACCGTCTGGGGGCGGGGCTACGTGCTCGAAACGGGTGAGAACGCGGCCTGACGCTGCCGCGATGCGCCGGTGACGGTCCGGTCACTGCCGCCGCCCTAGCGTGGGGTGCATCGACGTCCCCTCCTCGGGACCGATCCGAACTGATGACGGTCGCCGAGGACGAGTGCTGGGAGCGGTCATGCAATTTGGAATCATCGGTACGGGTTCGTACCTTCCACCGACAGTCGTCAGTAACGACACCCTCGTCGAACGGCTCGACATCGGTGCCGACTGGATCGTGGACAGGACCGGAATCCGCGAACGACGCCGGGCTCTGGACTCCGAGGCCACCTCCGACTGCGCCACCGCCGCCGCCCGTGAGGCGCTGGCGGCGGCGGGCATCACCGCCGACGACCTGGACTTCATCATCGTCGGGACATCCACACCGGACCACCCGCAGCCGGCCACCGCCGTCCTGGTGCAGCGGGACATCGCCGCGCACCGGGCCGCCGCCTTCGACGTGAACGCCGTCTGCACCAGCTTCGTCTACTCCCTCGACGTCGCCCGGGGGCTGCTGGGCGCCGACCCGCGGACCCGGTACGCGTTGGTGATCGGCGCCGACATCTACAGCCGCCAACTCGACTACACCGACCGGCGCACCTGCGTCCTGTTCGGTGACGGAGCCGGCGCTGTGGTGCTCGGCCCGGTGCCCGCTGGCCACGGGATGCTTACCTCGCGCCTCGTCAGCGACGGTCGCCTGCATGACCTGGTCCGGGTGCCCGCGGGCGGGTCACGGCTTGAGCGCGACGAGAACGCCCGCGCGTGCGGCGACCAGTACTTCAAGATGCGCGGGCGGGACGTCCGCACCTACGTCGAAGAGGTCTTCCCCGCTCTGCTCGACGAACTACTCAAGGACAGCGGCCTGGAGGCCGGCGACCTGGACCTGGTCGTGCCCCACCAGGCCAACGGGGTAATGCTGGACCGGGTGGCCACCGACTTCGGGCTTCGGCCGGACCAGCTGCACCACACCTACCCGCGCTACGGCAACACCGGTGCCGCGTCGGTGCCGGTGACCCTCGACGACGCGGTCCGCGGCGGACGGCTGCGCGGCTCCGGGTACGTCGTCCTGATCGCCTTCGGCGGCGGGATGACCGCTGGCGCTTCGCTGCACCGCTGGGCGGCGGACCGGCACGAGCACGCGGGCCTCCGCGATGGGTGAGACGAGCCGGGTGCTCCCGCCGGACCTGCGCACCGCGTACCCCCGGGCCACCCGGGCCGCCGGGTGCTACCTCTACGACGACCAGGGACGCGAATACCTGGACGGCTGCTCCAGCGCGATCGTGGTGAACGTGGGGCACGGCAACCCGGAGATCCTCGACGCGATCCGCGCCCAGCTGGACACCATCACCTACTGCTACCGCACCCAGTTCGCCAACGAGCCGGCCGAACGCCTCGCCGCCGAGCTGGTCCGCCTCGCCCCGGGCGACCTGAGCCACGTCCAGTTCACAAACAGCGGGTCGGAAGGCACCGAAGCCGCGATCCGGCTGGCCCTGCAGTACTGGCAGGAGGTCGGCCGACCCGGACGGCGGCTCGTGGTGTCCCGGGACGTCAGCTACCACGGCGCCACGCTCGGCGCGCTCGCCGTCTCCGGGCACGAATCGCGCCGTCGCCCACTGGCCGCGCTGCTGCCGGACATGCCGCGCGCCCCGCGCGCCGACTGCCACCGGTGCCCCTTCGGCCTGACCCGGGACACCTGCGCGCTGGACTGCGCGTCCGCCGTGGAGCGGACGATCCTCGCCGCCGGTCCGGAGAACGTCGCGGCGTTCATAGTGGAGCCGGTCGTCGGGGCCGCCGGCGGCGCTGTGCCGGCCCCGCCCGGCTACCTGACCGCGGTCGCCGAGATCTGCCGGCGCCACGACGTGCTGCTCATCGCCGACGAGGTGATGACCGGACTCGGGCGTACCGGCCGCTGGTTCGGCGTGGACGCCGAATCCGTCGCTCCGGACCTGCTCGTGCTCGGCAAGGGTATGAGCGCCGGTTACCTGCCGATCGGTGCCGTGCTCGTCGATGCGCGGATCCACGCCGCGATCCACGACGGCAGTGGCACCAGCGCGCTCGGGCACACCTACAGCGCCAATCCGCTCGCCGCGGCCAGCGCCGCCGCCGTTGTCGACTTCCTGGTCCGACACGACGTACCGGCGCGGGCCGCCCGGGCCGGCGACCGCTTGCGGCGCGGGCTCGCCGCGGCGCTTGCCGCACGCGGCGTGGTCGCCGACGTCCGGGGCGCCGGCCTGCTCCTCGGTGTCGACTTCACCGCGCGCCACCCGGGCCGGGACCAGGGCGTCACGGCCGCCGCGATGGCCGCCGCCGCGTTCGAGGAGCGACTCCTGCTCTACCCGGCGGGCACCGACGCGGTGCCCCGGGCCGTCATCGTCGCCCCGCCGCTCACCATCACCGACGCCGAACTGGACCAACTCGTCGACCGGTTCGCCGCCGCACTCGACCGGGTCGTCCCCGTCGCCGACCGAAGGAGCACCTGATGAAACTCGGCTGGACCCCGCAGCAACGGGCACTGTCCCACCACTACGAGCAGCTGGCCCGCGACGCCGTCGCGCCACGCAGCGCCGCGCACGCCGCCACCCGGCAACTCGACAGGTTGTCCTGGCGGGAACTGGCGAACCAGGGGCTCTGGCGGATCCCGGTGCCGGAGTCCCGAGGTGGTGACGGGGGGACCTGGTGGGACTTCTGCGCCGCGCTGGAGGGCATCGTCCGGGGCAGCCGTGACCTCGGCTTCTGCCTGTCCCTCATCGCACACGCCGGCCTGCTGCGCGCCGTCGTCCGGCACGGTGACGACACCCAGCAGCACCACCTCGACCGGCTGATGGTCGGCGCGGTGGGCGCCACCGCGCTGACCGAGGAGCGCGGCGGGTCGGACGTGGCCCGGGTCAGCACCACCGCGCACCCGGTCGACGGCGGGCACCGGCTGGTCGGCGTCAAGGTGCACATCACCAACGCCCCGGCCGCCGACCTGATCTACGTACTCGGCCGGGTCAGCGGTCTGCCCGCCAAGCGGGACGTCACAGTGTTCCTTGTCGACAGGCACCAGCCCGGCATCCGCACCGGGGCCGCGGAGGAGATGCTCGGCAACGGCTCCAGCCCGACCGGCGCGATCAGCTTCGACGGGGTGCACCTGGACGACGCGGACATCCTGGGTGTGCCCGGCGACGGGCTGAGCCTGACCTACGACACCATCACCCTGGACCGGCTGCTCTACGGCGTCGTGGGGGCCGCCTACCTGGAAGGGCTCCTCGACGACACGCTGCGCTTCGCCCGCGGGCGCACCGCGTTCCACCAGCCGATCACCGAATTCCAGTACGTCCAGCGCCGGCTGACCAACATGAGGCTGGCCATCGAGACCACCCGGTGGATCTCCTACGCGGCGCTGGACCAACTGCTGGCCGAGCACCCGGACGCCGCGCTGATGTCGTCGGCGGCGAAGCTGACCGGCTCGGAGAGCCTGGCGGCGGCAGCCCTGGACGCCATGCAGGTGTTCGGCCACGCCGGTTACGAGGAGGGCGACGTGTCCCGCGCGGTCCGCGACTCGCTCGGCACGCTGATCGCCGGCGGCACCTCGGACATCCAGCGCAAGAACATCTTCACCCAAATGATGAAGAAGCCGGTCGCGGTCGTCCCGAACCGGCCGGTCCTCGCCCCGCTTCGCGCGGCCTGACACCTCCGACACCCCTGACACTGCCCCGTCGCCGCCGTGGCGGCGGGCGGAAGGAGCGAACATGTCCCGGATCGTCATCGCCAACGTCGACAGCGACGCCATGTGCGGCAACGACATGCCGCCGGAGATCCATGCCCTCAGCTCGATGTGCTGCTGCCGCCTGATCGTGATGGCGGAGAGCGAGCAGGACATGGTCGTCGTCCCGCACTCGATCTCCGACGAGTTCATCCGGTACGTCAACGAACTGCTCGGCCGCAACCTGTCCGCCCGCAACGTGGTGGTGCCCCGCGACGGGGACGAGAAGCAGCTCATCCTGAACGACGAGTCCCTCAACGACGGGTACGTGGCGGCGGAGATCCGGTCCCGTGCCGGCGGTTCGGTGGCCGGCTGGGAGCTGGAGACGTACTTCTCCGACCGGGCAGCGGTCACCCTGGCCGAGGAGCTGCAACTGGCCGGGGCCGGCCCGGCGCGCAACTTCCTGCGGGCCGGCGGCGCGGAGACGTACAACAGCAAGGTCCTGTTCCGGCAGCTCGCCGAAGCCATCGGCGCGCCGGTGGCGGAGGGACGGATCGCGGCAAGCGAGCGGGAGTTGGCCGGCGCGATCGCCGAGCTGATGGACCGCACCGGCCGGGTCATGGTCAAGCAGGACCTCAACTCCGGCAGCGCCGGCAACACCGCGCTGACCTCCTTCGACGAGGATGTGCTGACCGGCGCGTCGCGGGTGCGGCGGCTGACCCGTGGCGCGGACGTCGCCGAGGTGGCCCGCGAACTCTGGACCGAGGTCGCGGTGCAGCGCAACACCCGCGTCGTGGTGGAGGCCTACCACTTCTCCCAGGCGGTTCACTACACCGAGCACTACGTGCACGGCCCCGGGCGGGCGCCGACGCTCATGAACTTCGGCGAGATGCGAATGGAGCCCACCTTCATCGGGTTCGAGATCCCCTGCCAGCGCCTCGGCCCGCAGGACATCGGCGAGATGATCGCCCACGCCACCAACCTGTGCCGGGAGGCCGGCGACCGGGGCTTCACCGGCTACATGAACGTGGACTCGATCCTCACCGAGGACGGCCAGATGCTCTTCACCGAGGTCAACGGCCGGATGGGGGACTGCACCCACATCGACTACCTGGCCCGCGCCCTGGTCGGCGACGACTACAACCGCACCCACGTCGTACTCACCCGCAACTGGTTGAAGGCCACCTCCTTCGGCGCGACCCTCAAGGCCCTCGGCGAGGCCGGGGTCCTCTTCGACCACGACACCCGCTCCGGTGTGGTCATCCCGATCGAGGACACCGACCGTTCGGGGACTGTCGACTACATGGTCATCGGCCACGACGCCGCGCACGCCCGCGACATCGAGGCCCGCACCCTCGACGTACTGCGGGCGCAGACCGCCTGACCGCCGCGGTCGGCCCGGCGGCCCGCCGGGCCGACCTCGCCCGCCCACCCACCCGGTGTCCGACGGCACCATGAGGGAGTCGATACCGATGTCCGAGAAAACCGCGTGCCAGCGGTACGAGTCGCAGGTCCGGTCCTACTGCCGCGAGTTCCCCGTCGTCTTCCAACGGGCCGACGGCCCGTACATGTGGGACGTGAGCGGTCGCCGCTACGTCGACCTGCTGTGCGGCGCCGGGGCCCTCAACTACGGCCACAACGACCCGCACATCGCCACCGCGTTGCGCGACTACCTGCTCTCCGGTGGCCCGGTCACCTCTTTGGATCTGTACACGGTGGCCAAGTCGCGGTTCGTGGAACGCTTCGTCGACGTGGTGCTGCGTCCCCGGGGGATGGACCACGTCCTGCAGTTCCCCGGACCCGCCGGCACGCTCGCCGTCGAGGCCGCGATCAAGCTGGCCCGCAAGGTGACCGGACGGACCAACGTGATCGCGTTCAGCGGTGGCTTCCACGGCGCGTCGCTGGGTTCTCTGGCCCTCAGCTCCTCGCCGCTGCTGCGTCGCGCGGCCGGTACCCCGCTCGGCGCGGCCACGATCCTGCCGTACGACGACGGGTCCCCGGCGGCGCTCGACCACCTGGAGCGGATGCTCCAGGACCGAGGTGGCATCGACCCGCCGGCCGCGCTGGTGGTGGAAACCGTGCAGGGCGAGGGCGGCCTGACCGCGGCGTCCGCCGCCTGGCTGAGCGGCGTGCAGCGGCTGGCCCGCGAGGCCGGCGCCCTGTTCGTGGTCGACGACATCCAGGCCGGCTGCGGCCGCACCGGCAGCTTCTTCAGCTTCGACGGGACCGACCTGCGGCCCGACATGGTCTGCCTGTCGAAGTCCCTGTCCGGGCTGGGACTGCCGATGGCGATGGTCCTCATCCGCCGGCAGCTCGACGCGTGGCAGCCGGGGGAGCACAACGGCACCTTCCGGGGCAACAACCTGGCCTTCGTCACTGCGGAGGCGGCCCTGGACCACTGGACCGACTCAGGTTTCCTGGCTCACGTCGACCGGTTGGCCGCGGAGGTCGGCGGGTCGCTGCGCGAACTGGCCGACGCCGAACCCGGCGGCGGCGCGACGGTTACCGGACGCGGGCTGATGAGTGGCCTCCGGTTCGACGAGCCCGGCCGTGCCGACCAGCTCAAGCGGCGGCTGTTCGAGTGCGGGGTGATCGCAGAGACCTCCGGTGGGGGACTGGTGCTGAAGTTCTTCCCCGCCCTGACCATGACCGTCGCCCAGTGGCGGGAGACCGCAGACCTCGTCGGGGACGCGATGACCACGCGTCGCAGCCCGGCGGCCGTGCTGGGCGCCTGAACCAGGAGGGAACGACATGCAGAGGTTGACACCCGCCGCGCGCCTGATCGTGGTCGGCGGCGCGCTGACCAACATCGGCACCTTCGGCGTCGCGCCGTTCCTGGCGGTCCTGATGGTCCGGCTTGACTACACCGCCGCCGAGGTCACTCTGGTCCTCGGTGCCAACCTGGTCGCGGCCCGGCTGCTGCCGCTTGCCGCGGGGCTGCTCGGCGACCGGGCGCACCACGTCCGGGTCATGATTCTCGGCCTGGCGGTACGCGGCCTCGGCCTGACCGGGTTCGCGTTCAACGACGACGTCGGGTGGTTCCTGGTCTGCTCGGCCCTGGTCGGCATCGGTGGCGCCGGCTACGAGCCGAACGCGTACGCGGTGCTCGCCGCGGAGCCCGACGAGCAGCGCCGGGCCCGGGGCTTCACCCTGCTCAACCTCGGCCAGAACATCGGCGCGACCACCGGGCCGCTGATCGGCGGCGCGCTTGTCGTCATCGACGCCCGCGCGCTGTTCCTGGTGGCCGGCGCGCTCATGTTCGCCACCGCGCTGGCGTTCGCCGCGCAGCGCCGGCACCTGCGCACCACTGCCACCGACGTGCCCGTGCACCAGTCCCTGCGGCGGGTCTTCACAAACGGTCGGTTCCTGCGGTTCGGCGCGGCGATGGCGTTGTTCTGGTTCATCGACGCCCAGTTCCAGACCTCGCTGCCGATCTACGCGGCGGACCTCAGCGGACGGCTGGAACTCGCCGGCACGGTGCTGGTGGTCAACGGCCTGGCCGGCCTGGTGGCGTTGCTGCTGCTGCGCCGCCAGTTCGAGCGGCGTCCGGCCCTGTCGCTGAGCGCCACCGGCTTCGCCGTGGTGGCGGTCAGCATGGCGGCCATCGCTTTGGTGCCGCAGCTGTGGTGGCTGCTGGCGTGCGTCGCCGTCTACACAGTGGGCGAGACGCTGGTCTTCGTCACTGCCGACATCTACATCGCCGAGGTTGCCGACACCCGCGACGCGGCGGCCTTCTTCGGCGGTCACGACGTCTTCTGGGCCGTCGGCGGCACGATCGGCTACTTCGCGGGCACCGCGCTGATCGGCGACGGGGGACCGGGCGTGTGGCTGGTCTTCGCCGGCGCCGCCGTCCTCGGCTACGCGTTGCTGATCCGCGACCGACGGCGCGCGGCAGGCGGTCCGGACGCCGGTGGCGCACCGACCGGCCAGCCGGGCGACCCGGCGGCATCCATGCCGGCCGGGACCGCCCCGACCGGCCCGGCACGGTGAGGAGACCTGATGACCCGGCCCGGGACCTACGATCGCCCCGCACCATCCACCGCCGCCCGCCCGGCACCGGCTCTGGCCGGCACGCCGGACGGCATGGCCGAGGTGCTGCGGCTGGTGACGGCGGCACTGACCGAGACCGCCGCCGGTGACCGAAGCCGGGGCGGCCCGGCTCCGGCCGGCGGACCGGACACCGTCACCGCCGGCACGGCTTCGGCCCTCGGCCCGGTCCTGCCCGACGTCGGAGTGGGCGCCGACCAGGCGCTGCGCACCCTCGCCCGGTCGGTCGCCGTCGGCTCGGTCAACCCCGCCCACCCGTACTGCGTCGCGCATCTGCACGCTCCGCCGCTGGCCGTCGCCGTCGCCGCCGACCTGGTGGCAGGCGTCCTGAACGCCTCCCTGGACTCGTGGGACCAGGCGCCGTCGACAAGCGCGCTGGAGCGCACTGTCACAGGGGAACTGGCCCGGCTGGCGTACCCGGTCTCGCCCGCGCCGGACGCCCTGGTCACCACCGGGGGCACCGAGTCGAACCTGGTGGCGACCCTGCTGGCCCGCGAGCGGGTGCTGCTCGCCGGGCGGCCGGACGCCCAGTCGGCCCTGCGCGTGGTGTGCGGCGACAACGCGCACCACTCGGTGCCACGGGCGGCGTGGCAGCTCGGCCTGCCGCCGGCATTGGTGGTGCCCAGCCGCGACGGCGTCCTGCACCCCGTCGACGTCGCCGCGGCGCTGGCCGGGGTGGACACGCCGGTCCTGCTGGTAGCCACCGCCGGCACCACCGACCGGGGCGCGCTGGACCCGCTGCCCGCGCTGGCCGGCCTGGCCCGGTCCCGTGGGGCGATGTTCCACGTCGACGCCGCCTACGGCGGGGCTCTGCTGCTGTCCGAGCGGCGGCGCGCCCTGCTGACCGGGTTGGACCGGTCCGACACGGTCGGGCTGGACCTGCACAAGCTCGGGTGGCAGCCGCTGGCCGCCGGCCTGCTGGCGGTACGGGACGCCGGTTGGCTCGCACCGCTGGACCTCACCGCCGACTACCTCAACGCCGACGACGACGTGGCAGCCGGGTTGCCATCCCTGCTGGGGCGGTCGATCCGGACGTCCCGGCGGGCCGACGTGCTGAAGATCGCTGTGACCCTGCGGGCACTCGGCCGGTCCGGGCTCGGCGACCTCGTGGACCGCTGCTGCGACCTGGCCCGCGCGTTCGCCGCCGAGGTCCGGGCGCGGCCCAGTGTGCAACTGCGGGAGGTGCCGATGCTGAGCACCGTGCTGTTCCGGCCGGCGCCAGCTCGCCCGGGTGGCCGGGTGGCCGACGACCTGATCACCGAGGTACGCCGACGGCTGCTCCACAGGGGCGTCGCCGTCCTCGGGCGGGCCACCCTGCCCGGACCACACGGCGACGAGTCCTGGCTGAAGGTCACAGTGCTCAACCCGTACACCACCATCGGTGAGCTGGCGGCGCTGCTCGACCTGGTGGAGGCCACGTACGCCGATCTGTGCGACGACAGGACCGACCAGGAGGAGACGACATGACAGCGACGACAGCGACGTCCGCGCTGGTGCTGCCGCACGGCGGTCCACCCGGCGCCCACCCCGCCCGGCTGCTGTGCGACGGCGCCGGGGTGCGGGTCCGCGACCGCGCCGGACGGACCTACCTCGATGCGGCCGGCGGGCTGGACGGGGTGAGCCTCGGTCACGCCCACCCCGAGCTTGTGGACGCCGCCGCGCGACAACTGCGTCGGCTGCCCGCCGGCCCGGTGGGGCACCGGCAGGCCAGCGACGCGGCCTACCACCTCGCCGAACGGTTGGCCGCGACGGTGCCCGGGTTCGACCAGGTCTACCTGGACAGCTGCGACTCGGCAGCGGTGGACACAGCGGTCCGGTTCGCCCGCTACCACCACCGCGCCCAGGGCCGGCCGCTGCGGCGGCGGATCCTCGCGGTCGAGGGCGCGCTGCACGGCTGCACCGGCTTCAGCGCGGCGGCCAGCGCGCAGCCGGCGGTGTCGCACGGCTTCGCCGACCCGGACGCCGGTACGGTGCACCTGCGCCGGCCGCCGCATCGGGCCGCCGCCGGGGCCGCCGCCGTCGTCGCCGAACTGGTCGACGAGCTGACAGCTGTGATCCACGAGCTGGGGCCGGACACCGTGGCGGCCTGCGTCGTCGAGCCGGTGCTTACCGCCGCAGGCGCGCTAGTGCCTCCGGCGGACTACCTGCCGGCGATCCGCGCGGTGCTGGCCCGCCACGACATCCTGCTGATCGCCGACGAGTCGGTGACCGGGCTGCGCCGGACCGGACCACTGACCTGCACAGGCGTGCTGGACCCGCCGCCCGACCTGCTGGTGCTCGGTCCCAGCCTCACCTCGGCGCACGTCCCGCTGGCCGCGGTGCTGGTGGGCCCGGAGGTGAGCGCCTCGCTTGTCGCCGGAGCGGCGGTGATCGGCGGTCTCGGACACGGCGGCCCGACCGCCGGACACCCACTGGCCTGCGCCGTCGCCGACCGGGCCCTGGACATCCTGGCCGACCCGGAGACCGGGCGCCGCGTGGCCGCCCTGGCCGACCACCTGGCCGGCCGTCTCGCCGGTCAGGCCGACCATCCCGCCGTACGGGAGATCCGCCAGGAGGGGCTGCTCGCCGCGTACGTGCTGCACCCAGGGGACCGGGAGTTGCCGTACGACGCGGTCGCCCACGAGGCCGCCGAGCTGGCCGCCGAGCGGGGTCTGTTGGTGCGGGCGTACTCCTCGGCGGTGGTGCTCGCCCCGCCGCTGACGGTGACCGAGAACGAACTGGACGACATGGTGGCCCGCTGGGATGAGGCCCTGCGGGCATTGCCGGCGGCACCCGCCGCCACCGAGTCGAAGGGACATTGGTGATGAAGCCGTCGACGACGGAGCTGAGCTGCACGGTCCGCCACCGGGTGGCGGACCGGGACACCGCCGGCCACTGGGGCAACGACCTGCCCGTGCTCGCCACGCCGGTGCTGTTGTGGTGGGGCGAGACCACTGCGATGCGGGCGGTCGAGGAGCACCTGGAGGACGGTGAGATGACCGTCGGGGTGTCCCACGACTCCGCGCACCTGGCACCGACCCCGCAGGGCCGGGAGGTGCGGATCAGCGCCCGGCTGGTCGAGCGGCGGGGTCGTCGGCTGGTCTTCGAGGTATCCGCGTACGACGACTGGGAGTTGGTGTTCCAGGGCCGGCACACCCGGGCCGTGGTGCGCCGAGACGAGTTCGTCGAGCTGGTGCGGGGCAAGGCCGAAACGACGACAGGGGTGACGTCATGAGTGACCACGAGCGCTGGCGCAGCTTCGACTCGCCCGGCTCCGGCCCGGCCGGCCCGCCGCCGTCGGGTTCCGGCGGCGCAACCTCGGGGCCACCGCCGCCGGTCGGCGCGGGACCCGGGCGCCCGTCGGACGGCTGGCCGCCGGTGAGCCCGCCGTTCGGAGGCCCACCGCCGGCCGGCGCGAACGCAACCCGCCAGTTCCCGCCGGTACACGACCGGGGGCGGGATGCCGACGGCCCGCGCGCCGACCGCCGGCGGGGACGCTCGCCGCTGGTGGTGCTGCTGGTGCTGGCCCTGCTCGGCGGAATGGTCGGTGCTGGCGCCTACTGGTTCCAGCCGTGGAAGCTCGTCACCGACCGGACGGTGCAGGAGACACTGCCGTCGGTGCCCGACGCTCCGCCGGCCAGCCCGGAGACCGATGACGACGGCGCGCAGGAGGATCCGGCTGCGGAGACCCCCGCCGGGGACGATGCCTCCGAGGACGAGTCGGGCGACACCGAGGATGAGCAACCGGCCGACGGGAGCGCCGAACCGGACGCGGAGTCCGGTGCCGACGCCGACCGGCGGGAATCGGAGGACTCCGGCGGCGACGCCGAGCGGGACTCCGGCGGTACGTCGAGCGGCGACGACGGCAACCGCCTGTTGCTGGCCGGCGAGTTCATCGACCACGAGCACGACACCAGCGGAACCGCCCAGCTCGTCGAGTTGGCCGACGGGCGCAGGCAACTGGTACTGCGGGACCTGGACACGTCCAACGGCCCGGACCTGTTCGTACGGCTGAGCGACCAGCGGGTGGTCCGGGGTACCGCCGGATGGGACGCCTTCGAAAAAGGCCGGTTCGTGGACGTCGCCCGGCTCAAGGGCAACCGGGGAGACCAGGTGTACGACATCGATCCCTCGGTCGACCTCGACGGGCTGACGAGCCTGAGCATCTGGTGCAAGCGTTTCTCGGTGTCCTTCGGAGCGGCGTCGCTGCGCGCCGGCTGACCCGGTCCGGCAGCACGACGGGCGCGCCTCCCGCTCAGTGGGAGGCGCGCCCGTCGCGCTGCCGGCGACGCTCATTCGGCCAGCCGCAGGGACGACACCGGCCGCGGGGTACCGTCCGTCCCGGTCGCCGCCACGGTCCGGTCCGGCGCCGTGGCCGGCGGTGCGCTCTGGTCCAGCGTGGTGGTCGCTGCCACGGTCTGGTTCGGCGCGGTGGCCGGCGGCGCGGTCGGGTAGACCGCCCGTACCGCTGCCAGCGCCCACGCCATCCGTCGCACCGCGATCTCTGGATGGTCGCCGAACTCGCTGGCCAGCCGGGCGGCGCAGCCACCGACCCGGTAGCGCCGCAGCGTCGACGCGACGACACAGCGCACCTCCCCGGGCCGGATGGGCTGCGAGCACTGCAGGTCCGAGACGAACAGCGCCTCGGCCCGGATCGTCTCCAGTCGGGTGGACATGCCGCACCTCCGTGTGCCTGTGGTCCCCTCGGGACGTGCTCGTCCCGCCCCTGTTCGGTGGCGGAATCCCCGGCCGGCGTTACGGCTCGTCCGGCGTCGGGACACACGTTTTCCACAGGGCCTCCGCGGCGGGGCCACCCGGCCTGGCTCAGCCGGCGCGTACCGCCAGGCCGGGGTAGTCCAGGACCAGACCGGACCTGTCGTACACCAGGCGGCACTCGACCTCGAACGCCGGCGCGGCGTAGTTGTACTGCTGGCGTCCGTCGGCGTCGGGGGCGCGCAGGTAGGTCTGTTCGAGGCGCTCGACGCGCATCTCGCCGACCCGGACGTACGCGGCCGGCGCCTCCGCCTGCCCGCCCACCGGCAGCCCCATCCGGTGCGCGGGCAGGGCGTTTGTCATCACCGAGGACTCCAGGTCGACGTCCAGGCAGCCGTCCAGGTGCGGCGCGTGCTCATCGTTCACCCACCACCGACCGTTGCCGTCGCTCTCCAGCCGCACCTCGTCGGGCCCGGACGGGCCGCGGCGGGTCACCGACACGCGGCGGGTGAGCCAGGCGTCGTCCACCTCGACTGTGTAGTCGACGATCCACGGCTCGCCGTCCTCGACCGCCGTCGTGCAGCCCTGCATGAGGTGGCCGCCACCGCTGCGGAAGTAGACGACCTCGAACCCGTTGCGGGCGTCGAGATGCCGCCAGGCGGCACTGGCCGGGGGAGATCTAAACGACATGTCGGTCATAATCGCACAACGGGTACCCGGCGCACGTCCTACTCGGTGGTGTCGTGGTCGCCGCCCCACGGTGGCGGCGGTAAGGAAGAACGTGACAGCGTACGTGAAACGACGGGCTGAGTGTCGTAGTCGGGGTCCGCCAGCACGACGCGACCGCCGGGACGGACGACCCTGATGATTTCTGCGATTGCGCCGTGCGGGTCGGCAAGGTGTTGCACGGTCCGTCGACATCGGTGAACCCGTGCACGATGGGCAGCCTATTGCGGCGCTCCGGCGATGCTTGCCGTGCACGCAGCTCCGGGCTTTCAGGTCTTCACGGCGCGGCACTTTCTCGTATAGGCGGAGGGACAGGTAGACAACGCATATCCGGATGTGATGCGACGCGGCTAATGATGGTGCGGCCCGATGCCTCAGCGGCACTAGACTCCCCGGCCATGGGATTGCTCACCTTCAGCATCAACATCACTGTGGACGGTTGCGTCGACCACCAGGAGGGAATCGCCGACGACGAAACGCACGCCTTCTTCACCCGTCTCTTGGAAGAGAGCGGCGCGATGCTGTGGGGTCGCGTCACCTACGAGATGATGGAGGGCTACTGGCCGGCCGTCGCCCGCGGTGACGTGGAGGCGCCGCCGGCCCTACGCGAGTGGGCGGTCAAGCTGGACGCTCAACCCAAGTACGTGGTGTCGTCGACGCGCACGGACTTCCCGTGGACCAACAGTCACCACATCACCGGCGATCTGCGTGAGGGCGTGCAGAAGCTCAAGGACGCGACCCCGGACGGGGTCCTGGTCGGAAGCGGCAAGCTCGCGACCGAGCTCGACCGGCTGGACCTGATCGACGAGTACAAGCTGCTTGTTCAACCCATGATCGCCGGCCACGGCCCGACGCTGTATCAGGGCGGGCTACCCGCCACTCGCCGGCTCGAACTGCTCTCGGCGGAGCCGCTGAGCAACGGCGTGATGTCCATGCACTACCGCCGCGCGCGCTGAATCACCGAAGTCGAGATCGCGACCGGGCTGACGTCAGGCCAGTGCCCTTTCGCCGTCAGGGGATCAAGCCTGTAGCGCGGGCTTGGTGTATGTGGCGACGTGCCGGTCTGGTATCGAGCTTTTCGAGGCCCCTGACAGCCCAGGACCGCAGCGATTCGTCGTCGCCGTGAAGTTGCTCGACCAGCACCGGCAGAGCTTGTTCCGAGTGGGCTTCGCCGATCAGTTCGAGCAACCAGCAGCGCAGGCCATGGGCGGTCTCGTTGTTGAACTCGGTGATCAGCTCATCGAGGTGCTGCGCGGCGTAGGGTCGCAGCTGGTGAAACCCGTCCTCTTGGGTCTGTGCATCGTGGTTACGCATCAACCGCATGGCTTGCTGGAATCGGTTCGCCACGTCGTCTCCGGTGCGCTGCCTCGTTTGAGCGCGCCCGCTGCATGATCATGATTGGTTTGTGAGGACAACCGAAGATCGTGCAGTGGCCGCGAGGAACAGCGTAAACCCTGCCCGTTGGCAACTGGTTGCTCGAGGATGCTCTGGTGTGACCACGCCTTCCGAGCGGCGGCGGAGTTCAACGGCCGAGATCAATCCTCGTCGGGGACGAGGAACAACCCGGCCAGCCGGGGCAGCCGACGCCGCATCTCGTCATCGTCATCAAAGTCGAAGTCCTCACCCATGTCGGGCTCGCGGCCTGCGTCACTGCCGACCGCAACTTGCTGACGGGCTTCCATCGCCTCGTAGAAGGCATGGTCATCGTCCGTGACCCGCTCGTAGGCCACGCTGGCCACGTAGTTCACCGACTCGGCGAACAACACGCCGCCGTCTTCCTCGGTCGCCGCATGTCGCACCACGGCATGGTCGGCCAGGACGTCGGGAGAGGCCAGGACGCGTTCGTACCACTCGCGCCCCAGCGTGATCACTCCCGCCCGGAAGTCCATGAAGCTGTCGTCCGAGCATCTCCCGCCGATCAGGTACGCAGCCGCCCACACGTCCCAGCGGTAGAGCGCACCATGCAGCTGGTCGAACAGGTCCTGGAACTCGAGGATGCGCTCCGGTGATGTTGCAGCCAAGCGCGTCACCAGCGCCGCGGCAACGGCCTCACCGGCGTCGCCGGTCCGCCCGTCGAGACCCTCCCCGGCCGTTTCCACAACCGCCCAGAACTCATCAACGTTCACGGCGCGAGAGTTTCCCACGGCCTACCGACACAACTCATACCTCTCCATGGCCATAGCGGCGTGGCCTGCGGGGAGCCCTTGATCCGTTCCTGGCTGCCCCGCGGCTCCCGCGAGGCGCCTAGCCAGGACGAGTTGACACGCAGCCTGGGGATGCCGACACACGTTGACGATCTCAGCTCGGCTGTTGCGACAGCTGTCCGTGTCTGCCAGAACTGTGGACTTGGAGCGCGGGTGATCGGCGGTACGCGGACAATGGCGGTATGAAGCGAGAGGTTCGCCTGATGCGGTTGACTGGGACGCGCGCCAACGGCGCGGTGGCGACGGGCGCGGCGGCTACAGGCGCGCGGGCTGCGGGGGCGGCGTCGCTCGGCGCCCTGGCTGTCGGGGCGCTGGCTGTCGGGGCCGTGGCTGTCGGGGTGCTCGTCATCGGGCGGCTCGCCATCCGCCGGGCGGTCGTGCGGGAACTGCGCGTCGGCCGGTTGGAGATCGACGAACTGGTGGTGCACAGCCGACCCGGCGCCGAGGGATAACCCCACTCGACGGCCGGCGCCCACGCATTCGCTGGGAGAGCCGCGACGAGATCCACGAAGCGTCGCCTGCTGGTGCCGACTCCAACGCCCAAAGGGCTAGGAGTTGCGATGGTGAGGAATGTCAGAAGTCCCGCGAGCCGTCGCCATGAAACGCCGGAAGGGAAATCCCGGCCCTGACGGCGGCGAGTTCGGAGCGGATGACTTCCAGCAGCCGGCCGATCCAGTTGGTGGCTCGTTCACTGCCGACGGACCAGTAGGCGGAGAAGTCGACGTAGACGATGTGGGCGTCACCGCTGGCGAGCAGGGTCTGTGCCATCTGCGGGTGTTGGGTGTACTTGGCGCGCAGCAGGGCGGCCATGACGGCAAGGCGCGCCGAGGCCCAGTCGGCGCGGCGAGGTGCCTGCTCGGCGAGCTTGCCGGCGTCGTACCCCCTCGGGGCCGCGGTGATCTGGTCGTGCCAGTGCGGGTCGGGGGTTGAGAGCGCCCAATAGGCGTGCGTGACGCTCGGGTAGGTGTTCTCGCCGAGGGCGATGACGGCCGGGTAGTCGTTCTGGAGGACTTCGACGCCGGGAGGATCCGGCCAGCCCTGCGGGTAGACCGTCTTCTGGATCGTCAATGTGGGCTGTGTCGGGTGCTCGGGACCATCGGCGGGGACCCGCGCCTCCCAGGTCTCGATCGCGGTTTCCCGCTCGCGGAAGTACGCGACTGCCTCCGCCCGCGTCTGCTCGGTGACGATCGGTCCGTTCGGTCGGCCGAGCAGTGGTTCACCCAGGTCGGTGGCCAACATCTGCAGCGGAGCGTCCTTGCGGTCCATGTCGCCGAGGGCGTAGACGCGCAGGTGTTCGGGGATTGCCAGGTAGCGCTCGCGAACCGTACGCCGGTTGTCTTCGGTGGGGTCGGCCAGGTAGGCCGCCACTGCTTGCAGGCAGCGGCCGGTGGAACCCGGCCGATCGTTGAGCCGATCGATTTCGTCCGCGACCTCGCCGAGAAGCATCTTGTCGTCGATGGCGGAGCGAGCCTCGGTGAACCGCCACCCCGCCAAATGGTGCGCTGATGCCCACGCGCCGTCTTCGATGGTGGTCGCGACCCTGCCCTGGCGGAGTTGCTCGGTCAGCCCGTCCAGGTCGGTGAGCCCGCCGGTGCCGCAGTCGATCGCGCCGTCGGCGTAGACGACCAGATCGGCAAGGAAGTACGTGTCCATGTTGCGGGTGAAAATGGGCCGCCAGGTGCCCTCGATCCGTCGGCCGTCCACGGTGCGGTAGGTGCGGCGAAATCTACTCACCGGCGCACCGTAGTCCAACCGCTCCGAGGACGTCGCCCTGCCGTCGGCGGCTGAGCGGTGCGGCTGCTGCGGCGGCGTATCCGGAGATGGACTTGGTCAGGCTCGGGGTTCGGCGAGAACCTTGCCGAACATCGCACGGTAGCTGTGATGAGCCAGCGACAGTTCTCCAAGCGCCTCTTCGGTGAACCACCCGATGGCATCGTGTTCGTCCGGCGCGGCGTTGACCGGAGATCCCGTCCACGCCTCGATCAGCCAGATCTGCATGTCGAACGTGTCGGTATGAACCTCGTGCAGGGGCGGGCCCGAGGGCACCGCGATCTCGATGCCCACCTCCTCTCGAAGCTCTCGTGCAAGTGCCACGCCGGGCGGTTCCCCAGGCTCCACGTGTCCACCGGGCATGTCCCAGACGTCCGGATACCACCGACGCCGGGGAGATCGGTGGCACAGCAGCACCCGGTCGCCGTCGCGCAGCAACGCCGTGACGATGCGCGCTTTGGAGGAGCCCTCCGCAGAAGTCGACACAGTCGCATCGTGCCACCGGTCGCAGCCGACGGTGTGCCCTCAACAGCCTGCCGCTGCCTGCCGCCCGCTAGAGGCTTCCGGACTCTGGCCAGTTCGACCAGTGCGTGTTGGGTGGCAGGTCCGGCGCGTACCGTGTCACATCTCCTGTCGCCAGCACCTCGGCTAGCTGGCGGAAGGTCGTCGACTCACTGGGAGGTGCCTGGAGCGGGTCTGGGTGGTGCCACAGGTCCAGCCGTACGATCTCCGGGAGGTCGGCCGGGATCCGCCGCCGCAGCTCGACCTCGTCGGCAAGAAGCAGCTCCCGGTGATCCGGGACGAGCCGGCGAAGCACGTCGACAAGTTCCTCGCCCGGCTCGGCCGCCACCGAGATCCGCTGGCCTCGCACCACAATCGACGAACCGTTGTAGATCTCAGGCTCGTCTACGTCCTCGATCTCGTCCCAGTTGTCGACCCGGCTGAGAAAGTCGTCGTTGCCGTAGCCCGGCTCGCCCTCGGTCAGACAGTTGCCGAAGACGTGGAGGATGTCGATGAGATTGCCAGCCCTGGGCGAATATCCCAACGTCTCGACGATGAGCGCCCACCGCTGCGCGTCGCGGTAGGCGTGAAGCCTGGCATCGACCGCGTAGTTGTAGCCGTGGCCCAGGTCCGGAAACATGAATTCTTCGGCAGCGGTGTCGAGCTGGTCGAGAATCTCGGCGGAGCGCACGGTCGTGCAGTGTAGTCACGCCGAAGCGGTCACTCGACGAACGTGCCGTCCGAATTCATGATCTGGTCTCGCACCAGCGGTACGAATGCCGACAGCCCTCCGTGGTCCACGGCCACCGACATGCGGATGCGCCCATCGCCGTCGTGAACGGCGTAGCTGACAACGGTGTACCGCCTGCCGTCCTCGCCGACGACCTGGCGTACGTCCTTGTCGTCGACCATCGTCAGCCAGCCGTCGTAGTCCACACGTCGCCAGTCAGCCAAACGCGCGTCGGCAAGCCCTGCCGCTATCTCCTTGTCCATCCCCACGCGTGCAGCCTCTCACCGGGACGAAGGCCGCCCCCAGCGCCTGCCCTCGACACAGCCGACCGTGCGGGGGTGGCCTGCTCAACCAGCCGTCCGGTCACCGATCACCAACAGCGACTTGCCCACCGTTGCCCGCTCGGCAAGTGCACGGTGGGCATCCTCGGCACGCTCCAGCGGGTAGGTGGCACCGATCGCCGGCCGCAACCGACCCTGCGCGGCCCGTTCCAGTGCCAGGCCGAGCAGTTCGCGTACGGTCGCCTGGTCCGGTGGGCCGTCCAGCAACGGTGCGAGCACCCGAATGCCGCGGCGCGCGGCCGACTCGGGGTCCGGTTCGGCGAAACCGTCGGCTGTGCCGTAGGTGACGAACCTGCCGCCGTCGGCCACCGCCTCCAGCGCGGCGGTGCCGAGGGGGCCACCTGCCCCGTCGTAGACCAACGCGGCACCACCACCGGTCACCTCCCGTACCCGGTGGATCCAGTCCGGCCGTGTGTAGTCGATGCCGACCTCGGCGCCCAACTCGCTTGCCAGCGTCAGTTTGACGTCGCTGGACGCGGCGGCCACCACCCGGGCGCCGGCGTCGACGGCCAACTGCACCAGCAACGATCCGGCCCCGCCGGCAGCTGCTGAGACAAGCACCCATTCGCCCTTCTGCGGCCGACCCAGCCGGTCCAGCCGCAGTGCGGTCACGCCATCGTGTACCAGCGCCGCCGCTGCCTCGATGGCCAGCCCGTCAGGCACCGGCATGGTCTCCTCGACGTCCGCAACGACCCGTTCGGCGTACCCGGTGCTGGCCCATACGACCACACGCCTGCCGATCCACGCCGGGTCCACCCCTTCGCCGATCTCCACCACCGCGCCCGCACCTCCGCCACCTGGCACGTACGGCAACACCTTCGGGAAGAAGTCCTGACCCCAGCCGCTGCGCAGCAGGGTGTCGAGGAAGATGACGTCCGCCGCGGCCATGCCGACGACGACCTGGCCGTGGCCGGGTGCCGGGTCGGGCAACTCGCTGGGGGACAGCACCTCCGGACCGCCGAACACGGCCACCTGAATTGCGCGCATGCGTAACGCCCTTCACCGAGACAGCATCCCGGCCAGTGTTCAAGCTGAAGCGCGGTTGAGGTCAAGGCGCGACCGGAGTGCATGTCACGGCCGCCTGAAACACGAGGCCGACGGTCAGTCGCGGCTCAGGCCCGCAAAGATGACAGCGAGCGTACGGGCTTGCAGTTGCTTGTCCCACCCACCGTGCAGAGCGCCCTGGCACACGCTGGCAAGGAGCGCCATCACCTCGGGTAGCCGTACCGAATCGCCGACGACTCCGGCGGCCTGCGCCTGTGTCAGAAGCCTGCCCACCGCTTCCTCCAGGTGGCCCACCGCGTCCGGAAGCCGGATGTCCACCCCGGACCCGGCGAGCAGGTCCACGGCGGTCTTCTTCGCCGCGGCCTGTGCCACCGTGTGCGTGAAGAACGCGAAGAGGTCGAGGTCTCCGGCATCCTCGACGAGCTGCGCGAGCAGTCGTTTCATGATCGCGACGAGCAGGTCGTCCTTGGTCGGGAAGTGACGGAAGACCGTACCGATGGCAACGCCGGCTCGCCGCGCGACCTCCTCGGTGGAGGCGCGGGCGCCGAACTCGGCGAAGACCGCCTCGGCGGCGTCCAGGATGCGTGCCCGGTTGCGCTGCGCGTCGACACGCAACGGCGGCCCCTCTATCAAAATGAGCCTCCACTCACTATCCTCGGCGTACAAGTTGAGTCATGACTCATTATCGGGGGACGCCATGACACCAGCCGAGATCTTCGACAGCATGCGCGCCCGGTGGCTCGCGAACCTGCCCACCTACGAGGAGGACTCGCTCGCCGACGACGTGGTGATCGAGACACCGTTCGCCGCACCCGGCAGCCCTACGCGAACCGAGGGGAAGCAACGGGTTCTCGAGTACACGCAAGCCGGCAGGGCGGGGTTCCCGGTCCAGTTCCACGACTGCCGCAACCTGGTTGTGCACGAGACCGCCGACCCGGAGGTGATCGTCGTCGAGTACGAACTGGTCGGCACGCACACGGCGACCGGGGTAACCGCCTCGGCGCCGTTCATCGGGGTGCTGCGGACCCGGGACGGCAAACTGGCCCACTGGCGCGAATATCAGCACACCCTCGCCATCGCCCAGGCATTGGCCTGAACCACGATCGGGCAGCCACGGCGATAAGCAGGCCCAGCGTCGCGTCATCGTCACCCGCTTCCGAGTGCGGCGCTCGTCACCGTCATGAGACCGGCGGTGCGGACTCCGCCGCACGGTAGGCGCGTACCGCCGTCGACGAGACGGCAGCGAGATGCGTACGGGGCGGCAGCCAGACGGTCTGCATGCCGAGTTGCTCGTTCATCGCGGCGAGCTGGTATTCGTAGCGAAGGTCCGCAGCCGTGCGCACGCCGCGAACGATGACCGTGGCACCGCGGCGTAGGCAATAGGCCTGGGTAAGGCCCGTCCAGATGTCGACCTCGACGTTGTCCCAGGCTGCTGGCATTGCGTCACGAACCTGTACCGCCCTGGCTGCGGCCTCGGCGGTTGGTTGCTTGTCCGCGTTCACCGCGAGCAACACGATGATCCGATCGAACATCACGCGAGCGCGGGCCACGAGGTCGCGGTGTCCCGGCGTGAACGGGTCGAACGTGCCGGGATAGACAGCCAACAGACCAGGTGCCGCTCCGCTGTCCGCCGTCATTGCTCCTGCACCTCCACGGCCACGATCATCGCAGCCTTCCCTCGGCCGTACGGGATGTGGCGCCGTCGCCTTCGTCCCGGCCCGACCGCTCAGCCGGCGGCGGTTCCAGCCGCTTCGACGACCGTGACGGGAGTGCCCAGTTCGACGGTACGGGAGACGGTGCACAGTCGTTCGTGCGACTGCCGCATCGACCGGGGCAGCGCCTCGCGTGCCCGGTCACCGTCCGCGCCCTCCGGGAACGTCACTGTGAACTCGACGGTGAGATCGCGCATTCGGCTACCGCCGGCCTCGTCCCGGATCTTGTCGCCGCTGATCGTCACGGAGAACTGCGTCGGCTCGGCGCGACGGCTGGTGATGTGGTCCACGTTCACCGCCGTGCAGCCGCCGAGGGCAGCCAGGAGCAGCTCCACCGGCGTGAAGCTGGCGTCCTCGCCGGTGCCCATCGGCATCGATCCGCCACGGACGTTGCGCGCGACGTATCGCCCCACGCTGGTGCGCTCGACCGTCACCGAGCGGAAGCTGTCATCACTCATTGCAGGAAACTACCCTGGCACCGAGCCACCGCCCGCCGAGCGGTCGTCCGGTCAGTGGGCGGGGTTCGGCGTGTGGGGCAGGCGACCCAGCTGGTGCCAGTCGGTCTCGGCGACCTCGACGCCATAGTGTGCGGCCGCGGCGAGGATGTTCTGGAACGCCAGGTCGCGATCGGCGTCGTCCACGCCCTGCACCTGGTCGAAGCGGGCGATGGCGTTACGGACGTGCGCCGCGTCGGTAAGCGGTTCCTTGCGTTCGTCCGGAAACGCGAAGACTGTCGCCGGCAGCTCGCGCTTGTCCTTGTCGGTGAGGCTGCCGTGTTGCTCGTGGGGCTTCCAGGTGGACTTCATCGTCCACCTTTACCCGTTCGCCAGCCGCAGGCACCTCCGCAGCGTGATTTCGGCGCGACTCCGCAGGACGCGCGGTCGAGGAACGTGAGGTGGCGCGACGGCTCCGCGCCCGCGTCACGTCAGGTGGTGCCGGCCCTGCGGTCGGTCAGGGTCGAGCCGCCGGTCGCGAGGCGCATGAGGTCAGTGTCGAAGTCGACCTCCTGCGGCTGGTCCGGTCGGGCGTTGCCGCCCCAGGTGTGCTGGTAGCGGTCCCATCCCTGCCCGGTGATGGCATTGCGGATCGAACTCGCGACGAGGGTCGCCAACTCGACGGCGGTGCGGTCGATCCGCCGGCCGAGTGTCGGGTCGGCCCAGTCCTCGGGGGCCGCGAACACCGAGGTCGGGACCGGCAGGGAACGCATGAACGCGAAGAGCGGACGCAGCTGGTCGTCGATCACAAGGGCATGGCGCGAGGTGCCCGCCGTCGCGGCGAGGGCGATCGGTGTGGCGATGAGCAGGTCGTTGTCGAGGATGTCGATGAAAGACTTGAGCAGACCGCTGATGCCGGCCTTGTAGACGGGCGTGGCGACGACTGCGCCGTCGGCCGCGGCCAGGGTCTGGATTGCGGTGAGGAGTTCGCCCTGTGGGTGGCCGCCGACGATCGCGTGGGCGATCTCACCGGCGAGCGGTCCCAGGTCGATGACGGCGACGGTGGCCGGGACGTGCTGGACGGTGAGCTGGTCGAGCGCCTTCTGGGCGATGCGGTCAGCGAGCCGACGCGACGACGAGGAAGTGCCGATGCCCGCGTTGACGACGACGATGCGGCGGGGCGGGGTGTCGCCGGCTTCGAGGGCCGAGGGGAGGGCGGTCATGAGGGTTCCTGACTGTCGTGCCGGGGCGGGCCCGGGTCGGCGCTGTCGACGATCTGCTGGGCGAGGGCGCGGAGCTGGACGAGCTGGTCCGGGGCGAGGGCCTCGGTCATGGCGGCCGTGACGGCGGCGGCGTGGCGGGCGCCGACGGCGCGCTGGAGTTCGACCCCCGCCTCGGTGAGCGTGAGCACGGAGGCGCGACGGTCGCGTGGATCGCAGTCCCGGCTGACGAGCCCGCGCTGGACGAGACGGCTGCACAGCCGCGACACCCCGGCCTGGGTCAGGAGAATGCCGCGGTTGATCTCGGTCATGCTCATGCCCTGAGGTGACTTCCTGAGGGTGTAGAGGACGTCGTACTCGTTGGGTGTGAGCTCGTGCCAGATGTCGTCGTCGGTGAACCGGCGGGCGAGGACGACCTGGGCCCGGAAGAGGGCTTCCCATGCCTCGTTAGCCAGGCGTGCCTCGGCGTTCACTTGATCACCGGGTAGACCGCGGGCGCGCTGGGGTCGCTGTCCTGGTACGGCGAGGTGCCTGTGACGTTGTCGCCCCGATTGGCGTTGGGGCGGGGCTGGCGCGGCGGCGTGTCGCCGTACTTCTGCCGTACCAGGCGCTCGTGGGTGGGGGCCTCGGCGGCGTGCGGGGATCGGCGGGAGGCGAACTCCTTGCGCAGCACGGGGACGACCTCCTCGCCGAGCAGGTCGAGCTGATCGAGGACGATCTTCAGAGGGAGGCCAGCGTGGTCCACCACCCAGAGCTGGCGCTGGTAGTCACCGAAGAGGTCGTGGAATTCGAGGGTCTTGTCGATGACCTGCTGCGGGCTGCCGACGCTGAGTGGGGTGCGCTCGGCATAGGTCTCCAACGAGATGCTGTGGTCGTAGACCGGGGCCTCGTCGAAGTACGGGCGGAACGTGCGGAAGGCGTCCTGGGAGTTACGGGCGAGGAAGACCTGACCGCCCAGGCCGACGATCGCCTGTTCCTCGGTGCCGTGGCCGTAGTGCGCGAAGCGCTTGCGGTAGAGGTTGACCAATGGCAGGAAGTGGCCGGTCGGCGCGAGGATGTTGTTGGCGAAGAAGCCGTTGCCGTAGTAGGCGGCCTGCTCGGCGATCTCGGGCGTCCGGATCGAGCCGTGCCAGACGAACGGTGGCACGTCGTCCAGCGGCCGAGGCGTCGAGGTGAAGCCCTGCAGGGCCGTGCGGTACGAGCCCTCCCAGTCCACGACATCCTCGCGCCACAGCCGGTGCAGCAGGTTGTAGTTCTCCAGAGCCAGAGGCAGTCCCTGACGGATGTCCTGACCGAACCAGGGGTAGACGGGCACCGTGTTTCCGCGGCCGAGTGTGAGGTCCAGCCGGCCCTTGGCCAGGTGCTGGACCATCGCGTACTCCTCGGCGATCCGCACCGGATCGTTCGTGGTGATCAGCGTGGTCGACGTCGAGAGGATGATCCGCTTGGTCAGCGCCGCGACGTGGGCCAGGAAAGCCGCCGGGGAGGAGGAGAAGAACGGCGGGTTGTGGTGCTCGCCGATCGCGAATACGTCCAGACCGACCTCCTCGGCCTTGACAGCGATCCGCGTCATGGCGTCGATGCGCTCCGCCTCGCTGACGGTGACGCCCGTGACCGGGTTTCGGGTGACGTCACTGACGGAGAAAATGCCGAACTGCATGGCGATGCCTTTCCGGTGCTGGTGAGGGTGTCCCTGGCCCGGCTCATTGAGGGTGCCGGGGCGGCGGTCAGGAGGCGCGGGGGCCGAGCAGTTCGGTGCGCAGCGCGTCGAGCTGCGCGTCGCTCTCGGTCGCGACGCGGCGCAGGATGTCCTCGGCGTCGTGCCCGACGGGGGCGCGGCTCGGGGCGGGCTGCTCGGTCGCCAGGCGGATGACCCACGCCGCGGCGTCCACGGCGGGCAGGCCGGAGCTCTGCATGCTGTTTAGCGCGTCCGCGAAGGCGGTGAAGTTCTCCCCGTAGAGGTCGGCCTGCTCCGGGGTGAAGGTCGCGGCGACGCGCTCCAGGGCTGCGGCGGTCTTGGCGGGGCCGCCGGTGAGCATGTTTCCGGCCTGGGCGATCACGACGTTGACGCCGAACGGGCGCAGTTCGTTGCGGTAGACGTCGGCGATCGCCTCGAGTGCCGCCTTCGTCGCGCTCGACGGTCCGTTGAACTGAAGCGGGAAGCGGCCGGTCATCGCGCCGATCAGCACGATGCGCCCGCGGGCGGCGCGCAGCAGCGGTAGGAAGGCGTTTGTCGCCGAGATGGTGCCGAAGACGTTGACGTCGAACTCCCGACGTACCTCGTCGATCGGCAGTGCCTCCAGCGGGCCGGGGGTGAGGATGCCGGCGTTGTTGACCAGGATGTCCAGGCCGTGGTCGCCCACGGCCTCACCGACCTCGTCCGCCCAGGTACGGACGGCCGCGTCGTCGGTGATGTCGACGACGCTCAGGATGATGCCCTGCTCGCCCGCCAGGCCAGCGGCCTCTTCTGCCGAGATGGCGGTCCCGTAGACCGTGTAGCCCAGTCCCGTGAACTGAAGGGCGAGTTCGCGTCCCAGGCCGCTTGCCGCGCCGGTGATGGCTACTGTCCGAAGCTCAGACATGATCCGTGTCCTCCGTGAGTGTCGTGCGCCCTGCGTCAGAGAGCGACGCACCCGACTCAACTTACATGACGAATCATGTATTCCAGTTGGTTCCGCGAACCCGGCAAGTGCTACAGGTCACTCTGACGAACTGCACCGACTGGTCGGTACATTTCCCCCGTGACTTCCTCCGTGACCTCGACCGGCGGGCCGGTGCTGTCGGCCCGCCGACGGTGGGCGGCGCTCGCTGTGCTGGCTGCTGCTGTGCTGCTGCTCGCCATCGACGGGACGGTGCTCTCGCTGGCGGTGCCCGCGTTGACAGCGAGCCTGGCACCCAGCGCGGAACAGGTTCTCTGGATCGGCGACATCTACTCGCTGACGCTTGCGGGCCTGCTCGTGCTCATGGGCAACCTGGCCGACCGGTTCGGGCGTAAGCGCATTCTGCTGATCGGGTCGGTGGCGTTCGGTGCGGCGTCGCTGCTTGCCGCGTTCGCCCCCAGCGCGCAGGCCCTGATCGGGGCGCGCCTGCTGCTCGGTGTGGCGGGCGCGACGCTGATGCCGTCCACGCTGTCGCTGATCCGCAACATCTTCCCCGACAGCGCCGAACGGACCCGGGCGATCGCGATCTGGTCCACAGCCTTCGGTGCGGGGTCGGCGATCGGGCCGCTCGTGGGCGGGTTCCTGCTCGAGCACTTCTGGTGGGGTTCGGTGTTCCTCATCAACGTACCCGTGATGATCCTCGTCGTGGTCTCCGGGTTTCTGCTGCTGCCGGAGTCACGCGATCCGCAACCGGGCCGCTTCGACGTGCCGTCCGCGGTGCTGTCAATGGCGACGATCGTGCCCATGGTGTACGCCATCAAGCACGTGGTCGGGGCTGGCGTCGACGGCGTGACGGTGTCGTGTGTGCTCGCCGGGCTGGTGGCAGGCGTGCTGTTCGTACGGCGTCAGCGGCGGCTGGAGCAGCCGATGCTCGACGTCGAGTTGTTCCGCAACGCGGCGTTCTCCGGGGCGGTCGTCGCCAACGTCATCTCCATCTTCGCGTTGGTGGGGCTGCTGTTCTTCTTCTCGCAGTACCTCCAGTTCGGGCGCGGGCTCCGCCCGCTTCAAGCAGGGCTCGCCGAGCTGCCCGCGACTCTGGCCTCGATCGTCGTCATCGCGATCATCGCGCAGGTCGTGGCCCGGCTCGGCCGGGGCCGGGCCATCGCGCTCGGACTGGGCCTGGCAGCCGCGGGACTGGCAGCGGTGGCGGCAGCCGCGCACGGGCCGTACCTGTGGCTAGGTCTGGCGCTCGTGCCCATCGGCCTCGGGATCGGGTTGGCGATGGCGCTGACCGGCGACGCCATCCTCTCGGCCGCGCCACCGCGCAAGGCCGGCTCCGTTTCGGCGATCACCGAGACCGCGAACGAACTCGGCGTGGTGCTCGGCATCGCGGTGCTGGGCTCCCTGCTGTCGCTTGTGTACCGCAGCAACGTGAGGGTGCCGGCCGGGCTGCCATCCGAGGACGCGGCGCGGGTCCGTGACTCACTGGGCTCGGCGCTTCAGGTGTTGCAACCGCAGGCCGCAGCCGGTGCGCGGGACGCGTTCATCACCGGCATGCAGGTCACCTCGCTTGTCGCTGCGGCGCTGACCCTTGCGGCGGCGGTGTTGGCCTGGACGCTGATCCCGTCGCCGCGCACGTCGCGACCGTCGGTACGGTGACGGCGTGGGACGCACTGCTGGCCGTTCACCGCAGGACACCCGACGGGCGCTGCTGGACGCGGCAGCGGACGCCGTACGCACCCGGGGGATCCACGCCTCCCTGGACGACATCGCCCGCTTCGCCGGCGTCTCGAAGGGCGGACTGATCTACCACTTCGCCAGCAAGGAGGAGCTGATCCTGGAACTGGCCCGGGATCAGCTCGCCGCCTTCCATGCCAGCATCGACGCGGCGCTGGACCCGTCGGACACCGCCCCCGGACGGCTGACCCGCGCCTACATCCGGGCGGCGGTGGCGCCCGACGACGACGCCGACGTACGCGAATCGTTGGCTCTGATCACCCAGCTCATGACGCTGCCGGCGGTCGCCGAACTCGCTCGAGCCGACGCGGAACAGTTGGACGCGGCGCTCGCCGCCGACGGGCTGCCCACCGACGTGCTGGCGCTTGTGGTGGCAGCGGCGGACGGAATGAGCACCGCGCCCCTGTGGGGTGCCTCGACGCAGAAGCCCGCCCGTCAACGGTTGGCGGAGCGGCTACTCCACCTGACCCGGCACCCACACCTGTGGGACACGATCACCCTGTGACGCCGCCGGGCCGGCGCGGGCTACGCCGTGGCGGCCGATCGGACGGACTGACCGATGGGGAACCGCACCCCGGTGAGATCTTCGGAGACGGCCCACAGCCGCTGCTGGACGGCTACGTCGTGCGACTGCGGGCTGGAGGTGACAAGTCGGGGGTGGCCCTTGATCTCGTTGAATCCGTCGGGACCGTAGTACTGGCCGCCGAGTGCGGCGGGGTCGGTGGCGGCGCGCAGGGTCGGCAATGCGCCCATCGCCGGCGACTGGAGGATCAGCGGTGCGAGCCGGGTGAGCGGAACTCGGAGGGCGGCGGGGATGTTGCGGGCCAGTTCGGTGCTGGAAACACCGGGGTGCGCTGCCATCGCGACTGTGGTGCCGTGGGTGGAAAGGCGGCGCTGCAACTCGTAGGTGAACATCAGGTTTGCCAGCTTGGACTGACCGTAGGCGCCGACCCGGCTGTACGACCGCTCCCACTGGAGGTCGTCGAAGTGGATGGCGGCCCGGATGCGGTGGCCGGCGCTGCTGACTGTCACCACGCGCGAGCCGGGCACCGGCAGCATCAGGTCCAGCAGCAGCCCGGTGAGCGCGAAGTGACCGAGGTGGTTGGTGCCGAACTGCATCTCGAAGCCGTCCCCTGTGGTCTGCCTCGGGGTGTACATCACGCCGGCGTTGTTGATCAGCAGGTCGATCCGGTCGAACCGGGACCGCAGCGCCGTCGCCGCGCTCCGGACGGATTCGAGCGAGGTCAGGTCAAGCGCCTGCACTGTCACGTCGCCGCTCATGCGGGCCACGGCCTGCTCGCCCTTCTCGACGTTGCGGACGGCGAGCACCACCGACGCTCCGTGCTCGGCCAGCGCCCTGGCGGTCTCGTATCCCAGGCCGGTGTTAGCTCCGGTCACCACCGCGACCCGCCCGCGTTGGTCGGGGATGTTGGCGGTCGTCCACTTCTCGCCCATGTCAGGCTCCCAACGTGTCTAACGTACCGAAGGTATCTTGTTCCGGCTACGCTAGAGTACCTACGGTACGTTGTCAACGTACCGCCGGTACCTAAGTTGGGTTGTGACAGAGTGACTTTCCAGCGGGCGCGAACCGAAGAGCAGCGGGAGATTCGCCGACGGGCGATCCTCGACGCGGCATCGGCGATGCTCGACGAGATGCCGGTGGCCGCTGTCACCCTCAACGAACTCAGCCGCCGGGTGGGCCTCGCGAAGCCGAACGTGCTGCGCTACTTCGAATCCCGCGAAGCGGTGTTGCTGGAACTGCTGAACCGCTATCTACAGGAGTGGCTGACGGACCTGGCGGGAGAGTTGGCCGCCGGCGTCGACGAGAACCTGCCAATGGCCGAGCGGGCGGCAGCGGTGGCCGAGATCCTCAGCCGTTCACTCTCCGGCCGAGTGGTGATGTGCGACCTCTTCGGCGCGCAGGTGAGCGTTCTGGAACACAACGTCTCCGTCGAGGTCGTGACGCGCTACAAGCGCGCCTCACTGGAGCGCCTGACAACCATGACCGCCTTGATCGAGAGGTGCCTACCGGAGCTGGGCGGCGACGCCACGCTGTTCAGCCTCCAGACAATGGTCATGGCCGGCGCGCTGTCGGCGTACAGCACACCCCCACCCAGCCTGCTGGCTGCGTACGAGGCCGCACCCGATCTGGCCCCGCTGCACCTGTCGATGAAGGACCACTTGAGGCAGGCCCTGACCGCGATCCTCCTGGGCGTGCTGCCTCGCGGCTGATCTGCGACGTGACGGCGCGTACTCCCGACGTTGAGTCGCCATGCCGACATCCGGGCATCCGTACCGGTCGTTCGTCGGGATAGCCGGGACACGCGCGCAAGATGGCGGCCCGGCTGCGTGAGTTCGGCCATGAGGTGGCGTACTACGAGAACGTCGAGGGAGGGCACGGCGCGGCGGCCAACAACGAGCAACGGGCCTTCGTCCGGGCGCTGATCTACGAGTTCCTGTGGCGGAAGCTGACCCGAACGGCAGCAGTCCCGCGTCAGATCTCGCCGGTGTCAGATCGGGTCCGGCGGTGAGGCTTAGGATCGGCGGCATGCCCCCCGCCCTCGACACTCTGCCGAAGATCGGTGCGCCAGCGACACGGGCCCTCAACAACGCCGGATATTCGACGTTGCGTGACCTGGCGGGGGTGCCGCGCGCCGACCTGGCCAAACTGCACGGCGTGGGCCCGAAGGCGCTCGGGATCATCCAGAGCGCGCTGGAGCAGCACAACCTGAGCCTGGGATAGTCCCCGGCCCGGCACCCTGCGGGCACCGGCGGCCGGGCGGGCGTCGTGTCCGCCGCCCGGCCCGGCCGTGGCTTGGAGCTACTGGTTCTGGTCCGGGACGATGTTGTGGTTCACGCGGAACATGTTCGTCGGGTCGTAGCTGCGCTTGGCCTCGACCAGCCGCTTGAGCGACTGCGGCGGGTAGGTCGCCGCGACCCCCTCCGCTGTGGCGTCGCCGTCGCCCAGGAAGTTCACGAACCGCCCGCCGGTGCTCCACGGCGCGATGGCGTCGACCACACCGGTCAGGAACTCCTTGAAGGCAGCGGCCTGGTCCGGAGCCCCGATGGCGACGGCGTAGAAGGTGAAGGCGGCGTCTCCGAGGTCGACAGCGTTCGTGGGCTCCGGGCGGCGGTCCAGAGCCCCGCCGAGACGGCGGATGTCCAGGATGGTCAGCGGGCTGTCACTGCCGGGGCCGGCCTTGGCGACGAGCGTGTCGACAAGCTCCGGGGTGAACTCCCGCAGCAACGCCGAGCGGTCCACGATCGGGATCGGGCTCGTCGGGTCTGCGTGGATCGAGGCCACCTCGCTGTAGGGCATGTCAGCCACCGAGTCGATGAGCGTCGGGCCGATCGCGCGCAGCGGGGCGACCAGCCGCTCGCCCTCCTCCGCCGGGCCGACGTAGGCGATCCGCACGTGCACCACCAGCCGACCGCGGAGCGGCTCGGGCACCTCGGGGATCGGCGGCAGCTGCAACAACGCGACCGACGAGTTCATTTCGTCCGGCAGGCCGGCGGTCCACCGCCCCCACGTCTTGAGCACCTCGGACGCCTGCTCGCCCGAGAAGAAGAGCCCACCGCCGTAGATCCGGCTGACCGGGA
The DNA here is from genome assembly GCF_049847245.1 of Micromonospora sp. DT68. Classification (NCBI taxonomy): domain Bacteria; kingdom Bacillati; phylum Actinomycetota; class Actinomycetes; order Micromonosporales; family Micromonosporaceae; genus Micromonospora; species Micromonospora sp. DT68. Next base: position 206,499 of record NZ_JBNCNZ010000007.1, read on the forward strand.
AGAGTGCGAACTCCAGCGCCGTGACCACGCCGAAGTTGCCCTTGCCGCCGCGCAGCGCCCAGAACAACTCCGGCTCGTCGGTCGCGTTCACAGTGCGCAGCTCACCGTCCGCGGTGACGACCTCGATCAGGCGTACGTGGTCGGCGGCGAAACCGAATGTGCGCCCGATCGGGCTCAAACCACCGCCGAGCGTGTAGCCGACCGCGCCGACCGTCGGAGCCGCTCCGTTGATGGGCGCCAGTCCGTGCTTGGCCGCCGCCGCGACGACCTGGTGCCACCGGACGCCGGCCTCGACCCGGGCCGTACGTGCCTCGGCGTCGATGGTGACAGCGTCCATCCGCCGGGTCGTGATCAGGAGCGCTCCGGCCGAGGAGAGCGCGTTGTGGCCGGTCGCCATCACCGCGACCGGCAGGTTCTGCGTGGCGGCGAAGCGGACAGCGGCCTGGACGTCTGCGGCGTTGGCGGCGCCGACCACGAGCTTCGGCTGCTGCGGGACGGCGAGGTTGTACGACTCGCACTCGACGTCGTATCCCTCGTCGCTGGGGAACAGGACCGGTCCGACCGTCTGGGCGGTGAGCGGTGCGACGGCACCCTCCCCGCGCGGGGTGTCGCCCTGAGCTGGATTGTTGATCGAGGTCATCGAGTCTTCGCCTTCCGCCGAATTGGGACGTGCCTACCTGGACAGATGCGGTCTCGCGCCGTCAGTTCAGAAATGCGGTTTGTCTGAGAGCTGGTTCACACCGTCGGTGACGTGCTGGCCTCGACGGTGTCGAATCTCTTTGTCCGCTTCGGTTCCGTCATGAGGTGGCCTTCCCGGCAGGAGCAAGATCGTGTCGACCGGCCGCGGGGAAACACGTAAACCTCCGGGTCCCGCCGCTTGCCCAGATCGAGGCAGGTCAATAGATTGAATGCGGGCGCCGCCGGGGCTTCGGGTGACTGGGCCGTCGGTGGCTGACAGGTCCACCCGAGCCGGGCAATGAGGTCGTACGCGCCGACCGGTCGCTGTGGCGCATCGCCGCTCCACATCACAAGCGCATCGCCGCGCCGCATCCCCAGCGCATCGCCGCGCCCACACCCACGCGTGCTGTCGCGCCGCATCCCCAGCGTGGTGGCGCGCCGCGTCCACGCAGGGCGGGCGCCGCTGCGCCGCCTCCGTTCCGTTCGATGACAGAAGGACCCTTCATGACGATTTATCGCGCCCGGCCCGCACCGACCCTTGCGGTCGTCGTCGCACTGGCCGCCGCCGTGACCGCGACAGGTATGGCAGTGCTCGCAGGCCCGGCCACTGCCGCCCAGGGCTGCCGGGTCGACTACACGCCCAACCAGTGGCCCGGCGGATTCACCGCAAACATCAAGGTTTCCCCGGGCGACACCGCCGTCTCCAGCTGGACCGTCACCTGGACGTACGCGGGGGACGAGCGGGTCACCAACGGCTGGAACGCCACGGTCAGTCAGAGCGGGTCGACAGTGACAGCCCGCAACATGTCGTACAACGGCAGCATTTCCGCCGGTGGATCCACCGAGTTCGGCGTACAGGGCACGTTCGGCTCCAGCGGCGGCACACCGACCGGGTTCAGCCTCAACGGCGTACCGTGCAACGGCGCCGGGCCGACCCCGACCACCGCGCCGCCGACCACGGCCCCGCCGCCGACGACGCCTCCGCCCACCACGCCGCCCCCGACCACGGCCCCGCCGCCCACGACGCCTCCGCCCACCACGCCGCCGCCGACGACCCCGCCGCCTGTCGGGTGCGCCGGGGCGGTGCTCTGCGACGGCTTCGAGAACCAGACCGGCTCGACGCCGTCCGGCGACTGGACCGTGGTGAGCCCGGACTGTTCCGGCTCCGGCACGGCCACCATCGACACGACCACAGCGCACAGCGGCAGCCGGTCGGTCCGGATCAACGGTGCCGCCGGGTACTGCAACCACGTCTTTGTCAGGTCCACGGCGAACCTCGGCAGTGTCGGCAGCGTCCGGTACGCCCGGATCTGGGTGCGGCACACAACCGCCCAACCCACCGAGCACACCACGATGCTGGCGATGACCGACGCCGCCGACGGCAACAAGGACCTGCGGCTGGGCGGCCAGAACGGCGCACTTCAGTGGAACCGCGCCTCCGACGACGCGACACTGCCCGAGCAGAGCCCGGCCGGGGTGGCGCAGAGCGTGCCGCTGCCCGTCAACAGGTGGACCTGCGTGGAGTTCATGGTCGACGGCTCGGCCGGTCAGCTCCGTACCTGGCTGGACGGCACCGCCGTCACCGGTCTGACCGCGGACGGCGTACCGACCCACGACATCGACGGTCAGTGGTACAACCGCACCTGGCGACCGCAGCTCACCGACCTGAAGCTGGGCTGGGAGAGCTACGGCGGCGGAGCCGACACCCTCTGGTACGACGATGTCGCGGTCGGGTCCAGCCGGATCGGCTGCTGACCGTTTCAGGCGACGCGGACGCCGATCCGTGTACCGGTGGCTGCGCTCTTTCACCCAGTGAAAGAGCCAGTCCCGGCGGTGGGGAGCGCGCGGGATGATGCGGCTTCATCGACGTCCGTTCAGGGAGGTCCTGTCGCATGACGTTCGCGCGCAACCAGTGGTACGTGGCGGCCTACGGCAGCGAGGTCGGGCGGAACCTGCTCGCCCGCACGGTGCTCGGTGAGCCGCTGGTGCTGTATCGCACCGGTGCCGGCGAGGCGGTGGCGCTCGCCGACCGGTGCGTACACCGGCGCTTCCCGCTGTCGGAGAGCCGCCTCGACGGCGACACGATCGTCTGCGGCTACCACGGTTTCACCTACGATCCGACGGGAGCGTGTGTCTTCGTACCCGGTCAACAGCGGATCCCGCGGACCGCGCGGGTCGCCTCGTACCCGGTGGTGGAGCAGGATTCCCTGATCTGGGTCTGGATCGGTGACCGGGAGCGGGCCGAACCGGCGGCCATTCCCCGCGCCCCGTGGTTGGCCGACCCCCGGTACGCGGTGGTGCGGGGGATGGCGCCGCTGAACGCGCGGTACGGCCTGCTCGTGGACAACCTCCTGGACCTGTCCCACGAGACCTACCTGCACGGCGGCTACATCGGCACGCCGGAGGTGGCGAACACCCCGATCACCACAGAGGTCGACGAGGACCGGGGCGTCGTCTACGTGAGCCGGCACATGGACGACGCCGAGTGCCCACCGTTCTACGCGCGCTCGACAGGCATCGAGGGTCGGATCACCCGGTGGCAGGACATCGAGTACCACCCGCCCTGCCTCTATCTGCTGCACAGCCGGATCGCGCCGCAGGGCGTCCTCCCACCCGCCGAGGGAGAGGACAGCGAAGCGTTCCACGCCGAGATCGTGTACGCGATCACGCCGTCGACCGAGAACACCACGTACGACTTCTGGGCTGTGGCGCGCGACTTCGCGATCGACGACGAGTCGGTGAGCGAGTACCTGCACCAGAGCAACCACACGGTGGTCATGCAGGACGTGACGGCGCTCAACATCCTGGAGCAGGTGATCTCGACCGAGCCGGACCGGTACCAGGAGCTGAGCATCAACATCGACACCGGTGGGCTCGCCGCGCGGCGCCTGCTGGCCCGGATGGTCGAATCGGGGACGGTGGGAGCGGCGCGGTGAGCGTCCCAGCCGGCGCGCGTGCCGGGGATCGGGTCTACCGGATCCACTGGGTGCCGGGCACCGACACCCTGCGGGGGATCTGCCACTGCGGCGCCGAGCGCGTCGCCGAGGAGCCTGTCGAGTTGTGGGAGTGGCTGCTCGCCCATCCGCAGGGCCATCGGATCGAGACCGTACCGGCACCCGCCCCGCCGAGCAGGATGGCGGTGCGGGCGTGACCGACGACCTCGCCGGGACGGAGTTGGTGGTCGCCAGCCGGGACCAGGTGGCGGCGGAGGTGGTCGAGGTCGGCCTGTGCCGTCCGGGCGGCGGTGACCTGCCCGAGTGGACGCCAGGGGCGCACGTCGACCTGGAGTTGAACGGCGGACTGGTACGCCAGTACTCCCTCTGTGGCGATCCGGCGGACCGGAGCGCCCTGCGGATCGCCGTGCAGCGCGAGCCCTCCGGGCGGGGCGGCTCGCGGCTGGCGCACGAGCGGCTCACCGTCGGCGCGCACGTCCGGGTGCGCGGGCCCCGCAACACCTTCCCGCTCGTCGCGGCGCGGCGCTACCTCTTCGTGGCCGGCGGCATCGGCATCACGCCGATCAGACCCATGGTCGCGGCGGCCGACGCCGCCGGTGCCGACTGGAAACTCGTGTACGGGGGACGCAGCCGCGCCACGATGGCCTTCGCGGCAGCCTTGCGGGAGAAGTACGGCGACCGGGTGAGCCTGCACCCGCAGGACGAGTGCGGGTTGCTCGACCTGGCCGGATTGCTCGGCCGGCCCGACACCGGGCTCGTCTACTGCTGTGGGCCGGAGTCACTGATCAGGGCGGTGGAGGAGCACTGCCGCGGCTGGCCGCCCGGCTGCCTGCACGTCGAGCGCTTCACCCCGCTGGAGGTAACCGGCGGGCAGGAGACGGCGATCGAGGTCGAACTCGCGCTCTCCGGGCGGACGGTGACGGTGCCGCCGGGCACACCGATCCTCCAGGCGGTGGAGGAGGCCGGGGTGCAGGTCCTGTCGTCCTGCCGGGAGGGCACCTGCGGCACCTGCGAGACTCCGGTGCTCGCCGGTACGCCGGAGCACCGCGACAGCCTGCTCACCGAGCAGGAGCGGGCCGCCGGGGACACCATGATGATCTGCGTTTCCCGGGCCCGTACGCCCCGGCTCGTGCTGGAGCTGTGACCGGCCGGCGCGGGCGGGGATGATTGCGGGATGCGGGCGCAGCCGGGGCGGTCGGTGACGAGCAAGGTGCTGGCGCTGCTCGGCGCGTTCGGTCCCGCGAGTGCGGCGCTGACACTGAGCGAGCTGGCCCGCCGCACCGGATTGCCACTGTCCACTGTGCACCGCCGGGCCGCCGAACTCGTCGAGTGGGGGGCGCTGGAGCGCGGCGACGACGGGCGTTACCGGATCGGCCTGCGGCTGTGGGAGGTGGGCTCGCTCGCCCCGCGCGGTCTGGGGTTGCGGGAGCTGGCCCTTCCGGTCATGGAGGACCTGTACGAGGTGACCCACGAGAACGTCCAGCTCGCCGTCCGGCAGGACCTCGAACTCGTCTTCATCGAACGGATCGCCGGACGGCACGCGGTGCCAGTGCTCACCCGGGTCGGCGGCCGGTTCGCGCTGCACGCCACAGGCGTCGGGCTGGTCCTGCTCGCGCACGCGCCAGTCGACGTGCAGGAGCAGGTGCTGGCCGCGCCGCTGGAGCGGTACACCGACCTGACGATCACCGACCCGGTGCGGCTGCGTCGCTGTCTGGCCGAGGTGCGGCGGGCCGGGTACGCGGTGAGCGATCGTCAGGTCACCATGGACGCCCTCTCGGTGGCCGCTCCGATCCGCGCGCCGGAGGGTGTGGTGGCGGCGCTCTCGCTGGTGGTCGCCCAGGACCGGGCCGATCCGGTGGCGCTTGCCCCACTGGTCCAGGCAGCGGGCCGGGCGCTGTCGCGGGCGCTTGGCGGCTCAGGCGCGGGTCTGGTGTAGACATACTGCAAATCGTTGACGCCCGATCAAATTCTGCATAACGTTGCCCCATGTCACTTGCCGGCAAAGTCGCGATCGTCACTGGTTCCGGGCGGGGTCTCGGCCTCGCCTACGCGCGGGAGCTGGCCCGGCGGGGCGCGTCCGTCGTGGTGAACGACGTCGACGCCGAGGTCACCACGGCCGCCGTGGAGGCGATCCAGGCCGCCGGCGGCCGAGCCGTCGCAGTGGTCGCACCGGTCGGCCCGACCGAGACCGCCAAGGCGCTCGTCAGCACTGCTGTCGAGCACTTCGGGCGGCTGGACATCCTCGTCACCAACGCCGGGGTCCTCCGCGACACCGTGCTGTGGAAGATGAGCGACGACGACTTCGACACCGTCGTCAACGTGCACCTGCGCGGCACCTTCACCACAGTGCGCGAGGCGGCGCAACACATGCGGCAGGCCGGCGAGGGCGGCCGGATCATCTGCATCGGGTCACCCACGGGGCAGCGGGGCAACTTCGGCCAGACCAACTACGCCGCCGCCAAAGCGGGCATCGTCGGCATGGTCCGCACCTGGGCGCTCGAACTCAAACGCGCGGGCATCACCGCCAACGCTGTCGTTCCGGTCGCCGCGACCGCGATGACCGCCACCGTCCCCTACTTCGCCGCAGCAGTGCGGGCCGATGCCAACGGCGAGCCCATGCCCACCTTCTTCCGGCAGGAACTCGGGTTCGGCACCGCGGACGACGTGGCCGGGCTCATCGCCTTCCTCGGCTCCGACGCGGCGGCGTCGGTGACCGGCCAGGTGATCGGTGTGGGAGGCGACCGCATCCAGATCTGGACCCACCCCGAGCCGGCGCTCTCCGCCCACCGCGAGGGCGGCTGGACCTACGAGGCGCTGGAAGAGGCCTGGCCGACGACGTTCGCCGGGGCCACACAGAGCGTCGGTGAGCACTTCCCCGAACTCCCCGAGGAGTTCAAGCCCGCGACCGACTGACCCGCCCGACGAGGCCGTGCGACGAGGCCCGCCCGACGAAGGTTGCCGCCCATGTACCAGCCCGCGATCGACCTCGACACCGTCACCGCCATCGACATGCACGTGCACATCGAGGTCGACGACCACGGTCACAGCTCACTGCCCGAGCCGCTCGTGGCGGCCGTGTCGGCGTACTTCCGGACGGACGGGCCACGACCTGCCGTCGACGCGGTGGCGCAGTACTACCGCGAGCGCAGCATGGCCGCAGTGGTCTTCACAGTGGACGCGCGGACGCAACTGAGGCACCAGCCGCTGTCCAGCGCCGACATCGCCCGCGCGGCAGCCGAGCACGCCGACGTGCTCATCCCCTTCGGGTCGGTGGACCCACGCACCGGCGAAGCGGCAGTCGAACTCGCCACCCGGCTGATCGAGGAGGAGGGCGTACGCGGCTTCAAGTTCCACCCCACAGTGCAGGGCTTCGACCCCAGCCACGACGAGTACGCGCCGCTGTGGAGCCTCCTTGAGCGGGCGGGCGTTCCGGCGCTCTTCCACACCGGGCAGACCGGCATCGGGGCTGGCACACCGGGCGGCTACGGCCTGCGGCTCGGCCTGTCGAACCCGATGCTGCTCGACCCGATCGCGGCGGACTTCCCCGACCTGCAGATCATCATGGCCCACCCGTCGGTGCCCTGGCAGGACGAGGCCCTGTCGGTGGCCACGCACAAGCACAACACGTGGATCGACCTGTCCGGCTGGAGCCCGAAATACTTCCCGGCCGAGCTGGTGCGCTACGCCAACTCGGTGCTGAAGCGACGGGTGCTCTTCGGCACCGACTACCCACTGCTCACCCCCGACCGGTGGCTGCGCGACGTGGCAACCACCGACCTCAAGCCGGACGTGCTCCCGGGCATCCTGAAGGACAACGCGGCGCGGCTGCTGGGTCTTGCCCGGGAACGACGAGAGGAAGCGCCATGACGACGACAATCACCTACGACCAGCTCGCCCACCTCGGCGGCACCGACCTCGGCCACAGCGAATACCGGACTGTCACCCAGGACCAGGTGAACCTGTTCGCCGACGCCACCGACGACCACCAGTGGATCCACGTCGACCCCGAGCGGGCCAAGTCCGGGCCGTTCGGCGCACCGATCGCCCACGGTTTCCTCACCCTCTCGCTGGCAGTGCCGTTCTGGACCGAGCTGCTCGAGGTCAAAGGCGTGTCCACGAAGGTGAACTACGGCCTGGACAAGGTGCGCTTCCCCGCGCCGGTAGTGGTCGGGTCGCGGGTGCGCATGCAGGCGACGGTCGTCGAGGTCGTCGAGGTCCGCGGCGGCTACCAGCTTGTCGTCGACCAGACGATCGAGATCGAGGGTGGCACCAAGCCCGCCGTCGTGGCGCGAGGGCTGTACCGCTTCTACGCCTGAACCCGGGCGTGCACCGAGCTGCGTGAGCACACCACCTCCACCACCAGGAGACTGCTGATGCACGAGCACGGAATCGGCGCGTGGATGGCCAAGCGCCGCCTCAAGTCCCCGGACAAGGTCGCCCTCATCCACGGCGAGGGGGCGACCATGACGTACGGGCAGTTCACCGACGGCGTGGACCGCATCTCGGCTGTGCTGCGGGAGCGAGGCGTCGGCAAGGGCGACGCCGTCGCCTACCTCGGCGAGAACAGCCCGGACCTCCTCCAGACGATGTTCGGGGCGGCGCAGATCGGGGCCGTCTTCGTGCCTGTCAACACCCGGCTGGCACCACCGGAGATGGCCTACATCCTCGGCGACTGCGGCGCGCGGGTGCTGATCCACGACCCGGACTTCACGGCGCCGGTGGCCTCCGCCGCGCCGGCCGCCGGGACCCCGCACGTCGTCGTCACCGGCGAGGGCACGGCGACCAGCCCGGGGCTCGCCGATCTGGCGCGGGCAGCTGACGGGTTCACCGACCATGCCGTCACCACCCACCAGGATCCAGCGGCAATCGTCTACACCTCGGGCACGACCGGCCGGGCCAAGGGGGCAGTGCTGACCCATGGCAACCTCACCTGGGTCGCGCTCAACTGCGTTGTCGACTACGACGTCGTCTCGACCGACGTCGCGCTCATGATCTCGCCGCTGTTCCATGTCGCCTCGCTCGGCATGGGCGCCCTCCCCGTCATCCTCAAGGGCGCCACGATGGTCCTGGAGAAGAACTTCGAGCCGGGCCGCGCCCTCGCGCAGATCGAGCGGCACGGTGTCACGATGCTCAGCGGCGTGCCGACCACCTACCAGCTGATCGCCGACCATCCCGCCTGGGCCCGCACCGACCTGTCGACGCTTGCCAAGCTCACCTGCGGAGGCTCGGCCGTGCCGGCCCGCATCCTCAACGCGTACGAGGCGCGGGGCCTGTCGTTCTCGCAGGGCTACGGCATGACCGAGGCCGCACCGGGTGCGACAGCGCTGCCACCGGCGATGACCCGCGCCAAGCAGGGCAGCGTCGGCCTGCCGCACTTCTTCACCGACGTACGAATCACCGACGGCACCGGTGCCGTGGTGCCCACCGGCGTCGTCGGTGAGATCGAGATAGCCGGGCCCAACGTCTTCCCCGGCTACCACGGGCTCCCGGAGGCGACCGCCGAGGCGTTCACCTCCGACGGGTGGTTCCGCTCGGGCGACCTGGGCCATCTGGACGACGACGGCTACCTCTACATCTCCGGTCGCCTCAAAGACATGATCATCTCGGGGGGCGAGAACATCTACCCGGCCGAACTCGAACACCTGCTCGGCGAGATCGACGGCGTCACCTCGGCGGCGGTCATCGGCGTGCAGGACGACCGCTGGGGGGAGGTGCCGTGGGCCATCCTAACCGTACGGGAGGGGGTGTCTCTGGACACCGACGCGGTACGGGCTGCTCTCGACGGCAGGATCGCGCGCTACAAGCTGCCGAAGAACGTCGTCATCGTGGACGAGTTGCCGCGGACCGCCTCGGGGAAGGTGCGGAAGGCTGACCTGAGGGCCCGCTTCGGCGCCTAGCCGTCGGACGGGCGGCGACGAGTTCGGCGAACTCCGCTGCGGACGCTTCGGCCAGCCTGTCGTGCATCCGGCGGTAGGTCTCCGCCGACCGGGTGGCTGGCCACTGTGCGTCCATGAACTCGGCCGGCAGTCTCGGGTCGGCGCGCAGCAGCGCCAGCCAGTCGGCCACCAGCATCGTGCGCACTGTCAGGGCGCTCAGTGCCATTGTCGCGGCGGCCGGGTCGTCCCACACCTCGATGAACGCGAGGTGTGCGCGCCGGATCGCCTCGATGTCCCAGGCGGCGCGCACGCTCTCGGCGATCGGAAACCCGGCGAGCTCGCGGGCGTGGAAGGCGACGACGGCGTTGGGCGCGAGATCCTGCTGGAGCGGCTCCAGCGACCCGGCGAGGTCGACCTCTCCGGGTGCCAGCCAGAGCCCGTCGCGCAGCGGCGCGAAGCCTTCCCAGGTGAGGATCGAGCGCAGCCGGTGCCGCAGCGTCCGCTGGCCCTCGGGGATCGAGAAGGTGACGAGGGTCCACCCGCTGCCCTGTGGGTCGAACGGCCGTGGGCCACGTACGCGGTCCGTCGCCTCGCGGAGCACAGCGGCCCCGTGCTCGGTCAGCGAGAACAGCGTCTCCCGACCACTTCTGGTGCGCGCCAGGATGCCGCTGTGCACGAGACGGTCGAGGGTCGCACGGGTCGCCGGTGCCGCGACGTCGGCGCCCTCCAGCACGCTGATCAGGGCGCTCGCCCGGATCGGTCCCGTGGCGTTGTCGACGACATGCTCACCGAAGAAGGCGAGCAGCAGTTGTTTCGGCTGCCGACTACCCACGGCCCTCCCTCCGACGAAGCCGTTGCCCTGGCGCGATCACGACGTGGCCCCCGGTGCCACAGCCTGCCCGCGCTTGGCCCGCTGGATCTGGTCGTAGACGTGCGTCCGCAGTTGCGTGAAACGGGGTAGGGCGCGGGTGGTGATCTGATCGCGCTCCGGCGGCAGATCGACCGTGAGATCCTCTTGGATCCAGGTCGGCGACTTGGACAATGCTAGAACGCGCTGACCGAGATACACCGACTCGTCGATGTCGTGCGTGACGAAGAGGACCGATATCTCGCGGCTGGTGTGCAGCTCACGCACCAGGTCCTCCAGGTCCGCCCGGGTCTGCGCGTCCACCGCGGCGAACGGCTCGTCCATGATCAGGATCTCCGGCTGGTAGGCGAGGGCCCGGGCGATTGCCACGCGCTGCTGCATCCCGCCGGAGAGCTGCCACGGGTGGCTGCGGGCGGCGTGCGCCAGACCCACCGCGTCGAGCGCGTCGACGACCAGTTGGTTGCGCTGCGTCCGGGAGAGCTTCTTGTGCCGCAGCGGGAGCTCGACGTTGCCGCGCACCGTCAGCCACGGATAGAGGCTGCGGCCGTACTCCTGGAACACGACGGCCATGGCGGGGCTCGGCCCCGTTACCGGTGAGCCGTCCATCTCGACCACGCCACTTGTCGGCCGCAGCAGGCCGGCGAGGCACTTCAACAGGGTGGTCTTGCCGCAGCCGGACGGCCCGACGATGCAGACGAGCTGACCGGCTTCCATCGTGAAGCTGATGTCCCCGATCGCCTCGACGTCGCCTGTCGTCGACTCGTAGACCTTTCGCAGGTGCTCCACCCGCAGCAGGGTGCTCCGGTCAGGCACGGTTGACCTCCCTGATTCCGTGGTACCAGCGCAGGACGCGCCGTTCTACGAGTCCGAAAACTACGGCGAGCAGGATGCCGACGAGACCGAGCAGGAGGATGCCGCTCCACATCTCGGCGATGAGGTAGTTGCGCTGGAAGTAGGCGATCCGGTAGCCGAGTCCGGAGGACGACGCGAACATCTCGGAGATCACCATCAGGATGAGCGCTACCGAGAGGGCCTGGCGGACCCCGGCCATGATGCGCGGGCTGGCGGCCGGGAGTACGAGGAACCAGAGCCGTTCCCACCAGGTGACCTGGAACGAGTCGGCGGTCTCCTTCATGACGCTGTCAGTGGCCCGGACGCCTTCGATCGTGTTCAACAGGATCGGCCAGACCGCGCCGGAGACGATGACGACAACCTTCATGGTGTCCGTGATGCCCAGCAGGAGCATGGCCACGGGGATCAGCACCGGCGGCGGGATGGCCCGGACGAACTCCAGCAGAGGTTCGAGGAGTTCGCGCAACCATTGGGCCAGGCCGATGACGGTGCCGGCGGCGATGCCGAGCACTACCGACGCGGCGACGCCGAGGCCGAGGCGGGCGAGGCTCGGCACCACGTCCTCCACGAACGCGGGGCCCACCCACGTGTCCAGGAACGCCCGGGCGATCGTCAACGGGTCGGGAAAGAACCCGCTCGTCGCCCTCGTCGACGCCAGCCCCCAGATCACCAGGAGCAGCATCGGTAGCCCGAACGCGTTGAGCAGGCTCACCACGAGGCGGGATCCGACGGTGCGGCCGCGCGGCGTCGCGGCGATCCGACCGGTGTACGCGGTCACAGCACCTCCTCCCCTCGTACGGACTGGTGCCAGGACAGCACCCGACGCTCGACGAACCGGAAGACGAGGTTCACCAGCAGCCCGAGCAGGCCGGTGACCACGACGAGGGCGTAGAGGCCGGTGGCGTCTCCGGCGGACCGGGACAGCTCGATCATGCGCCCGAGACCGGGGTTGCCGATCACCATCTCCGCCGTGATGGCGAGGATGAGCGCGACCGCCGCCGCGAGCCGCAGGCCCGTCATGAGGTACGGCAGGGTGGTCGGCAGCACGAGGTGCGTCAACTGTTCGCGCCGGGTCAGGCCGAAACTGCGGGCGGTGTCCCGGGCGACCGCGTCGACGTCGGCGACGCCATAGATCACCTGAACGAACACCTGCCAGAACGACGCGTAGATGATGACGACGAGGGCGGCCCGCATCTGGATGCCGAACATCAGGACGGCGAGTGGAATGAGGGCGACCGACGGGATCGGTCGTAGGAACTCGACAACCGTGTGGGTCGCGCGCCGCAGGAACGGCACCAGGCCGACGATCGTGCCGAGGACGACCGCGGCGACCGTCGCCACCGTCAGGCCGATCGCCCAGGACGTCATGGTGCTGCCCAGTCGCCGCCAGAAGGCGAGGTCGACGATCTGCTCGACAAGTCGCGCCAGCACGTCGGTCACGTACGGCAGATACTGCGGGTTGATCAGACCCAGCGTCGGGACCATCTGCCAGACGACGAGGAACCCGGCCAGGCCGGCGACGCCCAGTGACGCCTTGCGTAACGTGCGCAGACGTCGGGCGGAATGGACGCGCATGTCACCTCCGGTGTCGCGCGACCGGCGACGCCCTCCCCGGCCCGGGAGTCGGGGAGGGCGGGAGCGCGCCGGCTACTGCTGTTGGATGAGGCGGTCGAGGTTGGGTTGCTGGTCGAGCACCTTGTACTTCTGCGCGAGTTCGGCGAGCGTCTGGAGGCTGGAACGGTCGATCTCCCAACCGAACTCCGGGAGTTTCACCGAGTCGGCCACCGGCGGCGGCAGCTGAAGATTGTCCTTGATGGCCTGTCGGACGGCTGCCTCGTTGGCGGGGTCCTTCGCCCATTCCAGGGTCTTCTTCATCGCCGCCGTGAAGTCCTCGACCAGTTTGGCGTCCTTCTCGGTCCGTTCCTTCGTGGTGATCGTGGTGAGGGTGGTGAGACCGGGCACGACCGCCTGGTAGGGAGCGACGACGAAGGTGTCACCGCGGCTCTTGAGCTGCGTGACGAAGGGCTCCGGCACCCAGGCGGCGTCGATGTTGCCGGCTTCGAGCTGGGCCGGGGCGTCCGGGAAGGCGACCTCGACAAATTTGATCTTGGATGGGTCGCCGCCGTCCTTCTCGACCGCAGCCATGATCGTCACATCACCGGCCGCGCCGAGGCTGTTGACGGCGACCCGCTTGCCCGCGAGGTCGGCCGGCCGCTTGATGCCGGACTTCGCGGAGGCCACCACTGCGTTGATGTCGTCGCCGCTGGCGTAGGACGAGGCGTAGTTGCCGATGATGACGACGCCGAGGTTGCGCAGGTCGGCCCGGAAGGGGCCGAAGGGTTGGCCGATCGCGAAGTCGATGTCGCCGTTCAGCAGGGCGGGAATGGCCTGCGCGCCACCCTGGGCGGGCAGCACCTCGACCTGGAGCCCGCGTTCGGCGAAGATGCCCGCCTTGATGCCGCCCCACAGCGCGGCGGTCTCGGTGATGGGCAGCGCGGCGACCCGTACCTTGCGCAGCTCGCCAGAGGTCTGTTCGGACGGGTTGGACGCGTCGGAGTCGGTACATCCGGTGAGGGCGATCGCGGTAGCGGCGATCAGCCCGAGAGCCAGAACCTTCTTCATTGACGAGGCCCTTCCTGGGCAGGGGTGGTGGGGTGCGTCAAGAGCCGGCGGATGCCTCGGATCTGCAGGTGGACTACCGCTGCGTGGGGGCACGCCGCTGTGCTGGCCATGGTCAGTCACCTCGGCATTGAATGTCAAGAATTTCTGACGCCCGTCAGAAATAAGTTGAATAATGCTGCGCGCCGAGGGCGTCGCCCGTAGCCGAACCGGCACCTCCGGCGTCCACATCGGCGGGTGGTGCTCCCGTCGGGTGATCAGACCTCCGGCAGGCCCACGTAGTTCTCCGCGAGGCTCGTGGCGTAGGCGCGTGAGGTGGCGACGTACCTCAGGGTGGCGGTCTGGAGGTTCGCCTCGTACGGGTCGTCGCGCTCCAGCCGGTGCAACATCGAGGTCATCCACCAGGAGAAGTGCTGGGCCCGCCAGACCCTGCGCAGTGCGGTGGCCGAGTAGGCCTCCAGCAGGTCGGTGCGCCCCTTGTCGTACCACGCGGCGAAGGCGTCCCCGAGCAGCGCGACGTCGGCGAGGGCCAGGTTCATGCCCTTCGCGCCGGTCGGCGGGACGATGTGCACGGCGTCACCGGCCAGGAACAGCCGCTGCCACTGCATCGGCTCGACAACGAAGCTGCGCATCGGGGTGACGGACTTCTCCAGGATCGGCCCCTCGTTGAGCGACCAACCCGGCACCGTCTCCAGCCGCGCCCGCAGCTCCGCCCAGATCCGCTCGTCCGGCCACGCCGCGATGTCCTCGTCGGGCGCTACCTGGAGATACAGCCGCGAGATCTCCGGCGAGCGCATGCTGTAGAGGGCGAAACCCCGCTCGTGGTTGGCGTAGATGAGTTCCTCCACCGCCGGCGCGGCGGCGGCGAGGATGCCCAGCCAGGCGAAGGGGTACGTCCGCTCGTAGGTGGTCAGCACGCCGTCGGGCACCGCGCCACGACTCACACCGTGGAACCCGTCGCAGCCGGCCACGAAGTCGCACCGCAGCTCCTCGTCGCGCCCGTCCCGTCGAAAGTGGACGACGGGCGAGTCCGAGTCGAGGCCGTCAAGGCGTACGACGTCGGCGTCGAAGAGGATCGAGCCGCCGGCCGCGAGTCGGGCGGCGATCAGGTCCTTTACCACCTCCTGCTGGCCGTAGACGGTGATCGCCCGCCCGGTCAGCTCCGTCATCGGCACCCGGTGCGACTCGCCGGCGAACCGCAGCTCGATGCCCTCGTGTCGCAGCCCTTCCCGGTGCAGGCGTCCACCGAGGCCGGCGCGGGTCAGCAGGTCGACCGAGCCCTGTTCGAGGACGCCCGCCCGCACCCGGTGCTCGACGTAGTCACGGCTGCGACTCTCCAACACCACGGAGTCGATTCCGTGCAGGTGCAGCAGGTGCGACAGCAGAAGTCCTGCCGGCCCGGCTCCCACGATGCCGACCTGGGTACGCATCCGCGGCATCCTCCCCTCTTTCGAGATGTCAGAACGGGTGACGCGCGATGGCGCGGTCGCTGGGCAGCGTGTTCGCTTGCCGAACGACCGTTCTCTTGTAGAACGGTGGCACGCGGTCCCGCTCGCGTCAACGGCGTGCCGTTGACGGATGCCGGTCCCGGCCGTACGTTCGACATCAGTACGACAGTGCGTATAGCGAACAGTCGGCGGGTCGGGGAGGGTCATGGCAAAGCTCGTCTCGCTGGCCGACGGCGTTGCGGATCTGGTCCGCGACGGCGACGTGGTGGCCCTCGAAGGGTTCACGCATCTCATCCCGTTCGCCGCCGGTCACGAGATCATCCGTCAGGGGCGGCAGGATCTGACCCTGGTGCGGATGACACCCGACGTCATCTACGACCAGCTCATCGGCGCAGGATGCGCCCGCCGCCTGATCTTCTCTTGGGGCGGCAACCCCGGGGTCGGGTCGCTGCACCGCTTCCGCGACGCCGTGCAGCACGGCTGGCCGCGTCCGCTGGAGCTGGAGGAGCACAGCCACGCGGGCATGGCGAACCGCTACGTGGCGGGGGCGTCCGGGCTGCCGTTCGCCGTCCTGCGCGGCTATTCGGGCACCGACCTGCTCCGCCACACGACCAACATCCGGCCCATCACCTGCCCCTTCACCGGCGAAACCCTCACCGCCGTTCCCGCCCTGCGCCCCGACGTGACAGTGGTGCACGCGCAGCGCGCCGACCGGGCCGGCAACGTGCAGATGTGGGGCATCACCGGTGTGCAGAAGGAAGCGGTGCTCGCCGCCCACCGCTCGCTTGTCACAGTCGAGGAGATCGTGGACGAGTTGCCGCCCGTCCCGGGGCAGGTGGTCCTGCCGGGTTGGGCGATCACGGCAGTGGCCGAGGTGCCCGGCGGCGCACACCCCTCCTACGCCCACGGCTACTCCGTACGCGACAACGACTTCTACCGGGCGTGGGACGCCGTCAGCCGGCACCGCGACACCTTCCGCGACTGGCTGGACCAGCACGTGCACCGGGCCGGGGCGACAGCGTGAGTGACGGCTCGGCGGCCTGGACCGCTGACGAGATGATGACCGTCGCGGCGGCCCGCCAACTGCGCGACGGCGCCGCCTGCTTCGTCGGGATCGGGTTGCCCAGCACCGCGGCGAACCTGGCCCGGGTCACCCATGCCCCGAACCTGGTGCTCGTCTACGAGTCCGGCTGCCTCGGCGCCAAGCCGGACCGGCTTCCACTGTCCATCGGGGACGGCGTGCTGGCCGACACGGCCGACGCGGTGGTGTCGGTGCCGGAGGTGTTCAACTACTGGCTCCAACCCGGCCGGATCGACGTGGGCTTCCTCGGGGCCGCGCAGCTCGACAGGTACGGCAACATCAACACCACTGTCGTCGGGGGTGACTACGACGCCCCGGACGTCCGCCTGCCCGGCGCCGGGGGAGCCCCGGAGATCGCCGCCTCCTGCCGGGAGGTCGTGGTGATCGTCAGGCAGAACCGCAGGACGTTCACCGAACGCGTCGACTTCGTCACCTCGGTCGGCTACGGCTCGGGCCCGGGTGACCGGGAACGTCTCGGTCTACGCGGCGGCGGGCCACGCCTGGTGATCACCGATCTCGGCGTCCTCGAACCCGACCCGGTCACCTGCGAGCTGACGCTTACCCGCCTGCACCCCGGCGTGACCCGGGAGCAGGCGCGCGCGGCCACCGGCTGGGACCTCGCCGTCGCGGAGCCGCTCACCACCGGCGAGCCGCCGACGGCACACGAGTTGGCGGTGCTGCGGGCGCTGGAGGCGACCAAGCAGCCACTGCCGCAGCGGCAGGCCGTGGCACCGGAAGCCTGACGGGAGACGACAATGACCCAGAACTCCGTCCACCCTGCCGACGCCGGCCTGGTGCTGCCGCAGTACCGGCGCGACGACATCGACGCCCACCCGCCGCTGCTCAGTCCCGGCTACAAGTCCACAGTGGGGCGTGCGCCGAAGCAGCCGCTCACCTACCTGCCGCAGCGGCTGACCGAGATCACCGGGCCGCTCCTGGGGGAGGGTCGGCTCGGCGAGCTCGACCACGACCTGACCCGGCAACACGACGGGGAGCCGCAGGGGCAGCGGATCATCGTGCACGGCCGGGTCCGGGACGGCGACGGGCAACCGGTGCCCCACACGCTCGTCGAGATCTGGCAGGCAAACGCCGCCGGCCGGTACCGCCACGCGAGCGACACCTGGCCTGCACCGCTCGACCCCCACTTCGAGGGGGTGGGCCGGGCGCTCACCGACGAGCGGGGGCGCTACCGGTTCATCACAGTGCAGCCCGGCGCCTACCCCTGGCGCAACCACGACAACGCCTGGCGGCCGGCGCACATCCACTTCTCTCTCTTCGGCCGCGCGTTCACCCAGCGCCTGGTGACGCAGATGTACTTCCCGGGTGACCCGCTCTTCTTCCAGGATCCGATCTTCAACTCGGTCCGCGACCCGGACGCCCGCAACCGGATGGTCGCCCGGTACGACCACGCCACGACGGTGCCGGAGTGGGCGCTGGCGTACGAGTTCGACATCGTGCTGCGGGGCCGGGCGAGCACTCCCTTCGAGGGCGAGGACGACGATGAGTGAGCGGTTGGGTGTGACGCCGGCGCAGACCGTCGGGCCGTACCTGCACATCGGTCTGCGCTGGCCCGACGGCCCGTACGCCGTCCCCGAGGGCACGCCCGGGGCGTTCTGGATCCGCGGCCGGATCCTCGACGGCGCCGGGGAGCCGGTTGTCGACGCGCTCGTGGAGAGCTGGCAGGCGGACCCGGACGGCCGTTTCGACCACCCGGACGACCCGCGCGGGGCACGACCGCCAGCGCTGGCGGGCTTCCGTGGCTTCGGGCGCAGCGAAACCGACGGGCAGGGGTGGTACGAGCTGCTGACCGTGAAGCCGGGGCCGCTGCCCGACCCGGACGGCGGCACCGAGGCACCCCACCTGGCCCTGTCGGTCCTCGGTCGAGGGCTGCTGCACCGTCTCGCGACCCGGCTCTACTTTCCCGACGAGCCGGCGGCGAACGGCGACGACCCCGTGCTGCGCAGCGTCGACGCCGCCCGCCGGGACACACTGATCGCCAGTCCCGCGCCGGACGGGCTCCGCTTCGACATCCGCCTCCAGGGTGACCGTGAGACAGTCTTCTTCGCCGTCTGACGGGCTGCTGAGCAGCCTCTCCGGCGCATCCGACGTCGACCTGGAACTCGGCGACGCGGCAGTGCTGCGGGCCCTGCTCGACGCGGAGGCCGCGCTCGTCCACGCCGCTGCGGACGCCGGTGTCCTACCCGCTACCGCGGCCGACGCGATAGTCGAGCAGTGCCGCGCCGAACGGTACGACGCGGCGTCCCTCGGCCGGGCGGCCGACGCCGCCGGCAACCCTGTCGTCCCGCTGGTGCGGGAGCTGACCGCCGCAGTGCCGGAGCACGCCCAGGGTTGGGTGCACATCGGCGCGACAAGCCAGGACATCCTCGACACCGCGCTGAGCCTGGTGGCCGTACGGGCGCTCGGACCGCTGCTGCGCCACCTCGACGCCGCAGTGGATGCCGCCGTCCGGCTCGCCGACACCCACCGGGACACCGTCCTGGTCGCCCGGACCCTCGGGCAGCAGGCGGCACCCACCACGTTCGGGCTCAAGGCCGCAGGCTGGATGACAGGCCTTGTCGACGTCCGGGACCGGCTCCGGCAGGCGGGTGCCGCCCAACCCGCGCAACTCGGCGGCGCGGTAGGCACCCTTGCCGCGCTCGGCCCGGCCGGCCCGGACATCGCCGAGCGGTTCGCCGCGCACCTGGGTCTACCAGCCAGCCCGCTGCCCTGGCACACCCGCAGACAGCCCCGGCTCGACCTGGCCGCCGCCCTCGGTGGGCTCCTCGCGGCCACCGGCAAGGTCGCGCTCGACGTCGGGCTGCTGGCCCAGACCGAGATCGGCGAGGTCGCCGAGGGCGGGGCCGGGCGGGGCGGCTCCTCGGCGATGCCGCACAAGCACAACCCGGTGGACTCGGTGCTCATCGGCTCCGCCGCGCGGCGCGGTCCAGGCCTCGTCGCCACGCTGTTCGCCGCCGCCGTGCAGGAGCACGAACGGGCCGCCGGCGCGTGGCACGCCGAGTGGGAGCCCCTGCTCGACCTGCTGCACCTTGCCGGCGGCGCGGCCAGCCGGTGTGCGCGGATGCTGGCCGAGCTCCAGGTCCGCCCGGAGCGGATGCGCAGGAACCTCGATGCCACGGGTGGGCTCGTTCTCGCCGAGGCAGTCGCCGCGCGGCTGGCGCCCGCCCTCGGCCGCAGCGCCGCACACGACCTGGTCACCCGCGCCGCCGCCGCGCCCTCGTTCCGGGCGGCACTGCTCGCCGACCCGCAGGTTCGCGCCCACCTGTCCGAGGCGCAGGTCGACGAGGCGCTCGACCCGCACCACTGGCTCGGCTCGGCCGGCCGGTTCGTCGACAGCGCCCTGGCCGCCGTGCGAGGGCCGCAGACGTGACATCGCGACTACACAACTCTGAGGATGGTCCGGCCGCCGCGCCGGTGCTGCTGCTCGGCAGCTCCCTCGGCACCACGGGCGCGATGTGGGAGCCCCAGGTGGCGGCCCTCGCAAAGCGGTTCCGGGTCATCCGGTACGACCACCTGGGCCACGGCCGCTCGGCGGTGCCGTCCGGCCCGTACACGATGGATCTTCTGGGCCGTGAGGTGCTGCGGACGCTTGACGACCTCGACGTGCCGTGGGTCCACTACGCGGGCCTGTCCCTCGGCGGCATGGTCGGCATGTGGCTTGCCGTACACGCGCCCGACCGGGTGCGGCGGCTGGCGCTGCTCTGCACGTCGGCGTCGCTCGGCCCACCCGAGCAGTGGCGGGATCGGGCGGCGACGGTACGAGCCGCCGGGCTGGAGGCGGTCGCCGACGCTGTGGTGGCCCGCTGGTTCACTCCCGGCTTCGCTGCCGACCAACAGGGCGTGGTCGCCACCCACCGTGCCATGCTCACCGCGACGTCGCCCGCCGGTTACGCCGCGTCCTGTGAGGCGATAGCCACAATGGACCTGCGCCCCGATCTGGCCCGCATCGACGTGCCGACACTTGTCGTCGCGGGCGCCGACGACCCGGCCACCCCCGTGGAGCACGCGCGCGAGATCGTCGGGCGCATCCCCGGCGCCCGGCTGGCAGTGGTCGGCGCGGCGGCGCACCTGGCAAACGTCGAGCAACCCGAGCAGGTGAGCCGACTCCTGTTGGACCACTTCGACAAGAGACCGGGAGACCGATGAACGACAGGGAACGGCACGAGGCAGGCATGACGGTACGCCGGCAGGTGCTGGGCGACGCGCATGTCGACCGCGCGGTGGCCGGCACCGACGAGTTCACCGCCGACTTCCAGGACTTCATCACCCGCTACGCGTGGGGGGAGGTGTGGAGCCGGCCCGGCCTCGACCGACGTACCCGCAGTTGCATCACCCTCGCCGTGCTCGCCACCCTGCACCACGACGAGGAGTTGGCGATGCACGTCCGCGCCGCGCTGCGCAACGGACTGAGCCCGGCGGAGGTGGCGGAGGTCCTGCTCCAGGTCGGCGTCTACGCTGGCGTACCGGCGGCCAACCGGGCGTTCAAGGTGGCCCGGGAGGCCCTGCGGCAGGAGGCCGGGTGAGCGTACGCGCGGAGGCGACGAGATCGCCGGAGTTCGTCCAATCGCTGGAGCGCGGGCTCGCGGTGATCCGGGCGTTCGACGCCGACCACCCGCAGCTCACGCTCAGCGACGTGTCCCGCAGGACCGGGCTGACCCGGGCCGCCGCGCGCCGGTTCCTGCACACCCTGGTCGAGTTGGGCTACGTGCACACCGACGGCCGGCTCTTCTCGCTGCGGGCGCGGATCCTCGACCTCGGCTACGCGTACCTGTCGAGCCTGAGCCTGCCCGAGGTCGCGCAGCGGCACATGGAGGCGCTTGTCGCGCAGGTGCGCGAGTCCTGCTCGATGTCGGTGCTCGACGGCGACGAGGTTGTCTACGTGGCCCGCGTACCCACCAAGCGGATCATGACGGTGGGGATCAGCGTCGGCACACGTTTCCCCGCGTACGCCACGTCGATGGGCCGGGTGCTGCTCGCCGCGCAGCCGGCGGACTGGCTGGACGCCTACCTCGCCACGGCGGACCTGCGGCCGTTGACCCGGCGGACCATCACCGACCAGGCCAAGCTACGCGCCGTCCTGACGAAGATCGCCGCCCAGGGGTACGCGATAGTGGACCAGGAGTTGGAGGAGGGACTGCGGTCGCTCGCCGCGCCGATCCACGGCGAGAACGGGACGGTGATCGCCGCGGTGAACGTCTCCGCGCACGCCAGCCGCGGGTCGTTCGAGACGATCCGTCGGGACCTGCTCCCGCCGCTGCTGGCCGCCGCGAAGCGCATCGAGGAGGACGTCCGGGGCGGCCACACCCGGGCAGGTGCCGACCCGTCCGCCACCCACGTCGGCGGAGCGGGCCACCTGATTCGACAAGCCAGCCGATGAGCGAGGTCCGGCGGCGCGCGGGCCTGAACCGCGGCCGGCGGCAGCCGCTGCCCCTCGGTCAGACGGTGGCGTCCTGGACGGGCCGGACGCCGTTGACAGCCAGGTCGGCGGTGACCGGCGAGGGCTTGAAACCCTTGACGATCAGATAGACGCCGAGCGAGAACTCCCATACGGCGATGGGGAGGGCGGCGACCGCCGTCACCGGGGACAGCCGGTCCCAGAGGTCGAACAGGATGCCGAGGTCGGCGGCGACGAGCAGTGGCGCTCCGGCGAGCCCGAGCAGCGGCAGAACCCGTGGCACGAGGCGTGACTGGTACAGCAGGGAACCCAGCAGCAGGGCGTTCACGGCCGGCAGGAAGCTCTGGCTGAGCAGGAAGACCGAGTCGTAGAAGGCGACAAGCATCTGACCGGTGACGAGCGCGTCCGCTCCGGCGTCGGCCCGCCGCAGGGCCACGACCGTCAGGAGGCTCGCGACGCCGATGAAGATGCCTGCGGCTTCGAGAACCCGGGCGCCGACGAAACCCAGCGCACGGCCCTCACCCTGCCGCTTGAGCACCGGATACAGCGCGATGGCGGTGCCCATGCAGGCGAGGGCGACGATCACCTCGAGGGCGGCGCCCACGGCGACCGAGGTGTCCGACGTGGCGGTCACGATGAAGTCCGCCTCGCGCGCTGGCGCGTACAGGGAGAGAGTGGGGATCGAGACGAAGGTGAGCAGGTAGAACACGCCCGCGGTCAGCGAGGTCTTTCGCAGTGGATCCATCGGGGCACCTTCCCGTCGCTGCCGCTCAATCGATTGTGGTCATGCCGTCACCCTCCTGCGGATCGCGGCGGTCGCGAATCGCCCACTCGGACAATCCTCGCCGCGCCCGCCGAATCACCGCGGCGGCAGGAAAGCGCCAACGGCACGGGCAACCGGTATCCGTTCCCGGTGGCCCGTGCCGCGTTGTGGGGGCGCTAGCGGCTCATCACGTACGCCACCACGAGCGCCGCGACCAGCGCCAGCGCAGCCAGGACCGCCGCCGCGATCTTCGCCGCGCTGTACGGACGCTCACCGATGACCTCACCGGTCCGGGCGTTGACAAGAACCTGGTACGACTTGCCGGCGTGCAGGTACGCGGCGATCCACACCGGCAGCAGCATCAACTTGTACGCCACGTCCGAGTAGGCGGTGTCCACCGAGGAGACCCGCTGCTCGTCCCCGCCGATGTCCGACCGGCAGTCCCCCTCGATGACCGGTGCCATCCGCGACTTCGCCTCGACGAGCCCCGCCTCGGGCTCGGTGTCGTAGCGCAGCGCGTGATATCCGGCCAGGTAGTCGCTGTGGTAGGCGACCGCCTCGGTCAGCGGCCACGGGGCCAGCTCGTCGAGCTGCTTCGCCGGCAGGTGCGTGGTGGCGGGCACCAGCACGTCGTCGAAGTCCCGGCGGACGGTGCCGCTCGCCGGGTGCCACCGGGTGTGGCGCACCTGTCGGGTGCGCGTCTCCTGCCGGCCGTCCACAGTCACCGTGTACGTCTCGGTGACGTAGTAGTGCTCACCGCGCTGACCCTGGTAGTCCGACACGGTTCGCGCGTCGAACGTCCAGTGCGGCAGGTAGGTGCCCTTGAGGGTCTCCGCCTCGCTTACCTTCTTCAGGCTCCCCGGCGCGAACCAGCGGCTGCGGCACCAGGTGCCCAGGGCGGTGCGCACGCCCGCCCGGTCCACAGCGAACGGCAGCACCGCCTCCGGCGCGATCAACTCGCCGGTCACGTTCTCCGCCACAAGCGGGGTGGCGCAGAACTGGCAGCGCTTCGCGATAGCGTCGCTCTCGGTGTGAGCGCCGCAGGCCGGGCAGACGTACGCGTGCGCGGCGACGCTCGCCACCGGCTTGCGCGGCAGGCTCGCCAGTTCGTTGTACGCGTGCTCGCGCACCTCCCGGCCGGCACCGGCGATTTCCTGCCGGTACCCGCAGTACGGGCAGCTCAGCGCTGCCGCGCCCGGCGTGTACTCCACGCGTGCGCCACAGCCCCCGCACCCGTACGAGGGCGGGGAAACCGCAATCTCGCTCATGCCGGCACTCGCCTCCTCACTGCGGCGGCAGCGGTGGCGGGACGCTTGCCAGCACCGCCGCCAGCTCCGGCACCTGCCCGGCGGGCTGCCACTGGGCCATGCCGGCCTGCCAGACGAGCGTGTCCGGGCCCAACGTGCCCGCACCGACCTGCTCGGCCAGACCACCGAGGTCGTACGGGCCCTGCCGCTGCCCGGCGACGCCGACGTACCACTGCGCCTGGTTCGGCAGCGGCGGCGGCTCGGCGGCGGACGGCTGAGCGGGGGCCGGCTGCGCGGCGGCCGGTGCCGGCTGCGGCGCGCCCGAGCCGCCCGCCATCGCCCGGGACATCTGCTGGCCCATGGCCATGCCCATGCCCAGCCCGATGCCGGCGCCCGCCTCGCCGCCTGGGTTCTTGGCGGCGGCCTCCATGGCGTTGGCCGCCTGGAACTGGGTGTACCGG
This sequence comes from Micromonospora sp. DT68, assembly GCF_049847245.1. Taxonomy (NCBI): domain Bacteria; kingdom Bacillati; phylum Actinomycetota; class Actinomycetes; order Micromonosporales; family Micromonosporaceae; genus Micromonospora; species Micromonospora sp. DT68. Next base: position 230,759 of record NZ_JBNCNZ010000007.1, read on the forward strand.
CCCAGGTCGCCGACCGCGCCCATGCTGGTTCGCTTGTCGAGCGCCTGCTCCACCTCTGGCGGCACGGAGACGTTCTCGATGACGAACTTGGGGATCGCGATACCGACCTCGGCCAGCTCCGCTGTCAACACGCCCGCGAGGCGGCGGCCGATCTCGTCCTGGTGCGCCGCCAGGTCCAGCAGCGGCACGCCCGCCGTGGCGAGCGCGTTGCCCAGTCGTCCCACGATGAGCTGCCGCAGGTATTCCTGCACCTCCTCGGTGCGGAACTGCGGGTCGGTGCCGACCAGTTCCCGCAGGAGCTGTGACGCGTCCACCACCCGGGCCGCGTACGCGCCGAACGCCCGCACGCGCACCACGCCGAACTCGGCGTCACGCAGGATGATCGGGTTCTGCGTGCCCCACTTCATGTCGGTGAACTGCCGGGTGTTGACGAAGTACACCTCGGCCTTGAAGGGCGAGTTGAAGCCGTACTTCCAGCCCTTGAGCGTGGACAGGATGGGCATGTTCCGGGTTTCCAGCGTGTACGTTCCCGGAGGGAAGGCGTCGGCGATCTTCCCCTCGTTGACGAAGACCGCCGTCTGGGACTCCCGGACGACCAACTGGGCGCCCATCTTGATCTCGTTCTGGTACCGGGGGAACCGCCAGACGATCGTGTCCCGGCTGTCATCCAGCCACTCAACGATGTCGACGAGTTCGCCCCGGAGCTTGTCCATCAGCCCCATCGCACACCCTCCCGTCGGCGCCGAGGTCCGGCGTCGCGGCGACCATAGCAACCCCCCGCCACCTGCGAAAAGCGAGTCTTGGACACCGATTCGCCGCCGCCGATCGCCCTTTCGACCGGTGGCTGAGGGCCTCTTGCACCGAACGCACGGGTGGGTCGGCACTGGCGTACACCGGCCGGTGCAGACCTGGGCGGGTGGCGGTGGCCGATCGGTCAGGAGGCGTCGCCGGAGGGCTGTGCGCTGCCCGCGTTCGCTCAGGTGGCGTCGCCGGTCGTCGTCTCTGATCGGACGTACTCGCGGTACACGTTGTCCATGTCGGACAGACCTGCCGCGCCGTGTGCCCGGAGCCGGCTGGCCCCGGGCACACGTGTCGCTGTCGGTCAGGGGCTGGTGCAGGTGACGCCGCTGGGCGGCGTGGCGCCGTTGCCGGTGGCGGTGAATCCGAAGGTGGTGGAGGCGTTCGGGCCCAACGAGCCGTTGTAGGCGGCGTTCTGGACGCTGACGGTGCCGGTGGTGCCGGTGTTGACGCCGTTCCAGAGGCTGCTGATGGCCTGGCCGGAGGCCAGGCCCAGGCGGACGGTCCAGCCGTTGAGCGGGGCGGTGCTGGTGTTGGCCACGGTGACCTCAGCCTGGAAACCGCCGGGCCAGGTGTTCACGGTGCGGTAGGTGGCGGTGCAGACGCCCGGTTCGCCGGTGGGTGGCGGGGTGGTGGGTGGCGGGGTGGTGGGTGGCGGCGTGGTGGGCGGGGGCGTGGTGGGCGGCGTGGACGTGGGTGGCGGGCTCGTCGGCGGCGCGGTGGTGGGCGGCGGCGTGGTCTCGAACTGGGTGAAGAACCGCCAGATCTCCGCAGAGGTCCACGTCCGGGAGTCGTTCGGGCTGGACGACCCGTCGACAGGGCTCGGGGTGTGGTCGCCGTCGAAGGCCGCCCACTGCACCGGGTATCCGGCCCGGCAGCCGGAGTAGGTGGTGGTGATGTGAGTGAGGCTGCCTCGGCTCGGCTCGCGTGGGCTCTGCGCGGTGCAACCGTTGTTCCGGACGAACGTGTCCCGCAGCGATCGACCCATGGAGATGTTGAGGACGCTGTCGAAGGTGCCGTGGATGCCGAAGTAGGCGACGGGCTGGGTGCCGCCGTTGCATCCGCTGAGGTTCGCGCCGGAGATCACGGTGACCGCCCGGACGACGGTGGGTCGCGCGCAGGCCACCGCGTAGCTCATCGCCCCGCCGTAGCTCCAGCCGAGGGCGAAGCGCTGGGTCGTTTCGACGCAGAGGTCGTTCTCCACCTGCCGGGAGATGTCGTCGAAGAGGGTCAGGTCGCGGCCGTTGGTGTTGGCCCAGCCGTTGTCGATGCCCTGGGGCGCGACGAAGATCGTGCTGTTGTTCGACAGCGGCAGCAGACCGTAGTAGCCGGCCGAGGCGACGTTGTTCGCCGAACCGTTCAGCCAGTGGAAGCCGAAGATCAGCCGGTAGGGGCGGTTCCTGTCGTAGTTGTCCGGGATCCGCAGGATGTAGGTGCGGTTCTGCCCACTGCTGGAGATGGTGCGCGTCCCGCTGGTCAGCGTGGGCGCCTTGCCGCAGCCGGCGGTCGCCGCGAGCGTGCCGTTGGTCGCGGCCTCCGCCGTGGCGCCCAGTGCGCCGCTCAGCGCCGCGCCGGTGGTCGCCGCGAGGAGAACGGCCGCAGCGGCGATCGTTGACAACAGCTGTGTACGTTTGACCATTGCTTGCCTCCTTGCCCTTGTTCGTCTGGGCCGGTGGTGCGCACGACGTCGACCGAACGACCCGCCGGCTGTGTGCGGCTCGCCCGCCGTCGACGAGCCGGTTCGTGCCCGGGCTCTCCGTCGATGCGGGGGCGCCCGTACGGGCGGGGGGAGGCTGGGCATGTGGCCGGGTCGGAATCGCCCGACGGCCGCCTGCGGTCAGCCAACATCGGCGGAGCGGCCCGGACTTGTCGCCGACCGGCCAGGCGGCGCGGTGGTGGTGCCCACGAGCGCCCTGCCGATTGACTGGGGTGACGGGAGCGTGCCCTGCGCTCCCGCGCCGAAAGATAGCAGTTTATCGATAACATCTCCAGCCGTCGTCTTGCGGAAAGCAGGGTGACGGCTGCTGTCTCCCGGGGACGCGGCACCGCCTCGCCGAGCCGGTCCAGGGCATCCTGGCGGCACGTTCCTCCGCCGTAACTATCGCGCCGCCGACCGCAAATTCCAGAGGTGTGGTCGCCCGGACGCGTGTGAGCGCTCACAGGGCGTCGGGTCGCACACGGGGCGACCGGGGGAACCGCTGGAGCCCTTCATTCAGGCGGCTCGCCGTGAACAGGTTTGGTAACGATTCTGTGAACCGTGTGAACGCTTCCTACCTGCTAATCCCGCACTTCGAGAAGGGTTTCGGGCAAAGGTGCAGAGACGGCCCGTGAACACCGTTCACCCGCTTGTTCACTCTCGCTTAATCCTGTAGAACTCGGGGTGGGTCCGCTGGGCGGCCCGTCTCCCTCTGGTTCTAGGAGGACTACTCATGGCTCGTTCACACCGCTCGGGCGCCTCCTCGCCCGCGCTTTCCCGCCGCGGGGTTCTGCAGTTGGGCGGCAGCGTCGCGCTCCTTCTGGCCACCGGCGCCTGCGCTGCGGACAGTGGCAACAAGCCGAAGGACGGCGCGTCGGGCGGCCCCGCCGCCAAGACGTTGCGCATCGCTGTCTCGAGCTACCTGTCGAGCTGGGACCAGGACTTCGTCGGCTTCGACCTGACCGCGCTGATGCTCTACAAGAACGTCTTCCCGTACCTGATCGACTACGGGGTCACCACAGCCAGCGGCAGCCAGATCCTCGACACCCAGAACGTCACCCCGACGTTCGCCGAGTCGTTCGAGCCCGACGCCGAGCAGAAGGTGTGGACGCTCAAGCTGCGTCGCGGCGTGAAGTTCGCGAGCGGCAACGAGATGAAGGCCGCCGACGTGAAGTGGTCGAAGGACCGCGCGTTCGCCGCCCAGGCCAACGTGGCAGGCGTCTACCGCACCATCGGCCTCACGAGCGCCGACCAGGTCAAGGTCGTCGACGACTACACGGTCGAGTTCCACCAGGCGTTCCCCAGCGCCCTCACCCGGCAGATCCAGGCGATCTCGCTGTACGTCTTCGACTCCGTCGAGGCCAAGAAGCACGCCACCGCCGGCGACCCCTGGGCCAAGGAGTGGTTCGCGAAGAACCCGCCCACCGGCGGCTACTACAACGTCGCGAAGGCCACCCAGGGCCAGGAGATCGAGCTCAGCGCGAACACCGACTACCCGGGTCCCGACCCGGCCAAGACGCCGACCATCCGGATCTCGGTCGTGCCGGCCGCGTCCAACCAGCGGTTGCAACTGCAGGCCGGTGACGTCGACGTCGCCCTCGGCATCAGCCAGCGCGACATCCAGGACCTCAAGAAGACGCCTGGGATCAAGGTCATCTCGGCCCCCAGCAACCGCCAGGTCGCCATCCAGATGTCGGTCACCTCGGCGCCGTTCAACGACGTGAACGTCCGCAAGGCGCTCGCCTACGCCGTGCCCTACGAGCAGATCATCAGCAACGTGTACGGCGGTGACGCCCGCGCGGCCAAGAGCACGGTGCCGCTGGACATGCCAGGGCACGACGACAACGGCTACCCGTACGCCCACGACATCGACAAGGCCAAGGCCGCGATGGCCGCCGCCGGCCGCTCGTCGCTGGACTCCGAGCTGGTCTTCGAGTCCGACAACGAGGAGCAGCAGAAGATCGCCGTCCAGGTGCAGAGCGAGGCGGCGAAGGCGGGCATCAGGCTCAAGCTGACCCCGCTGGACCCCGCGACGCTCGGCGAGCGACGGACCAAGAAGAACATCCCGCTCCAGATCACCTCCGGGCAGCTCTGGGTCGACGACATCGAGTACATGCTCGCCACGAGCTTCGTGAAGGGCGCCAACCTCAACTACTCCAACTACAGCAACCCGGAGATCGAACAGATCTACGAGAAGTCGCACACCACAGTCGACACGGCTGCCCGTAACGCGCTCTGGAAGCGGGTCCAGGAGATCCTCGCCGCGGACGTGCCGTGGGTGGTCATCTGCCAGCCGAACTTCAACCTGCCCGTGCGGGAGTCCGTGGCCGGTTGGGTGCAGCCCATGGACGGTCTCGCCCGCCTGCGGTACCTGAGCGCGTCGGCCTAGGACGCCATCCGCTCATGCGTATCTTCCGGTTCGTCGTCAGGCGACTGCTCCAGCTGATCCCCGTTCTGCTCGGAGTGGTCGTCCTGGCGTTCCTCCTGGTCCGCGTGCTGCCGGGCGACCCGGTGCGCAGCATCCTCGGGCCGAACGCCAGCGCGGAGGACGCCGAAGCCGCCCGGGTCCGCTTCGGCCTGGACCAGTCGCTGTGGCAACAGTTCCTCGACTACCTCGGGGGGTTGGTCACCGGGGACTTCGGCACCTCCATCCAGAGCGGCAACTCCGTGGGTTCGGAGATGGCGCTACGGATCGGGCCCACCCTGGAACTCGTCGTCATCGCCGTGACCATCGCACTTGTGGTGGCGACTGTGCTCGGCGTCTGGTCGGCCCGACGGGCCAACCGGCTCGGCGACCACAGCGTCCGGATGTTCGCCCTGGCCGGCAACTCCGTACCCGAGTTCTGGCTCGGCCTGGTGCTGGTGCTCGTCGGCTACAGCATCCTCGGCTGGTTCCCGGCGCCCAACGGACGCGTCGACCCCGACACGAACCTCACGCCGATCACCGGCGCCGACCTCGTCGACGCCGTGCTCACCGCCAACGGACCGGCGTTCGCCTCCGCCGCGGCGTACCTGGCACTGCCAGTGCTGACCCTCGTCGTCGGCGTGGTCGCGCCGCTGCTGCGCAGCGTCCGGGCCTCCGCGCTGGAGGTGCTGCACTCCGAGTCGTACGCCGCGGCGCAGGCACACGGCCTGCGTGGCCGCACCCTGCACTACGGCTACCTGATGCGGGCGACGCTGGTCCGGCTGCCGTCGCTTGCCGCATTGGTCTTCGGCACCGCCATCGGCTCGACGGTGCTCGTTGAGTACGTGTACTCGTGGCAGGGCTTCGGCCAGTGGGCCCTGCGCGGTCTGCTCTACCGGGACTACCCGGTGGTGCAGGCGTCGGTGCTGGTCATCGCGTTGTGCTACGTGCTGGTGTTCCTCATCGCCGACGTGGTCCACGCGATCCTCGACCCGAGAGTGAGGCTCTGATGGCCGAGCTGCGCACCGCCGTCACCGGCGACTCCACGGCGCCCGTGGTCATCCCGGGTGGCGACCGGGACAGCCGTTTCGCACGGCGCCTGATCATTGCCGGCGCGACGATCCTGTCGGTGGTCGCGCTGGTGGCGGTGTTCGCGCCCCTGCTGAGCCCGTGGGGCGAGACCGAGATCGACCCGGCGAACACCCTTGTCGCCCCGGGTGGCAACCACCTGCTCGGCACCGACGGCAACGGCATGGACATCTGGAGCCGGATGCTCTACGCCGCCCGCCTGGACCTGGGCATCGCCCTGGCCGCGGTCGCGCTCGCCGTGGTCGTCGGCACCCTGCTCGGCCTGATCGCCGGCTACTTCGGCGGCTGGCTCGACGACGTGCTGATGCGGGTGGTCGACATCTTCCAGTCGTTCCCCACGTTCATCCTGGCGCTCGCCGTGGCAGCCCTGCTCGGCAACGGCACGATCAACCTCATCATCACGATCGCCGCGGTGAACGCCCCGGCGTACGCCCGGCTGGTCCGCGCCGAGGTGCGGTCGCTGCGCGAGTTGCCGTTCGTGGACGCCGCGATCACCTCCGGCGCCTCGCCGGTGGGCGTGCTGTGGCGGCACATACTGCCCAACAGCCTCACTCCCGTCCGGGTGATCGCGCCGCTGAACTGCGGCTGGGCGATGCTCACCCTGGCCGGGCTCTCCTTCCTCGGTCTGGGTGTGAGCATCCCCGAGGCGGAATGGGGTGCCATGATCAGCCTGGGCGCCGCAGACGTGGTCGGTGGACGGTGGTGGACCTCGGTCCCACCCGGCCTGGCCCTGTTCGTCTGCGTCCTCGGGTTCAGCCTGCTGGGCGAGGGCCTGCAGGACCGCGCGAACGCGAAGCGGCGGTGACCATGCTGTCCATCGAGAACCTTTCCGTGCTCATCCGCCGGCCCGGCCGGCAGGTGGCAGCGCTCAGCGACGTGAGCTTCAGTGTGCGACCGGGCGAGGTCGTCGGCCTGGTCGGTGAGAGCGGTGGTGGCAAGAGCATGGTGGCCCGCGCCATCGTCGGCCTGCTCCCCGGCGGCTCACACGCCACCGGGCAGGTGCTCTTCGACGGGTCGGACGTGCTGCGCATGGACGACACGGCGTTGGCCGCCCACCGAGGGCGGGGGGTGGCGATCTGCTTCCAGAACCCGCGCGGCGCACTCAGCCCCACCCGCACCATCGGCAAGCAGCTCGTCGACCGGCTCGCGACCCACCAGGAGATGTCCGGCGCCCAGGCTCGCGAGGCGGCGCGTGAGCTGTTCGAGGCGGTCGGCATCCGCAGCCCGCAGCGCCGGCTCGACGCGTACGCCCACGAGCTGTCCGGCGGCATGGCCCAACGGGTGATGATCTCGCTGGCCACCGGGTGTGCCCCCGATCTGCTGATCGCCGACGAGCCGACCACCGGCCTCGACGTGACGCTGACCCGGGAGATCCTGCGGCAGTTCCGGCACGCCGCCGACACCGACGGCCGGGGCGTGCTGCTGATCTCCCACGACCTCGCCTCCATCGCGGAGGTCTGCGACCGGGTGGTGGTGCTCTACGCCGGAACGGTCGTGGAGAGCGGCCCGGCCGAGCAGGTGTTGCGGGAGCCCGCGCACCCGTACACCAGGGCGTTGCTGCGCTCGGTGCCGGACGTCGGCGGACGGCCGGTGGTCGCCACCCCGGGCGCCATGCCCCTGCTCACCCAGGCACCGGAGAACTGCCCGTTCGTCGCCCGCTGCGCGCACGCCGACGGCACCTGTTCGTCACGGCGGCCGGCCACCAAGCCACTCGCCGCCGGCGGCGGGAACTGGTCCCTGGCCTGCTTCCACCCGCAGACCCGGCCGCTGGACGCCGGCGCGCCGTCGACGTCGCCCACAGCTGCCGAGGCCGGCGCGGAGCCGGCCGAGGCGGACCGCAAGGCGGCCGTGCTGGAGATCGACGACGCGCACGTGGTCTATCGCAGCCGGTTCGGCTCCGGCGGGCACCACGCGCTGCGGGGCATCACACTGCGGCTCGCACCGGGCGAGACGCTCGGCGTGGTGGGCGAGAGCGGCTGCGGCAAGAGCACGCTGGCCAAGCTCATCATGGGTCTGGTCGCGCCCACGTCCGGCACTGTCACCGTCGCCGGGCAGGCTTTGGTCAAGCAGCCGGGCCGGTCCCGACCCCGTGGGCGGGCGCTGCGGCGCGCGCGTACCCGTGCCCAGCTCGTCTTCCAGGACCCGATCGGCTCGCTGAGCCCGCGCCGCGCGGTCGGCGACTCCATCGCCGAGCCGCTGCGGGCCGCCGGCCTGTCCCCGGCGGAACGGAACGCGCGGGTCACCGCCGTGCTGGACCGCATGGAACTGGACCGTTCGATCCTCCAGCGGTACCCGCACGAGCTGTCCGGAGGCCAGGCGCAACGGATCGGCATCGCCCGTGCCCTGGTCGGTGAGCCGAATCTGATCGTCTTCGACGAGCCGACCTCGGCCCTGGACGTCACAGTGCAGGCGCAGATTCTCGCGGTGATCGCCGACGTGGCCGCCGACGCGGACCGCGCCTCGGTGTTCATCTCCCACGACCTGGCGACCGTCCGGGGCTTCGCCGACCGCGTCGTGGTGCTCTACCTCGGCCGGATCGTCGAGGAGGGACCGGTGGACGTCGTCTTCGACAACCCCCGGCACCCCTACACCCGGGCGCTGCTTGGCAGCGCACCCCGCCTGGGCGGGACGGCCGGATCCGACGGCCAGGCCGTTGAACTGGTCAAGGACCTCGAAGAAGCCGACGCTGCGACCGGGTGCCCGCTGGCCGCCCGGTGCCCGTTCGTCACCGACCGGTGCCGTGCGGAGCAGCAGGAGCTTCAGTCGTACGGCGAGAGCCGGGCCGCCTGCTGGCGCGTTCCCGAGCTCCCCGCCCTCATCGGAAGGCAGGCTGTCACACCATGACCCGTCGCCCCATCCGGCTCGCCGTCGACATTGGCGGCACCTTCGTGGACGCCATGGAACTCGACACGCGCACCAACCGGGTCCGCTTCCGCAAGGCGGCGACGACACCGGCCCGACCCGCGGACGGCGTGCTCGCCGCGATCACCGCGCTCGGCACCGACCTGTCCGAGGTGGAGTTGTTCATCCACGGCACCACCCTCGGGCTCAACGCGGTGCTGGAGCGCCGAGGTGGGCGCACCGGGATCATCACCAACGAGGGTTTCCGGGACATCTTCCTGATCGGTCGCGGCAACGTGCCCTCCGACCACATGTACGACTTCCAGTACCAGCGGCCCGAGAGCCTCGTGCAGCGCCGCTTCACCGCAGGCGTACGGGGCCGACTCGACTACCGGGGACGGGTCGTGGAGGAGCTGGACCCGGAGAGCGTCCGGGCCGCCGCCCGCACACTCGTTGTGGACCAGCAGGTCACCTCGATCGCCATCTGCTTCCTGCACTCGTTCCTCGACCCGAGCCACGAGCGGGAGGCCGCGCGCCTCATCCACGAGGAGTTCCCCGACGTCAGCCTGTCGCTGTCGACGGACATCGTGCGCGAGTACCGCGAGTACGAGCGGACGAGCACCACAGTGCTTGAGGCGTACATCCGGCCGATCTTCGAGCGCTACGTGGACGAGCTGGAGGCCGGGCTGGCCGAGCGCGGCTTCGACGGCCGCTTCCTGATCATGCGCTCCGGCGGCGGTTCGATGACCAGCGCGGTCGCCAAGACGGCACCCACCCACACAGTGCTCTCCGGCCCGGCCGGCGGCATCGTCGGCGCCGCCTACATCGCCTCCGAGTTGGGCCGCGACAACGTGCTCACATTCGACATCGGCGGCACCTCGCTTGACGCCTGCGTGATCGAGCGCGGCAATCCGGTCGCCGCGTACGAGGCGCAGCTTGAGCACTTCCCGCTGCTCATCCCGACGTACGACATCCGTACCATCGGCGCTGGAGGCGGCTCGATCGCCTGGCTGGACCACGGCCTGCTCAAGGTCGGTCCGCAGAGCGCCGGGGCCGACCCCGGCCCGGTCTGCTACGGCCGAGGTGGCACGAAGCCGACAGTCACCGACGCGGCAGTGGTGCTCGGCTACATGGACCCGGACCGCTTCCTCGCCGGCACCATGGGTCTGCGCGACGCCGAGGCGCGCGCGGCCATCCAGGAGCAGCTCGCCGAGCCGCTCGGCCTGACCGTGGAGAACGCGGCGGCCGGCGTGTTCGACGTGCTGCTGGCCCGCACCGTCGGCGCGGTCCGGCAGATCACCGTCGAGCGGGGTCACGACCCCCGGCAGTTCGCGCTGCTCGCGTTCGGCGGTGCCGGGCCGCTGCTCGCCCCGCTGCTGGCGCGGGAGATGGGCATCGGCGAGGTCATCGTGCCGTTCGCGCCGTCCGGTTTCTCCGCGTGGGGCATGCTGTCGGCCGATATCGTCAACGACTTCAGCCGCACCGTCATGGCCACCCTGGACGACGCGGACCTGACCGAGGTGGACCAGCTGTTCAAGGCGGTCGAGGCCGAGGCGGTGGCGTCGCTCGTGGCGCAGGGGGTGCCGGCCGGCGAGGCGGTGCTGGAGCGGCAGTTCGAGCTGCGCTACCTCGGCCAGGAGCACAGCCTCATGGTCACCGTCGGGCGCGAGTTGGACCGCGACGCGATCCGCGCCGCGTTCGACGAGACGCACCGCGGCCGGTACGGCCACACGATGGGCAACCCGTTGCAGATCCTCAACCTGCGGGTGCGTGGCATCGGCCGCACCGATCGGCCGGAGCTTCAGACCCGGCCGCGCGGCGACGGCGACCCGTCGCGGGCCCTGCTGAACCACCGGGACGCCTACGACTTCGGGCAGCAGGCTGTGGTGCCGTTCGCGGTCTACGACCGGGCCGGCCTGGAGCCGGGCGACACCTTCGACGGGCCGGCGCTTATCGACGAGGGCACCTCCACCACTGTGGTGCCCAGCGGCCAGCGCGTCACCGTCGACGACCACGGATACCTGCTCGTCACTCTGGAGGAAGCCGCATGACCACGCTGGACGGAGCCCAGGTCGAGGTCGTCCGCAGCTATCTGTTGTCGGCGGCCGAGGAGATGCGGGCCACGCTGATCCGTACCTCCTTCAACCCGGTCATCTACGAGGTGCACGACTTCGGCCTGTCGATGTACGACGCGGACCTGCGGTTGGTCGCCGAGGCCACCGGGCTGACGTTCTTCCTCGGCGCCAACGACTTCTCGCTGCGCAAGGGCGTGGAGTACGTGGGGCGGGAGAACCTGCACCGGGGTGACGTGGTGCTGCTCAACTACCCGTACTGGAACGCGGCGCACGCCTACGACGCCACGCTGTTCGCACCGGTCTTCCGGCCTGACCCGGCCGACCCGGACGCCGACGGCGATCTCGTCGGGTTCCTCTGCGTCCGCGCGCACTGGATGGACCTGGGGGCAAAGGACCCGGGTTACGTGCTCGACTCGACCGACATGCACCAGGAAGGGGTCATCTTCCCGGGCACGAAGGTGGTCTCCCGTGGCGAGCCGGTGCACGAGATCCACGAGCTGATCCGCTTCAACTCGCGGATGCCCGACGCGGTGCTCGGCGACCTGCACGCGCAGATCGCCGCGCTGCGCACCGGCGAGCGCCGGATGCTGGAGATCATCGAAAAGTTCGGCCGGACCACTGTGGACCAGGCCATCGACCGGATCATCGCCGACGGCGAGACCCGGGCCCGTGCCGCGCTGGCGACCCTGCCGCAGGGCACCTGGACCGCCGAGGACTGGGTGGACGACGACGGCATCACCGACGATCCGGTGAAGATGCGCGTCACCGTCACCGTCGCCGACGGACGCTTCATCGTGGACTTCGCCGGGTCGGCCGCCGCCACCCGCGGCCCGATCAACATGCCGTTCGGCGCGACCGAGGCGATCTGCAAGGTCGTCCTGAAATCGCTCACCTCGCCGGACGAGCCGTCGAACGCGGGCACCGTGGCGCCGTTGGAGGTGCGGGCCGAGCCGGGCAGCCTCTTCCACGCCGTCTACCCGCAGCCCACGTTCACGCTCTGGACCGGCATCGTCGCCGTGGAGTTGATCCTCAAGGCGTTGGCGCAGGGCATGCCGGACCGGTTGCCGGCCTCCAGCGGCGGCGACGTGCCCGGGTTCATGATGGTCGGCCTGCACCCGGACACCGGAAAGATGTTCGCGGTCAGCAACAACGACCTGGTGGGCTGGGGCGGCACGCCGCAGCACGACGGCATGGACGCCGCCACCCACGTCTCCGGCAGCACCGGCCGGGGCACCCCCATCGAGGTCATGGAAGCCAAGACGGGGATGTTCTTCGAGCGGTGGGAGATCCGGACGGACTCCGGTGGCGCCGGCCGGTTCCGGGGTGGTTGTGGCCTGCGGCGGGACATCCGCTTCCTGACCCCTGGCGAGTTCCTGACGGTGATCAAGAAGACGAAGAGCGCTCCGTGGGCCCTGGAGGGCGGCGAGCAGCCCGAGCCGAACCAGGTGGTGGTCTTCCCCGGCACCGATCGGGAACACCGGGTGAGCACCAAGCGTACGACCGTGGCGGTGGGGGACCGGGTGACGTTGTTGACCGCCGGTGGTGGCGGGCATGGTGACCCGGGGAGTCGGGATCCGGAGGCGGTCCGGCGGGACGTGGCCGAGGGCTACGTCTCACCGGAGGTGGCCCGGGAGGTCTACGGAGTGGACGTCGATGGGTGAACCCACCGGGGCGACCGTCGAGGTCGTCCGCAGCCATCTCGTCTCGGCCGCCGAGGAGATGCGCGCCGCGCTGGTGCGCACCGCCTTCAACCCGGTCATCTACGAGGTGTACGACTTCGGCATCTCCATCTACGACCGGGAGCTGAGGCTGGTCGCGGAGTCGACAGGGCTGTCCCGCTTCCTCGGCGCCAACGACTACTCGCTGCGCAAGGGCGTGGAGTACGTGGGCAGGGAGAACCTGCACCGCGGCGACGTGGTGCTGCTCAACTACCCGTACTGGAACGCGGCGCACACCTACGACGCGACCCTGTTCGCGCCAGTCGTCCTGCCCGACAGCGACGAGCTGGTCGGCTTCCTGTGCATCCGCGCGCACTGGATGGACCTGGGCGCCAAGGACCCCGGCTACGTGCTCGACTCCACCGACATGCACCAGGAGGGGATCGTCTTTCCCGGCACGAAGGTGTATTCCCGTGGCGAGCCGGTGCACGAGATCCACGAGCTGATCCGTTTCAACTCGCGCATGCCGGAACTCGTCATCGGTGACCTCAACGCGCAGATCGCGGCGCTGCGTACCGGCGAGCGGCGGGTGACCGAGCTGTACCAGCACTACGGCACGCCCGTTGTGGACGCGGTGGTCGACCAGGTGATCCGCCACGCTGCCCACCGCGCCACGGAGGCGGTCGCCGCGCTGCCGCAGGGCAGTTGGACCGCCGAGGACTGGCTCGACGACGACGGTGTCACCGACACCCCGATCCGGATGCGGGTCACCGTCACCGTCGCCGACGGCGAGTTCACTGTGGACTTCACCGGTTCGTCACCCGCGGTGCCCGGGCCGGTGAACCTGCCGCTGGGCGCCACCATCGCCACCTGCCGGGTCGCGTTCAAGGGCGTCACCACCCCTGGGGAGCAGACAAACGCCGGGCACTTCGCGCCCCTTCGGGTACGCGCCGAGCCCGGGTCGCTGTTCCACGCGCAGTACCCCGCCGCCACGTTCACCCAGTGGACCGGAACTGTCGCCCTGGAGCTGATCCTCAAGGCGTTGGCGCAGGGCATGCCGGACCGGCTGGCGGCCTCCAGTGGCGGCGACGTACCCGGGTTCATGATGGTCGGCCAGCACCCGGACACCGGCCAGCTCTTCGCGGTCAGCAACAACGACCCAGTGGGTTGGGGCGGCACGCCGCAGCACGACGGCATCGGCCCGGCGAACCACCTCTGCCAGACCCAGGCGCGCAACACACCCGTCGAGGTGCTCGAGGCGAAGACGGGGATGTTCTTCGAACGGGTGGAGATCCGGACGGACTCCGGTGGCGCGGGTCGTTTCCGGGGTGGTTGTGGGTTGCGGCGGGACATCCGGTTCGCGACGCCCGGTGAGTTCCTGACGGTGATCAAGAAGACGAAGAGCGCGCCGTGGGCGTTGGCCGGTGGGGTACAGCCGGAGCCGAACCAGGTGGTGGTGTTCCCGGGCACGGATCGGGAGCACCGGGTGAGCACCAAGCGTACGAGCGTGGCGGTGGGGGACCGGGTGACGTTGTTGACCGCCGGTGGCGGTGGGCACGGTGACCCGGGGAGTCGGGATCCGGAGGCGGTCCGGCGGGACGTGGCCGAGGGCTACGTCTCAGCGCGGTCCGCCCGAGACATATATGGAGTGATCGCGTGAGTGCCGCCTATTCGCCCGAGCCGTCGAGCCTGCTGCTCGGCAACTGCACAGTTCTGGACGCCCGCGTCGTGGACGGGATGGAGCCCGTCACCGATGCCGGGGTGTGGATCCGCGGCGACCGGATCGCCGCCGTCGGCCGGTACGCGGAGGTGGCCGCCGAGGCGCGGGCCGCCGGCGCACTGACCAACGTGGACCTCGACGGGGCGTACGTGACCCCCGGCCTGGTAAACATGCACACCCATTTCTCGCTGTCGCTGCCCGGCTCCGGGGGCGACAACGTCAAGGGCATGGGCCCGTACGACCTCGCCCACTACATGGCCAACGGAGCGCGGCGCACGCTGCGCTCCGGTGTGACCACGGTGCGCTGTGTGGCGGAGAAGGACCACGCCGACTTCGCCCTGCGGCGGGCCATCAACGCCGGACGTACCGCCGGTCCCCGCATCTACACCGCCGGTCGGGCGCTGGTCTGCACGGGCGGGCACGGCCACGAGAGCAACGACACCCTCGAATGTGACGGCCCTGTCGGCTTCCGTCAGGGCGTACGCAGCCAGATCAAGGCCGGCGCGGACCTGATCAAGGTGATGATCTCCGGTGGCATCGCCGGTGAGCACGAGCGCATCAGCACGCCTCAGCTCTTCACCGACGAGATGACCGCGGTGATCGAGACCGCCCACGCGTGGGGCCGCAAGGTGACGGCGCACGCCGGTCCGGCCGACGTGATCGGCGCGGCCGTGGAGCTGGGACTGGACTGTGTGGAGCACGGCTACCAGCTCACCCCGGAGGTGGCGGCGCGGATGGCCGAGCGCGGCACCGCGCTCGTGCCGACGCTGCTGGTGACCCGGTGCAAGGAGTTCTTCGACGAACTCGGCGTGCCGGAGTGGATGCAGTGCCGCTCGCTCGGCGCCGGCCCCCGGCACCTGGAGAGCTTCGACATGGCAATCGCCGCCGGGGTCGAGGTGCTCCTCGGCAGCGACATGCCCCCGTTCTGGGAGTTCGAGGGCACCACCGCCTCGGTGCGGGAGTTGGAGTACATGTCCGAGCGGATCGGGACCGCGCGGGCGATTCACGCCGGCACGCGTGGCCCCATCCGCTGGCTCGGCGCGGAGTCCGACCTCGGCACCGTCGAGGTCGGCAAGCTTGCCGACCTGATCGCGATGGACGCCGACCCGCTGGCCGACACCTCGGCCTTCCGGGACGTGCGGTGGGTGATGAAGGGCGGACAGATCGTCCGCGACGACCAGAACCAGGAGGACGTGCGATGACGTTCGTGGAAGCAGGCGCGGCGGCGATCGCCGCTGGCATCGATGACATGTACGACGCGTTCCTCGCCGGGGACACCGAGCGCTTCGACACGCACCTGCACGCCGAGGTGACCACCTGGGAGACGCACCTTCCCGGGCCGCTGCGTACCCGTGCCGAGTTGAACGACTACCGCGCGCAGCGCGACGCCGCGGGCCACCGGCCCCGGTTGGCGGTGCTCGCCGCGCGGGACAAGCGCATCGACGTGTGGGACGATTTCGGCGTCGCCCGGTACGTGCTGGTCTCCCAGTTGGGCGCTGACGACGAACCGGAGTTCACCCGGGTCACCGATGTGCTGCGTCGGATCGACGGCCGCTGGGTGATCGTGCACCACCACGCCGAGTTGGTACGGGATCCGGTGGTCGCGGCATGATCCGGCGGCTGGTCGCCGAGCGGACCGGCGAGCCGGCGGACGTGCTGTCGGTGGCCGAACTGCCCGACGACCCGCCGCCGGGCCCGGGTGAGGTACGGCTCGCCGTGCGCACGGTCGGCCTGAACTTCCTCGACGTCCTGCTGTGCCGGGGCGAGTACCCGGTGCGGCCGGACCCGCCCATGACGCCCGGCGTGGAGGCGGCCGGGCGGGTCGTCGCCGCGGGCGCCGGAGCCGAGCACCTGCTGGGTCAGGAAGTCGTGGCCTGCCCGACGTTGCCGCGCGGCGCGCTCGGGACGACAGTGACTGTGGACGCCGCGGTGGTCGTGCCGCGGCCGTACACGGTCGACCCGGTGACGGCGGCGGCGCTGCCCGTCACCTACCAGACGGCGTGGTTCGCGCTGGAGCGGGCCGGCCTCACGGCCGGGCAGACGGTGCTCGTGCACGCCGGCGCGGGCGGTGTCGGCATCGCCGCCATCCAGCTCGCCGTGGCCCGTGGCGCGCGGGTGTTCGCCACCGCCGGTGGCCCGGCCAAGACGGCGATCTGCCGCGACCACGGCGCGGCGCTCGCCGTCGACTACGCCTCGGAGGACTTCGTGGCGGCCGTGCTCAAGGCCACCGACGGCCGGGGCGTGGACGTCGTCGTGGACCCGGTGGGCGGTGACGTGTTCGCCAGGTCCTGGGAGTGCCTCGCGTTCGAGGGTCGTCTTGTCGCGGTGGGAACGGCAGGTGGAGCACCTCCACCTGTCGACCCGGTCCGGTTGATGGCGGCGAACGCGACACTGATCGGCCTGTCCTGGGGTTCCCGGTACCCGTGGCAGCGCGCCTCGGCGGTCGAGGCCGCCTACCAGGAGTTGTTCGACATGTGCGCGTCCGGCGCGGTCCGGCCGCCGGTCAGCCGGGTCGTCCCGCTGGACGAGGTGCCGGCGGCACTTACCGAACTGGCCGCCCGACGGACCACCGGCAAGATCATCGTACGGATCGACGAGGGGGAGGAACCGTGAGCCACAGCGCCGACGGCGACATGGAGATCTACGACCTGAAGGTGACAGTCGACCGGATCGAGGGTCGGTCGGTGTGCGGCATGGACGTGGGCGACTACTTCGAACTGACGAACAGCGCGCACCTGCGGCTGCCCGAGGGAAAGCACTTCTGCGTGTACGCGCTCGCGTCGGTGCTTCCCTTCCTCGCCGCGAAGCAGCGCGACCTGGCGGAGGGGGACTGGCTGGCCCAGGACTCCCACTTCATCTGCCCCGACCCGGAGGAGCGACTCGTCATGAAGGTGGAACGGACCTGCCGGCGCACGATGAACTCGGCGGACCTGACATGACCGTCGAGATCGGACTCGGCCTCCAGAGCGACAAGCCCGCCGGCGCGTACGCCCGGCTGGCCCGCGCCGCCGAGTCGCACGGCTTCGACGTGCTTACCGTCTTCGGTGATCTCATGTACCAGCCGCCGATCTTCCCGCTGCTGGAGATGGCGCAGGCGACGAGCCGGGTACGTCTCGGCGCGGCCTGCCTGAACCCGTACTCGATGGCACCGTACGAGATCGCCGGTCAGCTCGCGGCGCTTGATCTGGCCTCGCACGGCCGGGCGTACCTGGGGCTGGCGCGCGGGACGTGGCTGGGCGCGGTCGGGCTGCCGCAGCAGCGGCCGTTGACAACGATCGAGGAGGCCGTGGAGGTCGTCTACCGCCTGTTGCGGGGCGATCGGACCGGTTTCACCGGCAAGGTCTTCTCGCTGGCGCCGGACACCGCTCTGCGCTACGCCGTGCAGCGGCCCAACCCGCCGCTGCTGGTCGGCGCGTGGGGTCCGCAGGGCGCGGCCGTCGCCGGACGGATCGCCGACGAGATCAAGGTGGGCGGCAGCGCCAATCCCGACATGGTCGCGGTGATCCGTGAACGGGTCCGGGTGGGGGCGGAGAAGGCCGGGCGCGACGTCGACGACATCGGTATCGTGCTCGGCGCCGTGACGGTGGTCGACACCGACGGCGAGGCGGCGCGCGCCAAGGCCCGCACCGAGGTGGCGATGTACCTGGCGGTCGTGGCGGAACTCGACCCGACGGTGGCGCTTCCCGACGGCCTTGTGGAGCGGGTCGGCGCTCTCGTCGACGCGGGCGAGGACGAGGCGGCGGGCCGGCTCATCCCGGACGACGTGCTCGACCGGTTCGCCTTCTCCGGCACGCCGGAGCAGGTCGCCGCGCAGGCCCAGGCGCTCATCGACGCGGGCGTGCGCCGGGTCGAGTTCGGCACGCCGCACGGCCTGACCGACGAGCGCGGCGTGGACCTGCTCGGTTCCGCCGTCCTGCCCCTGCTGCGCAGGTGAGTCCCGTGCGGCTCACCGTCGTGCTCGGTCCCGGCCTGGTGGCCGACCACGCGCTGCTGGCGTCGCTCACCGCCGCCACCTGCGCCGAACTCGATGTCACAGGCCGGGTCGTCACCGCCGCCTCGGCTGACGAGATCCGGTCGCTGCTCGCCGCCGCGGATCCGCCGGCGGTGGTGCTGCCCGGCCCGACACCCGAGGCGCGCGCCCTCATCGGCGCCGAACCGCAACACACCGTCTGGTACGACCCGACGGTCGAGCCGGCGGTCCCCGGCGCGGTCCACCTGGCCGGCCGGGGACTGTGGGGCGTGGTGTGGGCCATCCGGCACGCCGTGCACCGCCTGCGCTCACCCGCAACCCGGATCGCCTACGGGCAGCATCCGGACCAGTGGGGCGACCTGCGGCTGCCGTCCTCTCCATCCGGCGAGGCGGCGCCGGTCGCGGTGCTGCTGCACGGCGGCTTCTGGCGATCGGTCTGGGGAGCGGACCTGATGGACGCCGTCGCCGTCGACCTGGCCGGGCGGGGGTACGCGTCCTGGAACATGGAGTACCGGCGTCCGGACCGGCACGGCTGGGAGGCGACCACCGAGGACGTGGCGGCCGGCATCGCTGCGCTGCGTGACCTCGCGGGCGACGGTTCGCTGGACGCGGACCGGGTCGTGATCCTGGGCCACTCGGCCGGCGGGCAGCTCGCCCTGCGGGTCGCGGCGGACCTGGCGGCGGGTGAGCGCGCTGCCGTCTCCGTCGCGCTTGTGGTATCGCTGGCCGGGGTGCTCGACCTCACCGAGGGCGAGCGGCGCAACCTCGGCGACGGCGCCATCACCGAGGCCCTGGGCGGCTCGCCGGCCACGGCCCCGCGCCGGTACGCCGAGAGCGACCCGATGCTGCGGCTGCCGATCCGGGTGCCGGCCCTGCTCGTGCAGGGCACTGAGGACAGCCTGGACCTCGTCGACGCCAACCGGCGGTACGCAGAGGCGGCCCGCGACGCGGGCGACGACGTGCGCTACCTCGAACAGTCGGGGGACCACTTCGCCGTCATCGACCCGGATTCGGCCATCTGGCAGGCCACCATGACCGCCGTGGGACGTCACGTCGACCCGTGAGGCACGACCTCTCCGGGTGCCCCGCAAAACCCCCGTCACTCTGTTCACATATGTGAACAGAGTGACGGGGGTCGGGGCGCCCGGAGGCGTCAGAACAGCCTGGGCGTGACCACCGAGACCACAGTCGTCACCGAGTCGGTGTCGTTGTACAACTGGTGCGGCACCGACGACCGCAGGTGCACGCTGTCACCCGGGCACAGCCGGTGCTCGACACCCTCGACCTCGTAGAGCAGCTCGCCGGAGATGACGTAGGCGAACTCCTCGCCGCTGTGGCCGTACGCGTTCTCCCGCCGGCCACCGGGGGCGATGTGCACAAGCATCGGTTCGAGCACAAGCTCCGGCCCCCGGTCGGACAGCATGCGGTAGGTCTGCTGCCCGGAGACGTACTGCGTGGTCACCGTCTCCGCCCTGGTGAGCGTGAAATGCCGGGGAAGCGGCGCCACGGCGCTGTCGGGGGAACTGGTGCCGGAGTCGAAGAAATCCGCCACCGAATGGTCGAGCGCCTTCGCGACGCTGCCGAGCGCGGTCAGGCCGATGGACGAGATGCCGCGCTCCACCTGGGACAGGAAGCCGATCGACAACCCGGCGCGGGAGGCGAGGCCGCGCAGGGTGAGCCCGCGCTCCTTGCGGTACCGCCGGATGCGGGCGCCGACCACGCCGGCCGGTGTGCTCTCCTCCGCTGGGCCACCCGGGCCGGCCTGCTCCGACGGCGGCTGACTGTTCATGGACCGCACGAGGACCTCCTGTCGAGGTGGCGGGGGAGTCCGCCCGACTTTGTTCGATGGTATCGAACAAGCTGGTAGACGTGCGAGGGGGAGCGCGAGGAAGCGCCCCTCCCGATCGGGACCAATCGGGAAGGGCGCCTCGTCATCGGCTCAGCGCGAGCGCCGGGCCTTCAGGGCCGGCTCAACCGACCTCCACGCCGTCCACCTGCGGGCCGGTCGGCGGCAGCTGATAGCCGTGCCGTGTCATGCTCCAGTCCGGCCGCACCTCGCAGGGAGCGCAGTCGTACCAGAACGTGGCAGGTGTCCGACCGCTGACCGGGTTGCGGTAGTGGAACCACATCGGCACGATGTCGGGCCACTGGATGTACCCGGGGCTGCCGCCACGGAAGCCCCTGGACCGCTCGCCGAGCGCGCTGTGCAGGACGTCCGGTGGGTAGATGTTCACGAGGTTGCTCGGCGGCGGATCGGGCAGGCTCGGGTCCCGCGGCACCGCGTCGCCCCAGCCCCGGGCCCAGTTGGCCGACTGCCAGTAGAACTCGTCGATGTCCAGGCTCCAGATCCGCCAGATCCCGTCCTCGAGGACGAACTGGTCGTTGTACATCGCGCCGTTGATGTACCCGGCGTTGTTCGCCGACGCGTTGACGTGCATCAGTCGGGCCCGGACCGCCGTCGAGCGACCGTCGTGCGAGACGTCGATGACCGGCTGCGGTCGCCAGTGCAGCACGAGGAAGGACTTCGTCGTCGGCGGCGGGGTGTTGCCGTACGTCGCGACCACCGAGCCGAGGATCCGTTCGCGAGTGCCGTTCCAGCCGGCGAACGGCGACAACTTGTGGCCCTCCACCGCGTGCACTGCCGCCATCTCCGGCCAACGGCTGTCGTCGATGTAATAGCTGTACGCAGCCGAGACGTTCTCGGACCCGTCGTAGGCGAGCGAACGGCTCAACCTCCGCTGGAGGTCAGCGAGGTCGTGCTTCGGGCCCTTCGGCGCGCCGGTAGCCTTGCCGGGCTTCGACGCGGGCGTACGGCCGGCGACGTCGAGGAACTTCGGCACCTTCACGGACGCGACCGGGTCGTTCCCGCCATCGCCCCAACCCGTGCCGTACGGTGCCGTGATCAAAGGCGTCAGGTGCATCTCCTTGAGCTTCCACAGGCCGCCCTGTTTGACGAAGCTGTTCCTGAAGACGGAGAACTGCCAGGACGCACCGTTCGCGTCGTTGAGCATGCCGACCTCGATGCCGCGCGTGGTCGCCTTGGTGCCGTTCTTCTCGACGTCGACGATCGTGTCGAACAGCGGCCGGTCGTTGAGGATGCCCTGCGTCAGGCCCTCCGGACCCATGCGCTCCATCGCCTGGCGTACGCCGCTGGCGTTGCGGAAAACGCCCACGCCGTCGATGGTGACCTTCGCGCCGTTGGCGAAGAGGTCGACCACATCCGTCCACATCCGACGGTCCACGTAGTAGCCGTACGAGTGCTGGAGATTGCGCACCGAGTCCTCGTCGTTGAGCGCCTCGATGCGGTCGGCAAGCTCCTTCGCGTTGAACCTGGTCCTGGGTGCCTCCCCGGTCGCCGTTGGGATCGGCACTCCGGCGACGTCGGGCGTGAAGTGGTAGGGAACGACAGGTACCGGTTGCCGGTTGATCGTCCGGAAACCGGTCGCGTAATCGCCTTCGTAGAGCGGGTAGTAGCGCAGCAGCGAGATCTTCCACTCGCCGTTCTCCAGCACGTACTCGTTCTGGTAGATGCCGCCGTCGATGCGGGCCGCGCCGGCGCCGTCGCCCAGGAAGCGGATCCCGGACCAGCGGCCCTTCGCGGTGCGACCGTCGGCCGAGAGGTTGACAAGCGGTTGGTCGATCACCGTGGTGTGCAGCGCGCCCGGGTTCGCGCCGTTCATCGCCCCGGCCTCGGCGGCGAGCCATCCCTTGATGGACTGATGGCCCGTCACGACCTGGTTGCCCCACTGGAGCGTGCCGTTGCCGCTGAACAGTTTCGCCATGTCCGTCCAGCGACCGAACTGGGCCAGGTGGGCGTAGGAGCGCTGCACGTCCTTGACCTCGCGCAGCGCTTCGACCCGCTCGACGTCGCGGGCGAGCGAGTCGAGGCTCACCGGGGCGTTGGTGTTCGCTGAGGCCTGCGGTGCCCGCACGGCGACGTTCGCGCTGACCGCCAGCAACAGTCCTGTCGCCGCTGCCGTCAGCCGTCTTGTCGAAGGTTTCATGGTCACATCCCTATCCGTGCTGCCGCGCGGATCCCCGCGCGGTCGGGTGGGGGGACATTGGCATCGCCAGTCCGGGATGGAGGGCGATGCCGTGAAACGTACGCGACATGTTCATGCAACGCAACGGCCGAACCATCTAGCGAACTTCATCGGGATGGCTAGTCGCTTTTTGACATCTTCCGAACATTGGGTTCGTCTGGTGCTCATTCTGTGTGTCGACGGGAGTGGGAAACGGCGGCCGGAGAGTCGGCCCGCCAGCCGGTAGGGTCGTCCGCGTGGATCTGGACGAGACGGCCGCCCGGCTCGAGGTGCCCGTGGCGGACGTCGAACGCGTACACCGCCTCGCCGGGGACCACCCCTCGGCTCCGCTGCCACCCAAGGGCGACGCGCCCGCGCTCCTCGACCGACTGGCCGTACCGCCGGACGACGCAGCCGAGATCATGGCCGGCTGGCCCGATCCGGGCTCCCCACTGTGGACTCCTGAGCTGCGCTGGCTCCTCGACCGCTCGACCGCCCTGGTCCGCGCCGACCTCGGCGGCCACACCTGGCTGTCGCCCGGTCCGGAGCTGCCCCGCGACCGAGGCCCCGCCTGGCGGCACCTCTACGTGTACGCGTACCTGGCCCTGGTCGACGTCGCCCGGGGATACCACCGAGGCCACGGCGTCGCCGACGCCGTCTCCTGGACGTCCCTCGCCGACCTCGGCCGCAACCTCGCCGTCGACCGACGGATGCGCGGCGAGGGCTGGCCGGTGATGCAGAGCTGGCTGACGCTGCACGCGCGCGGTGCCGTCTACGAGCTGGGCCGGCTGCAACACCATCGCGGCGGCACCGGCATCGACCTGCACATCCCCGAGGCGGGGCCGCTGACCCCGCAGGCGATCGACGCGTCGCTCGACGAGGCCCGGACGTTCTTTCCGCGCCACTTCCCCGACGAGCGCTACACGGAGTTCACCTGCGGCTCGTGGCTCCTCGATCCGCAACTGCGGGAATACCTGCCGGAGGACTCCAACATCGTCCGGTTCCAGCGGCGGTTCGAGTTGGAGCCCTACGAGGAGCCGGAAGGACTGGACGCCGACGTCGAGGTGCTGCGGTTCGTGTTCCGGACCCTGACCACGCCGCTCGACCAACTGCCACGCCGTACCGTGCTCCAGCGAGCCGCCGTCGACCATCTCCTGGCCGGACGGCACTGGCGCTGGCGCCGCGGCCGCTTCCCGATCTAGGCGCACCTGTTCGGCCCGGCTTCGTTGACTTCGACGGCGTCCCGAGTCGTGGGCATCGCTGGCGCGGAGGCATCGCGACCGCCGGCCAGCAGCGACGTTCAACGCCACAGGGACGTCGTTTGGCCGGCTGCACCGCCCGGCGGATGGCAGGGTGATGTCCATGAACAGGAAGGACGTCGCCGATTGGATCGCCGGCTACGAGCGGGCGTGGCGGACGCCGGGCACGGACGCGCTTGCCGCTCTCTTCACCGAGGACGCGAGCTACCAGCAGGGCCCGTACTGGACGCCCGTCGTCGGTCTGCCGGCCATCGCCCGGATGTGGGAAAAGCAGCGCGAGGGCCCCGACGAGATATTCCAGATGACCACGGAGATCGTCGCGGTCGACGGCGACACGGCGGTGTCGCGCCAGGAGGTCCGCTACGGCGACCCGGTCCACCAGGAGTACCGCGACCTGTGGGTCATGCGGTTCGCCGACGACGGACGCTGCCGGTCGTTCGAGGAGTGGCCCTTCTGGCCGGGACAGCAGCCGGCCAACTCGCCGGACGGGCCGTGAACCGAGCCTCCGCGCCACGGTCACCTGACCGGCAGGGGCCCACTACCGCGTCCGATCAACGACCTCGCGCCGGTGGTGTGGCTGCCGTGCTGTAGGGCGGCACGGCAGCCACCTCGGGTGTCACCTGTTGTGCTTCTCCTGGCACGGCACGCAGAAGCGGGCGTGCGGGAGAACCTCGAGCCGTTCCGCCGGAATGGACTTGCCACACTTCTGGCAGGCGCCGTAGGTGCCGTCGGAGATGCGGCCCAGCGCGCCGGTGATCTGCTCGATGTTGCGGCGGGTGGCCGACAGCAGCGCGGCCTGGTGGTGGGCCTCGCTGGGGTCGCCGGTGTCCGCGCTGAGTTCGGTCAGTTCCCGCAGCCGCGCCGTCTGTGTGGCGAAGTCGTCGGCCAGGGACGCGCGCAGATCAGCCAGCCAACTGCGGTCGACAGGACGATGGTCGATGCTCATGGTCTGCCTTTCAACAAGATCCGGGTAAAGAAAAAGGGCCGAAGCTGGATAGCTTCGCCCTGGCGGTCGTTTTGGGATGCAACGATTCCGCGGGAGGGCTTCGACCGCTTCGCGCCGGGCTCGACAGCCCCTGTGTAGGCGCGAAGTGCGGTGCGCGGACCACAGGCACGCGCATCCCCGCCATGCGGTGCGTCGCCGCCGTCACGAGGGCAGCGCCGAGCACCGTCACGTGAGTGACGGTAGGCGAGCAGAACGTGACCGGTGGCATGCATCCACCATAGGTTGATGTCTGGCCTAAAGCCAACGCCCTTCGCCGGATGGCCGGCTCGGCGGCGTGACCCGCGCGGCGAGCCGCCCAGGCTGCGGTGGTTCGTTCCCTTGACTGCCGGCCTGGGGCTCCGGGTCCGATTCGTCTGCCCCCCGGGCCGACCCGCGGCGCGGGTCGGTTGATCAAGTCATGCGTTGGCGTCGATGTTAGCGCCAGTCAGCCGCCGTCCCCAAAGTGCCCAGCTCTGAGCCGTTGCGGCTGTCGGCGGTAAGGCTCACGGTGGTCGACCAGGAGTGGTCACGCCCGTGGCAACAGGCTGTTACCGCCTGATGATTCCGGAACATTACGTCTTGACGAACGGCATGTTATCGCTCACAGTCGATGCTCAAGGACGACGATGCCTGTTGCTTTCCGGGCGAGCCTGCTTCGTCGATCTGGATTCAGGCGTGCGCCAGGCATGCAGACGTCTTGTAACCGCACATGTTCTCGACGCATGCCTCCGGCCACGCGTCGCGGTGGGCCCATCTTCGGGCAGACCGTTCGGCTCTTGGTCATGTCAAGGAGGATCATGTCTGCCTTTGGTAGGTCTCCATCGATCGCGCCGCCGTCGAAGCGACGGCGCGGATGGTTGCCGCGGTTGCTCACCGCCGGCGTGGCGGCAATGCTGGTAGGCGGTGCCGCCGTGGCGGTGGTGTCATCACCCGCCGCAGCGGCGACGGTCGATACCAACGCGTGGTACGTGCTGGTCAACCGCAACAGCGGCAAGGCCCTGGACGTGTACAACCTGGCCACGAATGACGGCGCGCGGATCACGCAGTGGGCGCGCAACAACGGCAACCAGCAGCAGTGGCAGTTCGTGGACTCCGGCGGTGGCTACTACCGGGTGAAGTCACGGCTGTCCGGCAAGGTGTTGGACGTCTACAACTTCTCCACCGCTAACGGCGCCAACATCGTGCAGTGGAGCGACGGCAACGGCACCAACCAGCAGTTCCGGTTGGCCGACTCGGACAGCGGCTACATCCGGCTGATCAACCGGAACAGCAACAAGGTCGTGGAGGTGCAGGGCGCCTCGACCGCCGACGGCGGAAACATCGTCCAGTACGACGACTGGAACGGCGCCAACCAGCAGTGGCAGCTCGTCCGCGTCGACGGTGGAGGCAACCCCACCACGCCGCCGCCGACGACTCCGCCGCCGGGAGGAACGTGCAACCTGCCGTCGACGTACCGGTGGTCGTCCACCGGCGCGCTGGCACAGCCGAGGTCCGGCTGGGTGTCGCTCAAGGACTTCACCGTCGCGCCGTACAACGGCAAGCAGCTGGTCTACGCCACCACGCACGATTTCGGATCGAGCTGGGGTTCGATGAACTTCAGCCTGTTCACGAACTACTCGGAGATGGCGTCGGCGTCGCAGAACGCGATGAATTCGGGAACGGTGGCGCCGTCGTTGTTCTACTTCGCGCCGCGCAACATCTGGGTGTTGGCGTATCAGTGGGGGCCGACGGCGTTCTCGTATCGGACGTCGACGGATCCGACGAATGCTAATGGGTGGTCGTCGGCGCAGACGTTGTTCACCGGGAGTATCTCCGGTTCGGGGACGGGTCCGATCGATCAGGCGGTGATCGGTGATGACCAGAACATGTATCTGTTCTTCGCCGGTGACAACGGCAAGATCTATCGGGCGAGTATGCCGATCGGGAACTTCCCGGGTAGCTTCGGCAGCAACTACACGACGATCATGAGTGATTCGACGAACAACCTGTTCGAGGCGGTGCAGGTCTACAAGCTTCAGGGTCAGAGTCGGTATCTGATGATCGTGGAGGCGATCGGGTCGCAGGGTCGTTACTTCCGGTCGTTCACGGCCACCAGTCTGGGTGGGTCGTGGACTCCGCAGGCGGCCACGGAGAGCAACCCGTTCGCGGGTAAGGCCAACAGTGGTGCGACGTGGACCAACGACATCAGTCATGGTGAGTTGTTGCGGACCAACGCCGATCAGACGATGACTGTGGATCCGTGCAACCTGCAACTGCTGTACCAGGGCCGCTCGCCCAACTCCGGTGGTGACTATGGTCTGCTGCCGTACCGTCCGGGCCTGCTGACCCTGCAACGCTGACCGGACAAAGCCGAACAACGGGCGGGCTCGGTGCCACACCGGGCCCGCCCCTTCGTGTCGGACGCGATCACCTGCCGCTTGTCAGACCAGGAGGCGTTCGCGCAGCATCGCGCCCAGGTTGATGCCACCCACCGGGCGGGGGCCGTTGGGGTCGTGGACGGCGACGGTGTTGTTGCGCCGCATCAGTTCCCGGACCGGAGGAGGCAGCCGGGGCGGATCGTCCACTGCGGTGAGGAGTTGCCCGGTGCTGGAGATCAGTCGGTCGGCAAGGGTGGCGGCGTGGGTGTCGACCCGCACCCGCCCGTACTCCCAGCCGGCGGTGGTGAGGTCGAGCACCTCGAACATGCGGGTCAGCAGGGGGTTGGGGTCGGTCACCCGGTCGAGCCGGGGCGCCTGACTGCCGATCACCGCGACGGCGGCGGTCACCTGCGCGTACGGGTGGAAGCCGGACGGCAACGCGAACAGTGGCCAGCGCAGGGCCGGACCGGCCTCCTTCCACAGTGGCCGGTAGTTGCGGCGGTTCACCACCAGCCGGCGGCCCGTCCGCAGGTGGATGTCGTGTGCCTGGGCCTGGAGGTCGCCGTGGGCCTCGTCGGCGACCTGGTTCACGATCTGGGCTGCCACCACCAGGCCGTCGTCACCGTCGAGCATCCCGGTGATCGCCTCGACCTGCTCGGGAAACCGGATCCGGGCGTGGGCGCCGTACCGGTGCCGGGTGTCGTGTAGCAGTGTCTGCTGCCGCTCGGCGTCGAGTTGGATCCGCCCGCCGCCGCCCAGCAACTGCCGGAGCCACCGCATGTCGCCTCATTTCAGCAGAGTCCGTCCGGACGGCCATGCTAGTGCGTCGGATGTCCCTTCTGTCGTGTTGGGGTGCCGGTTGGGCCGGTGTCTCGGAGCGTGCTGGTCAGCGGCCGTCGAGGACGTCGCGCAGCCTCGCCGCGAACTCCTCCGGCTTGCCCGCGTAGCCGTACTCACCGCCGAGGAAACCACCGTGGTGGCTCGGAAACACAACGGCTTCCTGGCCCAGCAGCGCCGCGGTGCCCAGTGCCGTACGCGCGGTGTACGTCCCTGCCGATTCCTCGCCGACCGCGATCACGATCCGGGTCGGCGCGGCGGTGAGTACGTTCGCGTCGGGAACGTAGTCGGTGATCGCCCACGAATTCTGGGACAGCAGTGGATCGTCCCGGTTGCCGTCGTCGTCGGTCGACAGGCCGAACATCGCCGGGTCGGGCGTGGGCTGGGCGAAGTAGGCGTCGGTGAACTCGCCCTGCCAGGACGTCATGGCGATGAACGCGGCCATGCCTGCCCCGGTGCCGTTGCTCTGGTACGCGTCGTAGAAGGCGGCGCGGGCGCGCTCGGCGGCGGTGGCGTCCGGGAGTACGGCGTTGATGGGCGGCTCGTGCGCGACAAGCGTGACGACGTCGCCGGGGTGGGTGGCGACCAGTTCGAGTGCTGTCACCGCGCCGCCGCTGCTGGCGAACACGTCGACCGGACCGGCGTCGAGCGCCTCGATCAACAGGTGCAGGTCGGCCGCCTGGCGCTGCGGTGTGTGGTCGGACCGGCCGTCCGAGCGGATGCTACGGCCCAGCCCGCGCGGGTCGTAGGTGACGACAGTGCGGTCGGGGAAGTGTGGGGCGAGGGCGTCGAAGCCCTCAGCCGTCATCGGCTGGCCGATCATGAGCAGTGGTGGGCGTCCGTCGGTCGGCGGCAGCGGGCCGCGAACGTCGTAGACCAGGTCGACGCCGGCTATGGCGAGGGTGTGCGCCTGCGGTTCCGTCATCCGGTGAGACTACGGCCGACGGGGCGGGGTCGAGGTGCGCGAATCGCGTGGCCCGAGCGCCGCTTCCGGCGGGAGGTCGCCCCATTGTTAAAACCTCGTGGCGTCGACCACTTCACTATGCATGACCATGCGGCATGGTGCATACTCTTCCTCGTGTCCAAGGTTCTCACCTCCCTGCCCATCGGCGAACGTGTCGGCATCGCCTTCTCCGGCGGCCTCGACACCTCGGTCGCGGTCGCGTGGATGCGCGACAAGGGCGCCGTCCCCTGCGCCTACACCGCAGACATCGGCCAGTACGACGAGCCCGACATCGGTTCGGTGCCCGGTCGCGCACTCAGCTACGGCGCCGAGGTCGCCCGGCTGGTCGACTGCCGTGCCGCCCTGGTCGAGGAAGGGCTGGCCGCGCTGACCTGCGGGGCCTTCCACATCCGCTCCGGCGGGCGGGCGTACTTCAACACCACCCCGCTGGGTCGGGCCGTGACCGGGACCCTGCTGGTGCGGGCGATGATCTCCGACGACGTCCAGATCTGGGGCGACGGCTCGACGTTCAAGGGCAACGACATCGAACGGTTCTACCGGTACGGCCTGCTGGCCAACCCGCAGCTGCGCATCTACAAGCCGTGGCTCGACACCGACTTCGTCACCGAGCTGGGTGGGCGCAAGGAGATGTCGGAATGGCTGCTCGAGCGCGGCCTGCCGTACCGGGACAGCACCGAGAAGGCGTACTCCACCGACGCCAACATCTGGGGCGCCACGCACGAGGCGAAGACCCTCGAGCACCTCGACACCGGCATCGAGACCGTCGAGCCGATCATGGGTGTCCGGTTCTGGGACCCGTCTGTGGAGATCCCGACCGAGGACGTCACGATCGGCTTCGACCAGGGTCGCCCGGTGACGATCAACGGCAAGGAGTTCGGCAGCGCTGTCGACCTCGTGCTGGAGGCCAACGCCATCGGCGGCCGGCACGGCCTGGGCATGTCGGACCAGATCGAGAACCGGATCATCGAGGCCAAGAGCCGAGGCATCTACGAGGCGCCGGGCATGGCGCTCCTGCACGCCGCGTACGAGCGACTGGTCAACGCCATCCACAACGAGGACACCCTTGCGAACTACCACAGCGAGGGCCGTCGCCTCGGCCGGCTGATGTACGAGGGCCGCTGGCTGGACCCGCAGGCGCTGATGCTGCGCGAGTCGTTGCAGCGCTGGGTCGGCGCGGCGGTCACCGGCGAGGTGACGCTGCGGCTGCGCCGGGGCGAGGACTACTCGATCCTGGACACCACCGGGCCGGCGTTCAGCTACCACCCCGACAAGCTGTCGATGGAGCGTACCGAGGATTCGGCGTTCGGTCCGTCGGACCGGATCGGTCAGCTCACCATGCGCAACCTGGACATCGCCGACTCGCGGGCGAAGCTTGAGCAGTACGCGACGCTTGGCATCGTCGGCGGCGGAAGCTCGCAGCGGATGGTCGGGGCCGCGCAGGCCGCCTCGACCGGGCTGATCGGCGCGATGCCGGAGGGCGGCGCGGAGGCGATCGCGTCCCGGGGCGTCTCGTCCGCCGACGACGCGGCCCTCGACCGCGCCGCGATGGAGTTCGGCGTCGACTGAGCGCAGTGAGGGAGTTCGGCGTCGACTGACGCCTCGTTCGATCTCCACCCGGCGGCCCGCCACGCAGCACGCGTGGCGGGCCGCCGCTGTCGGCGGCGACCCGTCGTACGGGCGGCCTGCGTCACGCGTGTGAGCCGCGCCGCCGGGACCGCGGGTGTGCCGACTCCGGCACCGACACTGCAACAAACCTGCAAGCGTCAGCTCTTGCCTCCAGGGAAACCGCTTTCCTACGATTGCCTTACATCGATGTTTCGTTCGTGGGTCGGGCAGCCACACATCGACAATTGCCGCCAGCCGCAGGGCCGTTCGCGCGACGGTTCCCCATTTCCTGGGCTGTGGCATTCCGGCGAGCTGTTTTGCGACTGACCGTCGCCGATTCCGGGCGGTCGGTGGTGCCCCGTGCCGAAGAAGCGCGGCCGCGACGGCTGCCGCACGCACTGGCAGAACCAAATCGATACGAAGTGAGGCGAGATGAGACGACCAGTCGCACTGCGACTTCAGGCGGTGGTGGCCACAGCGGCCGTGGGGATCGTGACAGGGCTGATCCTGTCGACCCCGCAGGCGTCGGCGGCTGTCGGCAGCGCCACCGGCTACGCCACCCAGAACGGCGGAACCACCGGCGGCGCGGGCGGGCAGACGGTACGCGCGACCACCGGTACCGCGATCCACGCGGCGCTGTGCGGGCGGGCCAGCAGCAGCACCCCGATCACCATCGAGGTCAGCGGAACCATCAACCACGGCAACACCAGCAAGGTGTCCGGTTCGAGCTGCAACACCGCGGACGGCGTCATCGAGCT
Organism: Micromonospora sp. DT68; assembly: GCF_049847245.1. NCBI lineage: Bacteria > Bacillati > Actinomycetota > Actinomycetes > Micromonosporales > Micromonosporaceae > Micromonospora > Micromonospora sp. DT68. Next base: position 261,797 of record NZ_JBNCNZ010000007.1, read on the forward strand.
CAAGCAGATCAGCAACGTCACGATCATCGGGGTCGGCAGTGCCGTCTTCGACCAGATCGGCATCCACATCCGCGACTCCAGCAACATCATCATCCAGAACGTGACGGTCCGGAACGTCAAGAAGTCGGGCTCGCCCACCTCCAACGGAGGTGACGCCATCGGCATGGAGAGCACGGTCCGCAACGTCTGGGTCGACCACGTCACGCTTGAGGCGTCCGGTGGCGAGTCGGAGGGCTACGACGGCCTGTTCGACATGAAGGACAACACCCAGTACGTCACGCTCTCCTACAGCATCCTGCGCAACTCCGGTCGCGGTGGCCTGGTCGGGTCGAGCGAGAGCGACCTCTCCAACGGCTTCATCACGTACCACCACAACCTGTACGAGAACATCGACTCCCGTACTCCGCTGCTGCGCGGGGGCACCGCCCACATCTACAACAACCACTACGTGAGCCTGCGCGAGTCCGGCATCAACTCCCGGGCCGGGGCCAAGGCCAAGGTGGAGAATAACTACTTCCAGAACTCCAAGGACGTGCTGGGCACGTTCTACACGAACGAGCGGGGCTACTGGCAGGTCAGCGGCAACGTCTTCGACAACGTGACCTGGTCCAGCGCCGGCAGCGAGAACTACCCCGCCGGCCCCAACCCGACGTCCAACACCACTGTCAACATCCCGTACTCGTACAGCCTCGACGGCGCGAGCTGCGTGCCGGGCATCGTCCGTCAGACGGTGGGTGCCAACACGGGCCTGAGGGTGTCGAACGGCAGTTGCTCGCCGCAGACCCCGTCGCCCACGACGCCCGCGCCGACCACCCCGCCGCCGACGACGCCGGCCCCCACCACGCCGCCGCCGACCACCCCGCCGCCGTCGGGCGGGACCAACCTCAGCCTCGGTGCCGGCGCGGACGGCTCCAGCAAGGCAAGCGGGACCAGCTACGGCAACGTGCGTGACGGCAACCTCGGCACCTACTGGTCGCCGGCCGGGGCGACCGGCACTATCTCGATCAAGTGGGGCTCCGCAACCAGGGTGTCCCGTGTGGTCATCCGCGAACCGTCAGGCACCCAGGGCTCCATCGGGTCCTGGCAGCTCATCAACAACGACACCGGAGCCGTCCTGGCCTCCGGCAGTGGGGCGGGCTCCATCAGCTTCGCGGCAACCTCACTGACAAAGATCAACTTCAAGATCAACAGCTCCGGTGGTACGCCCCGGGTCGGCGAGTTCGAGACGTACGCAAGCTAGGCGACTGGTTTCCGAACCCGTCACCGGCTCCCCTCAGAGCGTGATTCCGCTCCGGCATCGTGATGTCGGAGCGGAATCACGCTCCTGCACGTGCCCTGCCCGGCGGGGCCGCGCAACTTTCTTCGGACGCTGATGTCGAGAACGCGGGTCTGGTTCCGTCCTCGGGATGAGCGCGACCACAATGGGTCGGATCAGCATCGAGGAGAGACGCGATGGCCAAGTACCTGCTGCTCAAGCACTACCGCGGTGCACCGCCGGCGGTAAACGACGTCCCCATGGACAAGTGGACCCCGGAGGAGATCTCCGCGCACATCCAGTACATGAACGACTTCGCGGCCCGGCTCGAAGGCACCGGCGAGTACGTCGACGGGCAGGCGCTCGCCCCTGAGGGCACGTTCGTCAGGTACGACGGTGAGGGCCGCCCGCCGGTCACCGACGGCCCGTTCGCCGAGACCAAGGACCTCATCGCCGGCTGGATGGTGATCGACGTCGACAGCTACGAGCGCGCCGTAGAGCTGGCCGGGGAGCTGTCCGCCGCTCCGGGGGCCGGCGGGAAGCCCATCCACGAGTGGCTTGAGCTGCGCCCGTTCCTCACCGCACCGCCCACGATCACTGAGTGAACGAGGTCCTGCTCCGGCGCCTCCTGCCGAGCGTGCTCGGTGTCCTCGTCCGCCGCGGAGCTGACTTCGCGGCGGCCGAGGACGCCGTGCAGGACGCCCTGGTCGAGGCCGTCCGGGTGTGGCCGACCGACCCGCCGCAGGATGCAAAGGGCTGGCTGGTCACAGTGGCCTGGCGCCGGTTCCTCGACGCGACACGCTCCGACGCCGCACGTCGGCGGCGCGAGGACCTCGTCGACGAGGAGGCGGCACCCGGCCCGGCGAGCGCGGTGGACGACACGCTTCAGCTCTACTTCCTGTGCGCGCACCCGTCGCTGACGCCGTCGTCGGCTGTCGCGCTCACCCTGCGCGCCGTCGGCGGGCTGACCACCCGCCAGATCGCGCGGGCCTACCTGGTGCCCGAGGCCACCATGGCGCAGCGGATCAGCCGGGCCAAGCGCACCGTCTCGGGCGTGCGGTTCGACCAGCCCGGCGACGTCGCCACCGTGTTGCGCGTGCTCTATCTGGTCTTCAACGAGGGCTACTCGGGAGACGTCGACCTGGCCGCCGAGGCCATCCGGCTCACCCGGCAGCTCGCGGCAGCCATCGACCATCCGGAGGTGGCGGGACTGCTCGCCCTGATGCTGCTGCACCACGCCCGGCGGTCCGCCCGGACCGCGCCCGACGGCAGCCTGGTGCCGCTCGCCGAGCAGGACCGTAGCCGGTGGGACACCGCGTCGATCGCCGAGGGCATCGGGATCCTCCAGGCGGCCCTCGCCCGCGACCGGCTGGGCGAGTTCCAGGCCCAGGCGGCCATCGCGGCCCTGCACGCCGACGCGCCCACCGCCGAGGAGACCGACTGGGTGCAGATCGTCGAGTGGTACGACGAGTTGGTGCGGCTTACCGACAGCCCTGTCGTGCGGCTCAACCGGGCGGTGGCCGTCGGTCAGGCCGACGGGCCGCGCGCCGGCCTGGCGGCGCTCGCGGCGCTGGACGACGCGCTGCCCCGCCACACGGCGGTCGCCGCCTACCTGCGCGAACGCGACGGCGACCTGGCGACGGCGGCGCGGCTGTACGCCGAGGCGGCTCTGAAAGCGCCGAACCTCGCCGAACGGGACCACCTGACGCGCCAGGCCGCCAGGCTCAACGCCCGCCGCTGACGCCGTGGCCGGATCGAGGGGACTGCTCGCCGGGTCGTCGCAGGCGAGCCGTGTTTGCCAGACGCGCCCTCGTCACGGCTGGTGGTGTGCCGTGTGGCGGCTATCCTCCCACCGTGACCCACGAACGTGAGCTGACCTCACCTGTCGATCTGTGTCAACCGGACGGGCGGCTCAATCCGGCTGCGGTCGGCTGGTCCCGGCGTCCCCTGCACACCGCGAACCTGCGCGGCTGGGGCCGGACCAAGCGGTGGGAGTACTGGGGCATCGTCACGCCACGACACATCGTCGGGCTTGTCGTCTCGTCGCTCGACTACGCCGGTGTGCACAGCAGCTACGTGCTCGACCGGGAGAGCGGCGTCGAGACGAAGACCGATGTGGTGGTGCCACTGGCGCGCGGCGCGGTGCTACCGCCGCGCAGCGGTGCGGGCGAGGTTCGGGCGCGCAGCCGTGACCTGGACATACAGATCGACCAGCGTCCGGACGGCACCGCCATCTCGGCGAACGCCCCCGGTGTACGACTGGAGGTGCTGGTGCCGCTGCCCGCCGGGCACGAGTCGCTCGCAGTTGTCGTGCCGTGGAGCCCGACGCGGTTCCAGTACACGGTCAAGGACGTCGGCCGCCCCGTTTCCGGCACGCTTGAGCTGCACGGCCAGACGTACGAGATCGGAGGGCCGGACGCGTTCGCCGTGCTGGACCACGGTCGCGGCAGGTGGCCGTACTCGATCACGTGGAACTGGGCGGCCGGCGCGGCGCCGGGGCGGGCGATCCAGCTCGGCGGTCGGTGGACCGACGGCACCGGGGTCACCGAGAACGGCCTGTTCGTCGACGGTCGGCTGCACAAGATCGGCGACGAGGTGCGATGGACCTACGACCGGTCGGACTGGCTTCGCCCGTGGCGGATCAGCGGCGACCGGGTCGAGGCGGAGTTCCAGCCGTTCCACGAGAAGGTGGCCCGCACCAACCTGGGAGTCGTCGCGAACGAGACGCACCAGTGTTTCGGGCACTTCTCCGGATGGGCCAGGACCGACGACGGGACGAAGGTGAGCCTCGACGGGCTCGTGGGCTGGGCCGAGGAGGCGCGCAACCGCTGGTAGGCCGGGTACCGCCCCGCTGGCCGGAACCCGTCGAGGTGTGGCAGCTTCGCCTCTCGCTGCCGCGGTTTTCCCTGCCTAGGCTGCCTTTTCGATACAGAGTTCCGAAAAGGTGATCATGCTTCGCTATGTCCTGCCGGTCGTCATCGGGCTGGTCTACGTCGGCCTCAACTCCCTTGTTCCCGAGCCGCACCGCCGCCGTCTGAACGCGCTCATCGTCACGGGCGCCGGTGCCGCCTACATCAGTGGCGGTGGATTCGGCCTGTGGGAACTGGCCTTCTGCGCCGTGCTGGTCGTTGTGGGCTACGCAGGCCTCAGCTCCTACACCTTCATCGGCGTCGGATGGCTGCTGCACACCGCCTGGGACGTCCTGCACCACCGCCGCGGCACCCCGCTCATCCCGTCGCTGCACGACTCGTCGTTCGGCTGCGCCCTCTGCGATCCCGTCATCGCCCTGTGGTGCTTCGCCGGGGGCCTGTCGATCAGAGACATGTACGGCCGTGTCCGCCGCCGGGCGACCGGTGCGGGCAGACCCGCGTCAACCGTCGGCGTCGAGGCCTGACTGGCTAGATTTCAGCGATGCGCACCGTGGCAGTGCTCGCCCTCGACAGTGTCGTCCCGTTCGATCTCGCCACACCGATGGAGGTGTTCCAGCGCACCCGGCTGGCCGATGGCCGGGCCGGCTACCAGGTGCGGATCTGCGCGGCGACGCCCACGGTGACCACCGGCGCGTTCAGCATCGCGGTGCCGTGGGGGCTGGACATCCTCGGCGACGTCGACACGATCATCGTGCCCGGTGTCACCGACCCGGGCGCCGCCGTCCAGGCCGCCGCTCTCGACGCGCTGCGGGCCGCCGCCGCGAAGGGCACCCGTATCGCCTCGATCTGCGGTGGTGCCTTCACCCTGGCCGCCACCGGCCTCCTCGACGGGCTCCGTGCCACCACCCACTGGGTCGCCACCGACCAGCTCGCCGCCCAGTTTCCGCGGGTCCAGGTCGACCCGAACGTCCTCTACGTCGACAACGGCCAGTTCCTGACCTCGGCGGGCGCCGCCGCCGGGCTCGACCTGTGCCTGCACATGATCCGGAGCGACTACGGCGCCACGGTGGCTGCCGACGCCGCCCGCCTGTCGGTAATGCCGCTGGAACGCGCCGGCGGGCAGGCGCAGTTCATCGTCCACGAACCGCCGATCCCCGACGGGATCACCCTGGAGCCGCTGCTGGCGTGGCTGCGCGACAACGCCCGTCGCGAACTGACCCTCGCCGACATCGCCCAGCACGCCGGCATGAGCATCCGTACCCTTAACCGCCGCTTCCGTGACCAGACCGGCAGCACCCCACTGCAGTGGCTGCTCCGCGTGCGCGTCCACCAGGCCCAGCGCCTCCTGGAAACCACAGCCCATCCGGTCGACCGCGTCGCCGCCCGGGTCGGATTCGGCTCCACCACCGCCTTCCGGGACCGCTTCAAACTCGTCACCGGCACCAGCCCGCAGGCGTACCGCCGAGCCTTCCGCGGCACCTGACCCCGGGGTCAGGAGATCGCGGCACGCATCAACTCGATGACCTTCTTCTCCACGGCGGGGCTCCAGGCCGTCAGCGCGTACGCCACGGGCCACAGGTCGCCGTCGTCGAGGTTTGCCGAGTCCTGGAAGCCGACCGTGCAGTACCGGTAGTTGAACTTGCCGGCGTCCTGGAAGAAGACGACGATCTTGCCGTCGGCGTTCGTGTACGCGGGCATCCCGTACCAGGTCTTCGGTGCCAGCTCGGGGGCGGCGGTGGTGATCGCCACGTGTACGCGTTCGGCGAGCACCCGATCCTCCGGTGCCATCTGCGCGATCCGGTCGAGGACGGCCTGTAGCCCGTCGGCCTTCTTGGCGCCCTTCCTGCCCTCGGCACGCATCTCGGCGGCGCGCTCCTTCATCGCGGCACGCTCGGCGGCGCTGAAACCATCGGATTCGGTGGTCGTGGCCATTCTCGGCTCCCTCGTTCACGGCTCGGCGTGCGCCGGCCACCTGGGAAAAGGTTAGGACCGGCGGCAGTCGGTGTGCTTCTTGATTCCTGACCGAAAGGGCGGCGCTGCCGAGCTGTCGCCGAGCCGGGGACGGGAATCCGGGCGGATATGCTCGCGTCGGCGGAGCATGCTGCGTCCCCACTTCGGGGCAGGTGTCGATTCGAGGCGTACATGAACATCGGGGAGATCGCCCGCCGGGCCGGGGTGTCCCGTAGCACCGTCTCCTACGTGCTGAGCGGCAAGCGGGCGGTGTCGCAGGCGACTCGGCAGCGGATCCAGGCGGTCATCGACGAGCTGGACTACCGGCCGAACGCCAGCGCCCGCGCCTTGAAGGAGGGGCGCACTCGCACCCTCGGGCTGGTGATCCCGCCGGCGAGTCAGCGGTTGACCGACATGCAGTTGGGCTTCGTCGCCAGCGTCGTCGAGGCGGCCGCCCGCCATGACCTGGACGTGCTGCTGTCCCCGTCCGGTGGTGATCACGACCGGTCGTTCGAGCGGATCGTCACCGGTCGCCGGGTCGACGGCGTGGTCCTGATGGAGATCCGGCTGGAGGACGACCGGGTGACCCGGCTGGCGAAGGCGGGTCTACCGTTCGTCACGATCGGTCGGACCGCCGAGCCGCGCGGCATGAGCTGGATCGACGTCGACTACGCCGGGTTGATTGCCCGTTGCGTACACCATCTGGCCGATCTGGGACACCGGCAGGTCGCGCTGGTGAACCGCTCCGCCGAGCTGGTGGCGGCGGGGTACGGCCCCAGCCACCGGGCGCTGGCCGGCTTCCGGGAGGCGGTCGCGGAGCGGGGGCTCAGCGGCTTGGACGTCTGCTGCGGCGACGACACGGCCGCCGGTGAGGCGTGCGTCGAGCAGCTGCTCGCCACGCACCCGGAGGTGACGGCGGTGGCCACCATCAACGAGGCGGCGTTGCCCGGAATGCAGCGGGCACTGACGAACGCCGGGCTGTCAGTGCCGGCCGACTTCTCCGTCACCGGAGTCGCCGCCCAACATTGGGCGGAGGACTTCCGCCCACCGCTTACCGCCGCGGACGTGCCGACCCGGGAGATGGGCGCCGAGGCGGTGGCGCTGCTGTTGGAGAGCATCGCCGAGCCGGGGGCGGTGCCCCGGCACCGCCTGTACAGCCCGCCCATCTCGTTGCGTTCAAGCACCGGGCCGAGGACTCGTGAGCCGATCCGGTGACGCTTTCCGCCGCGTCCGGCCCGATGCCTACCCGCCTGTCGTCCGCCGCTGTTCCTGGGCGGCGGCGAGGATGAGATAGCTGCTTGCCGTCCAGGTGTACGCGCGGTCCCGCAGCCCGGCACCCGTCTCGGCGTCGAAGTTCTCCGCGAAGCCGGACTTCTCGCACAGAGCGAGGAACCGTCGGCTGACATCGTCGGCGATCCTGGTGTGCCCGGCCCGCCGCAGGCCGTCCTCGACGAGCACAGTGGAGGGTGCCCAGATCGGCCCACGCCAGTAGCCGTCGGCGACATAGTGGGCCGAGTCCGTCGGCTCGGTGGCCAGGCCGTGCGTCGTCAGGTGGGCCTCGACGCCCCGGGCCAGCGCGGCGCTGACCGGGGCGGGTAGGTCCGCGCCGAGCGCGATGGGCATCAGGTCGAGCAGGCTGCGGCTCACCCGCCGCTGCCCGGTGAGTGGGCTGCGGGCGGTGAAGCGCTCGCCGTCCCACAGGTCACGCAGCAGCGCCGTGCGAACCCGGTCGGCCTCCCGGGACCACTGCTCGGCGGGTTCGCCAAGCTCGACGGCGAGGTCGGCGAGACAGCGCAGTTGCGAGACCAGGAACGCCGCGAGGTCGGCGGTTTGCAGGACCCGATCGTGGTCGAAGGTGCTGGCGTTGTCCCAGCCGCTGTCGTTGCCGTGCTGGTAGTGGGGGAGGTCGTGGCTGGGGGCGCGGCGCGCGTCGAGCCAGAAACGGCTCCAACGGGCCAGCCGGTCGTATGTCTCGGCGAGCGCCACCCGGTCCGGGGGTTGGGGGAGACGTCGGCGCAGTTGTCGTAGGGCCCAGCCGTGGATGGGAGGTTTGACGTAGTTGTGCAGGACCTCGGAGTGGGCGACCGAGTCCGGCAGGGCACCGGCCGCGTCCTGGTGGTCGAAGGGCAGGTGGAACTGGTGCCAGGCCAGCTCCGGCTCGCCGGCGGCCAGGGCGATCGCGTTGAAGCAGTGGTCCCAGCTCCACACCTTGTCCATCCAGTGCTTGGACATCAGGACGGCCGGTCGGGCGAGGAAGCCCGCGGGGGAGACGGTGGCCGACCAGAGGACGTACGCGGCAAGCTCGGCTGCGGGCGTGTCCGCGCCGCGCCACGGAGCGACCGCGTCGACGAACGCGGCGAACTCGCTGCTGCGGCGACGGCACAACTCGTCGAAGGTGGCCGACGGGGTGTACGGCCGGCGTGCGGTGGCGTACTCCTCGATGGCGATCTCCCACTGTTGCTCGCCACCGAGGTCCAGGAACCGGTCGGCGGTGCCGAGCGCCTCCACGCCGGCGGTCAGCCGGAGCGCGCCGGAGAGCACTGTGATCCGGTAGCGGCGGCCGGTCTCGTACGAGGTGAACACGTGTGACCCGTCGGTCGGGTCGAGGTACAGGTAGGTGCCGCTGAACGGGGTGAGGGTGTCCGCCGCCGCGGCTATCCGCAGGCCGAGCCGTCGGCCCCGGATCCGTAGGGCGGCCGGCCCGTCGTAGACGGCCTCGATCCGGTCGGCGCCGCTGCGCCAGGTCAGCAACGCGGGCGTGGCGACGACCGTGGTGCCGGCGACCGTCGGGGTGAGGCGCAGCACCGGATGCAGCCCGGTCTGGTGCGAGACCAGGTGCACATCGTCGGCGTACGTCTTCTCGGCTACCACAGGCGAGAGGTTGAACCAGGATCCGCGGTAGCTGAAGGGGATGTCCTGGATGGGAAACTCCGGACCGGGGGAGGCGACGGTCATGGGTAGCGGTTGCCTTTCTGCGCTGTGGATGGTCAGTCCTTGACCGCGCCGGCAGTCACGCCCGTGGAGACGTACCGCTGGGCGAGGACCAGCAGCACGGCGGCCGGGAGGGAGGCGACGACGGCGGTGGCCATGATGGCGTTCCACTGCTGGTTGTTGTTGCCGATGTAGTGGTAGATGCCGAGGGTGATCGGCTGGTGGTCGCCGCCACCGGCGAGGGTCGAGGCGAAGATGAAGTCCGACCAGGACCACAGGAACGCGAAGAGCGACACAGTGACGATCGAGTTGCGGCTGACCGGCAGTACTACCGACCAGAAGGTTCTCAGCCGGCCGGCGCCGTCGACCACGGCGGCCTGGAGCAACTCGTCGGGGATCCCGGACATGAAGGCCGTGAAGATCAACACCCCGAACGGTACGGCCAGTGTGGAGTCGGCAAGGATCAGACCGGGCAGCGTGTTGAGCACGCCGAGGTGGAGATAGACGGCGTAGAAGCCCATGGCCATGATGATTCCCGGGATCATCTGCGCGATCAGCAACACGAAGCTCAGCGCCGGCCCGCCGGGCGGGCGGAGCTTGGCCAGCGCGTATCCGGCCGGGGCGGCCAGCGCCAGGGTCAGCGCCACAGTGCCGAGACCGACAAGGAAGCTGGTGCCGAGGTACGGGAGTTGCTGGTCGAGCACCGCGCGGTAGCCGTCAAGGGTGCCGTCGGTCGGAATCAGGTGCGGGGGCGTGGCCCGCATGTTCTGGTCCCGGGTGAACGACACGTTGATCATCCAGTAGACCGGAAAGAGCATCAGCCCGGTCAACAACAGTCCGACGCCGGTCTTCCACCAGGCGCGGGACGGGGAGGTGGTCATCGTAGGGCCTGCCTGCGCTGGAAACGGATGTAGCCGAGCCCGGCCACCAGGGCCATCACGATGAGCAGGTTGCCGACGGCCGCGCCGGGCCCGAAATCCGGCAGCAGATTGCCGAAACCGAGCCGGTACGACCAGGTGGAGAGCGTGGCGGAGGAGTCGGTGGGGCCACCCCTGGTCATGATCCAGATGATGTCGAAGACCTTCAGCGTGTAGACGAGCCCCAGCAGCAGGGTGATCGCCGAGACGGGACGCAGCAGCGGAAGGGTGATCGACCAGAACCGTTGCCAGCCCGTCGCGCCATCCAGCGCCGACGCCTCGTACACCTCGGTCGGGATCGCCTGGAGGCCGCTGTGCAACACCACGAGATTGAACGGGATGCCGATCCAGACGTTCGCGATGATCACCGAGGTGAGTGACCAGCCCGGCGTGGTGAGCCAGTTGACCCTGTCGATCCCGAGGACGCCGAGCGCCGCGTTCACCAACCCGGAGTCGCTGTTGAGCAGCCACGACCAGGTCGACGCCGAGACGATCAGCGGCACCAGCCACGGAATGAGGATCACCGCCCGCAGTGTGCGTGACAGGGGGAAGTGGTTGTGGAAGAAGAGCGCCAGAGCCATGCCGATTGTGAACTGGAAGAACAGCGACGCGCCGGTGAAGACCACTGTGTGCGCCAGCGTCGACCCGAAGGCGCTGTCGGTCAGGACCGTGCGGTAGTTGTCGAGCCCGGCGAAGGGCGCGCCGCCCTGCACGAACGAGCGGACGGTGTACTCGCGCAGGCTCAACTCGACATTGCGGTAGAGGGGATAGGCGTAGAAGGCGGTCAGGTAGACGGTCACGGGCGCCAGGAAGCCCCAGGCCGGCCATCGGCTGGGCGGGCGTCGGACACGGGACGGGGCAGGCCCGGGTGAGGTGTCCGTGGCCGGTGCGCCCGGTTCCCGTGCGCTGGTGGAGGTCTGTGTCGTCGGGGGCATGGTGTCGGTTCGGCGCGCTTACCTGGTCGCCGCCGCGGCCTGCGCGGCGCTCAGCGCTTCACGAGGCGATCTCTGACCGCTCAGGGCAGCCTGCACCGCCGTCCACAGGGCCTCGGAGATCTTCGGATACTTCGTGCCGAGGTTGTCCCCGGTGCGACCCTTCGCCGCCCGGACCGCCTGCACCCAGACCGTGAGCTTCGGGTCCGCCGCCGCCTGCCGATCCTGCACGGCCGTGACGGGCGCTACGTAGGAGAGCGTGGTGTCGGTGGTGAGCAGGTTGTCGGCACTTGTCAGGCAGGTGACAAGCTTCTGCGACGTCGCGTACCGCTTGGTGTTCTTCTGCACGGGGATGGAGACGAACTCACCGCCGGTGGGCGCCGGCGCCGGACCACCGGCGCTTGCCGGAATGGCGATGGTGCCGTACGGGAACCCGAGCTTCTCGGCGTTCGCCAACTGCCAGGTCCCGTTCTCGGCGAACGCGTAGTCGCCGGTGGCGAACTCCTGCCAGCTCGTGGTCTGGGTGTTGTTGATGACGGAGTTGGGGGCGTACCCCTGCTTGAGCCAGTCCGTCCAGAGCGTCAGCGCGGAGGCCGCCTGCGGCGAGTCCAGGCTTGTCAACTGGGCTCCGGCGCCCCAGAACCACGGCAGGAACTGGAAGCTGCCCTCCTCGGTGCCGATGGCGGAGAAGGTGATGCCCTTCTTTCCCGCGGCCTTGATTTTGGTAAGCGTCGTGGTCAGTGACGTCCAGTCGGTGATGGTGGCCGGATCCACGCCGGCGGCAGTCAGCAGATCCTTGTTGTAGTAGAGCGCGAGGGTGTTCGCCCCGATCGGCACCCCATACGTCTTGCCCTCGCTCTGGCCCGCGCCGAGCAGGTTCGGTGCCATGGCCGAGACGTCGAGCTTGTTGTCGTCGGTGGTGGTGAGCGCGCCCGCCTCGGCGAGTGTGGAGATGACGGGGTTGTCCACGATCAGCACGTCCGGCGAGTTTCCCTGCTGCGCGGCGAGCAGCGCCTTGTTCGTCAGGTCGGTGGTGTCGTAGCCGGTCCGTTCGACAGTCACCCCAGCGGAGGTGCCGCATTTGTCGAGCAGTGCTACCCACTCCGAGTCGTCGGCGAACTGCGGGTACGGATCCCAGACGACGTACGCGGCGTCGTCCGGATCGTCGGCGGAGGACGAACAGGCGCTGCCGGCGGCGACGGCGAGTGCCGTCACGGCGGCAGCGGCCAGGCGCCAATGGTGGCTGGGTCGAGTCATCTGGTGCCTCACTTCACGTCGATCGTCAGGTGGGGTGGGATCGGCCGTCGGGGGGGCGTCTCGGTTCGGCGGGGAAGCGAACCGATTCGACAAGTGGTTCGGCCGAAGATAAGTCGGCCCCTGCCCGGAGGTCAACAGCTGATCGCCGTGGATGCACGGCTGCCTGGAAACGCCCGCTTCATCGAATCGTCATCGCATTGACATGGTTGAGTATGCGGCCCTACGATCCGTGCGAATCGATTCGCAAGCGCTGCCCTCCGGAGAGCGTCCCCACGCCCCACCAAGGAGCCGCCCCGTGCAAACCCCGTCCCGTGGCAGGTCAGGACGAACCCGCGCGACAGTCGCCCGACTCGTCGCCGGCCTGCTCACCGTCGCCGCCACCACAGTCGCCGTCGCGTCTCCGGCCCAGGCCGCCGACGAGTCGATAAGCGTCAACTTCTCCACGACAAGCGGTACGCCGACCTACCGCGCGTCCGGCTGGATCTACGGCATGACCGAGAACGCCAGCGGCCCGCCCGACCACTTCTACCGGGACGTCAAGTTCCAGTACATGCGCGCGGGCGGAGCGCAGCTGCCGGGAAGTGGCTGGGTCGGTGGGAACTACGACCGCCGGTGGAACTCCACAGTCGCCCAGGCGCGTCGCACCGTCGCCCTCGGCGGTCAGTTCATCCTGCTGCCGCACGATCTGTGGGGCGCCGACGGCGCAGGGATCTCCCGCTTCCCCGGCGACAACGGCAACTGGGCCGACTACGACGCCTTCCTGACCCGCCTCGTCAACGACGTCCGGGCGTCCGGGCTCTCCGTGCAGTGGGACATCTGGAACGAACCCAACATCACCATCTTCTGGAACCGGCCGATCTCCCAGTACCTCGAACTGTGGCGGCGCACCTACCAGCGCATCCGGGCGGAGTTCCCCAACCAGCTCATCGTCGGGCCGAGCTGCGCCTGCGTCCCGTCCACCACGCACACCTTCTGGAACCAGTACCTGGACTTCGTCCGCTCGACGAACACAGTGCCGGACATCATCAGCTGGCACTCGCTGCCGGGCGACCCGGTCGCCAACGTCGCCGCCGCCAACGCCACCCTCGACCCGCGCGGCATCGCCCATCCCCGCCCGTACCAGATCAACGAGTACGGTGCGCCCGAGGAGCAGAACCCTGCCGACGGAGCGTGGTACATCGCCCGTCTGGAGCGAGCGCGCGCCGATGGCCTTCGCGCCAACTGGGCCGGCGGCGGCAACCTGCACAACGACCTCGGCAACCTGTTGGTCCGCAACTCGGCAGGGCAGCACCAGCCCAAGGGCGAGTGGTGGGCGTACCGCTTCTACGCCGGGCAGACGGGGCAGGTGGTCGCGGTGACCGCAAGCCAGTCGTACGACGCGTTCGCCACGAAGGCGACCGGCACGGCGAAGGTCCTCGTCGGCGGCGGTCGGACCACCGGCAACCTGACGGTCAATCTGCAACGCCTGGACACGACGAGCGGCATCGTGCAGAACAACCAGCTCCGGGTCCTCGTCCAACGCATCCCGCACAACGGTGGCGGTGCCGTGCAGGGGCCGATCACCGTCTCGAACAGCGTCGTCGGCGTGGCAAACAACAACGCCACTGTGACAGTGCCGTACACCAACCAGACCGACACGTACACGATCACCCTGCTGCCGCCGTCGGATGGCGGGTTCCAGTCGGTGGCGGTGGCCCAGCACTCCCAGCAGTGCCTGGAAAATCCCGGCTCGGGCACCTCGGACGGCAACGTCCAGCAGCAGTTCTACTGCGAGGGCGGCGACCAGCAGCTCTGGAACTTCCGTCCGGTCGCTGGGGTGGCAAACACGTACACGGTGGTCAACCAGCAGAGCGGCAAGTGCCTCGACGTCAGCGGCGTCTCCACCGCCGACGGCGCGGCGGTGCACCAGTGGACCTGCCTGAACGGCCTCAACCAGCAGTTCACCCTCCGCAAGGTGACCTACGCGGGCAACGACTCGCACGACTACCAACTCGTGGCCCGCCACAGTGGCAAGTGCGTCGATGTCAGCACGATCTCCACGGCGCCCCGGGCACCCGTGCACCAGTGGACCTGCAACCTGACCGGTCAGGGTAGCCCGTTGAACCAGACGTGGCGGGTCCTGGGCCGGTAGGTGCCCTCGGGGAAGGCGCTGCGCTGACCGTCCGTGCGGTGGCCAGCGCAGCACTCGGCGGAGGGCATTCATTGACACAAATTGATTAAAGATCCTACGATTCCTTGCGAATCGATTCGTTGGCCCACCTGCGCCCGTGGCGCGTCGACCACCGCCGTCCGTGGCGCGTCGACCACCTCCCACCTCCGCGACTTCGAGGAGCCCTTCGTGCGAACCCCGTCCCCCGCTGGGCGGCCTCCAACGGCCCCCGAGCCCATCCCGAGACGCCGCCGCGGCGGACGTCTGATCTTTCTGGCCGCTGCCCTGGTCGGCGTTCTCGTCGGCTACGGAACCACGTCGGCCACCGCACCTTTCGCCGCCGAAGCCGCCGCGGCCGTGGCCGCCGCGATCGAGCCGGGGCAGAGCACCACGATCGTCGGCACCCAGTCCGGTCGGTGCCTGGAGGTGCCGAACTCCAGCACCACCAACGGCACCCAGACCCAACTGTGGGACTGCAACGGCAGCGCCGGCCAGACCTGGACCTGGACGTCGAGCAAACAGCTCACGGTGTACGGCAACAAGTGCCTGGACGCCAACGGCCGAGGCACCACCAACGGCACCCAAGTGATCATCTGGGACTGCAACGGCCAGAACAACCAGCAGTGGAACGTCAACACCAACGGCACCATCACCGGCGTGCAGTCCGGGCTCTGCCTCGATGCCAACGCCGCCTCGACCGCCAACGGCACCAAACTCATCCTCTGGGCCTGCAACGGCGGCGCGAACCAGCGATGGACCTCGCCGAGCACCTCGCCGACGACGCCGCCGCCGACCACCCCGCCGCCGAGCGGTGCGCGTCCGTGCGACATCTACGCCTCCGGCGGCACCCCGTGCATCGCGGCGCACAGCACGACGCGGGCGCTCTACCTGGCGTACGCCGGCAACCTGTACCAGGTCCGGCGCTCGTCGGACAACACGTCCCGCGACATCGGGCTGCTGAACGCCGGTGGCACCGCCAACGCGGCCACGCAGGACGCGTTCTGTGCCGGCACGACATGCGTGGTGACAGTCGTGTACGACCAGTCCGGGCGCGGAAACGACCTCTGGTACCAGGGGTCGAGCGTGGTCCCCGGTTCGCCGCAGAGCAGGCCTGCGGTGGCGACCTCGGAGTCCCTGACCGTGGGCGGGTCCAAGGCGTACTCGCTCTACATCAACCCGGGGAACAGCTACTGGCGCGACGGGCACCTGACGGGGGTGCCGACCGGGGCCGCTCCCGAGGGCATGTACATGGTGACCAGCGGCACCCACGTCAACAACGGCTGCTGCTTCGACTACGGCAACAGTGAGACGACGAGGAAGGCCGACGCCGCCGGTGCGATGGACGCCATCAACTTCGGCACCCAGTGCTGGTTCGGCGGCTGCTCCGGCACCGGCCCCTGGGTGCAGGCGGATCTCGAATGGGGTCTCTTCCCGGGTGGCAGCCAGACCTGGAACCCCAACCAGCGTTCCTTCACCAGCAAGTTCGTCACCGCGACGCTGAAGAACAATGGCATTTCGCGGTTCGCCATCAAGGGCAGCAACGCCCAGTCGGGAAGCCTCTACACCCTCTGGGACGGCTCGCTCCCGCCCGGATACAGCCCGATGAAGAAGCAGGGCGCGATCATCCTGGGCAGTGGCGGGGACTGCTGCAAGCCCGACGGTGGCGCGAACCTGAGCGCCGGCACCTTCTACGAGGGAGCCATGGTCGCCGGCTATCCGTCCGACGCGACCGAGAACGCGGTGCAGGCCAATGTGGTGACCGCCGGCTACCGCTGAATCGGGCGCGCTCGCGGACCAATCCGGGTGGCTGCCGGCCACCGCTGAGCCGGCGCGCTCGCGGACCAACCCGCCCGCCGGTCATCACCGCACAGTGGTGGTGGCCGGCGGCGGTGCGTTCACGTCAGTCGTCGGCGGTGCTCGTACGATCCGGGCCGGCCGTCGGGGGAGCGACCTCGGCGAGCGCGGCCCGCACGGTGTCCAGCAACTGGTCGTCCGGGTGGTCGATCCAGTGCTGGATGGCGACGCGCAGGATCGCCAGGAACGTCGCGGCCAGGAGGCGGGCGCGTAGCGCCACGTCCGCGCCGGTGAGCCGAGGTGCGAGTTCCGTCGCCAGTTCGCGCTCGATCGCCGTGTACGCCGCGACCTGATGTGCGGCCAGGCCGGGGTGCCCACGCAACTGTCGGCGTCGGGGCAGCCAGGACCGGTCCCGCCCGCCGAACGCCTCGGGCGTGAAGCGCTCCGCCGCCCGGCTCAGCGCCGTCCACGGCGGCTCGTCCACCGGCCGCTCGTGGACCAGTTGCAGCAGCCGCCGCAGGCGTACGGTGTCGCCGTGAAAGAGCGCTTCTTCCTTGTTGGAGAAGTAGTTGGAGAACGTCCGCCGGGACACGTTCGCGGCGTCGGCGATCGCCTCGACTGTCACGCCGTCGGGCCCGTGTTCGGCGGCCAGGCGTAGCGCCGCCTCGTGCAGGGCGAGTCGGGTGGCCGCCTTCTTGCGCTCCCGTAGCCCGGTGATCTCGTCCATCGGCCCCAGCGTAGTGGGGTGATGTGCTTCTCAATGAGCAAACTTGCCTAGTGGGCAAGATCGGTAGATGCTTGCGTGAGGCAACCAACTAGGTGAGGGGCAGGGCGTGGACAGCACCGCGGGGGAGCTCGGCCTTCGGCTGTACGACCTGGTGCGGACTGTCCGGTTACTGAAGCAGCGCCGGGCTGACGAGGGGCAGGCCGTCGCGCCGGGCCTGCTCGGCATGCTCATGCAGATCGACAAGCTCTCCGGCAACTGCCAGGCCCGTGAGCTGGCCCAGCGCACCCGGCTCGACCCGTCCACCGTCAGCCGCTCGATCGCGGCACTCGTCGCGGACGGTCTGGTCGAGCGCCGGCCGGACCCGTCCGACAAGCGGGCGAGCTTCCTCGCGGTCACACCCGCAGGCCGGGCCGCCCTGGCCGAGAGCTTCGGCTGGTACGGCGACGTGCTGGGCCGTGCGCTGGCCGACTGGACTCCCGACGAGGTCGACGCGCTGAGCGGCGCCCTGGGCCGGTTCGCCCGCGACATCGAGGTTGCCCTCGGAAACCACGACAACCTGGAGGCCGCGCGATGAGCGCACCCACCATGACCGGCGCTGAGCCGATGACCCATCGGCGGACGCTGGAAGCGCTAAGTGGTCTGCTGCTCGTGCTGTTCGTCGCGATGCTCAGCAGCACCGTCGTCTCCACAGCCCTTCCAAAGATCATCGGAGCGCTGAACGGCTCCCAGACCCAGTACACCTGGGTCGTCACCGCCACCCTGCTCACCGCTACCGCGACCACCCCGATCTGGGGCAAACTGGCCGACCTGTTCAACAAGAAGGTCCTGATCCAGGTCGCCATCGTGGTCTTCCTGCTCGGCTCGGTCATCGCCGGGTTCTCGCAGACCGCAGGCCAACTGATCGCCGCCCGCGCGTTCCAGGGCATCGGGGTCGGTGGCCTTCAGGCCCTCGTCCAGGTGGCGATCGCCGCCATGATCCCGCCGCGTGAGCGGGGCCGCTACAACGGCTACCTCGGTGGCGTCATGGCGGTCGCGACCGTGGGTGGCCCGCTGCTCGGCGGCCTCATCGTCGACACGTCATGGCTCGGCTGGCGCTGGTGCTTCTTCGTCGGCGTGCCGGTCGCCGCCATCGCGCTGATCCTGCTCCAGGCCACCCTGCACCTGCCGACCGCGCGACGCGAGAACGTCAAGATCGATTACCTGGGCGCCAGCCTTATCGCTGCCGGGGTGAGCGTACTGCTGATCTGGATCTCGTTCGTCGACAGCTCGTTCGCCTGGGTCTCCTGGCAGACCGCGGCCATGGTGGGCGGGGCGGTCATCCTGCTCGCGATGGCCGTCTGGGTCGAGTCGCGGGCCAGCGAGCCCGTCGTCCCCCTCGACATCGTGCGGCAGCACACCACGGCACTCGCCATCCTCGGCAGCCTCGCGGTCGGCATGGCCATGTTCGGCGGCGCCGTCTTCCTCGGCCAGTACTTCCAGATCGGCCGCGGCTACAGCCCCACCGAGGCGGGCCTGCTCACCATCCCGATGATGGCCGGGGTACTGCTGTCCTCCATCATCGCCGGACGACTCATCACCAAGAGCGGAAAGATCAAGCCGTACATCGTCGCCGGCTCGATCATCCTCGTCGCCGGGTTCGCGCTGCTGGGCACCGTCGACCACGAGACGTCGCTCGTCCTGGTCGGCGTCGCGATGTTCATCGTCGGCACCGGCGTCGGTATGACAATGCAGAACCTCGTCCTCGCCGTGCAGAACACGGTCTCGCTCAAGGACATCGGCGCGGCCAGTTCCAGCGTCGCGTTCTTCCGGTCCCTCGGCGGCACGATCGGTGTGTCGGTACTCGGCGCCATCCTCGCCCGCCGGGTCAGCGACCAGATCACCCGCGACCTCGCAGCCGCCGGAATCCCCACCGCCGGCAGCGATGGCAGCAGCAACCTCAACATCACCGCCCTGCCCGAGGGGGTGCAGGAGATAGTCCGTGCCGCGTACGGCGACGCGACCGGACACATCTTCCTCATCTCCGCCGCCATCGCGGTCGTCGGTGTCATCGCCGCGCTCCTGCTCCGGCCCGTCACCCTGCGGACCAGCCTGGACCTCCCGGACGCCGCCACCTCAACGGCAGTGGCAGCCGACGCGGTCGACGGTGCTCCCGCGTTCGACCAGACATCGGTAGTGGACACGTCGAAGGAGCCGACGCGCCGGCGCTGACGTCGGACCTGCGCGAATGAGTGAACCCGGGGCCGCCACCGTTTTTCGATGGTGGCGGCCCCGGTGCCACGGTAGCGAGCCAGATCGGCTGCCAGGCCTGACGTACGCCGCCTCACGACCGTTGTGACCCACCCCTGTCGTCGTGCCCGAGCGGGGTGCACCTCAGAGGGTCGTCATCCCATATCCCGGTCGTTCACTCTTGCTGGCCGGGACGGCCGTGATTGATCGACTCGGTTTCCTTGAAATCGGGGTGTCCCTGGCAGTGGGACACCCCGATTTCATTGACCCCGTGTTGATCTCGCCGCTGGTGCCCGGAGCGCCGCTTCGGTGGGCCGACTGCCTCGAAGATGTGGTGGCTCCGATGGTCGCTCGCCGGCAGGGAACCGCCGATGCCCGCCGCGTTCCTCGAGCGCACGCGACGCCTCCTGCCGCTATTGGTGCTTCTGCCGCTCGGTGCTGTGCACCTCGACATTTGCCGCACTGGCGGGCGCTGAATTGTCGGCGGCGTCGTCGCTCGCCGCCGCCGGCGTGGACGTCGCCACCGTCGCGCACCACACGGGTACGAAGGCCGCGCTGTACGACGCCTGCTTGTCTGGCGTTGCCTGGCGCCTGGCGTTGCCTGGCGCCTGGCGTTCCTGGCGCGTTGCCTGGCGTTGCTGGCATGTTGTTGGCGCGTGGGCCTGGCGTTGTTGGCGCGTTGCCTGGCGTTGCTGGCATGTTGTTGGCGCGTGGGCCTGGCGTTGCTGGTGCGTGGGGCCTGGCGTTCCTGGCGTGTTGCTGGCGTGTGGGCCTGGCTGCCTGTTATGAGACGCAGTTGTGCGGGTCCGCCGACGCGTGAGCCGGGCGATCGATGCCGGCGAAATGACGCGTTCGGAAGGTCGCGCCGAATGGGTTCATGCGCGGATCGCATGCCTGACGCAGCGTCTTCCCATCTGCTGGTCAGTTTCTCTCACCTGCCGAGATTTCGGCGAAGATCCACTCGGCTTCCTTGAAATCGCGGTGTCCTTGATGGCGGGATACCCCGATTTCAAGGAGCCCGTGTTGATCTCGCCTGTTGGCGGCTCGGACGCATTGATCGCTCTGTCGCCGCGTGGGCCATGCCCCGATGGCGCTGCGCCGCCTCGATCGCCGCGCCACGTTGGGGCGGGATGCCGTCGCGGTGGGACACGACGAGCGGAAAGGGCGTCGCGGGCTGAGAGATGCGCCGACCGAAAAGGTGGGCAATGCGCCGACCGGAAAAGGTGGGCGTTGCGCCGACCGGAAAAGGTGGGCGTTGCGCCGACCGAAAAGGGTGGGCGTTGCGCCGATTGAGAGGGCGTTGCGCCGACCGGAGGGGTGGGCATTGCGTCGACCGAAAGGGGTGGGCTGAGCAAATCCGGCCGCAGGAGGCAAGGACAGCACTCCTGCCACTTTCAACATATACCGCACCCGGGGTCTTGCGGCAAGACCCGGGTCGTATCGCAGAATCTCCCAGCCGAGGCCCGCAGCCTGCGGAAACGAGGGCGACGTGTGCCGGGCGGATCGCGCTGAAACGGCTGGCGCGGACGCAACAGTGGCGAATGGGGGAATGCCTTTCATGATTGACGTGATCATTGCTGGCGGGGGCCCGACCGGCTTGATGCTCGCGAGTGAGTTGCGGCTGCACGACGTACGCGTGCTCGTGCTGGAGAAGGACGAGGAGCCGACCAGGTACGTTCGCGCGCTCGGCCTGCACGCGCGCAGCCTTGAGGTGTTGGACCAGCGCGGGCTGCTGGAGCGGTTCCTCGCGCTCGGCCGGCAGTTTCCGGTGGGTGGTTTCTTCGCCGCCATCACCAAGCCGTCGCCGGGTCGACTGGACACCTCCCACCCGTACGTGCTGGGGATTCCGCAGCCCGTCACCGACCGGTTGCTGGCTGAGCACGCTGTCGAAGTCGGCGTCGAGGTGCGGCGCGGCTGTGAGGTGGTCGGACTGCGTCAGGACGAGCACGGGGTGACCGTCGAGCTGGCCGACGGCGCACAGGTGCGCTCGCGGTACCTGGTCGGCTGCGACGGGGGTCGCAGCACGGTACGCAGGCTGCTCGGCGTGGGCTTTCCCGGTGAGCCGAGCAGGGTCGAGACTTTGCTCGGTGAGATGGAGGTGGGGGTGCCGCCGGAGACGGTGGCCAGTGTGGTGGCCGAGGTCCGCAAAACGCAGCTCCGGTTCGGCCTCGGGCCCGTCGGGGAGGGGGCGTACCGCGTTGTCGTACCGGCTGAGGGGTTGGCGGAGAACCGGTCCGCGCCGCCGACCCTCGATGAGGTGAAGCGGCAGCTGAGGGCGGTCGCCGGCACTGATTTCGGCGTGCACTCGCCGCGTTGGCTGTCCCGGTTCGGTGACGGCACCCGGCTGGTCGAGCGGTACCGGACGGGTCGGGTGCTGCTGGCCGGCGACGCGGCGCACATTCACCCTCCGACCGGTGGGCAGGGGCTGAACCTGGGCATCCAGGATGCTTTCAACCTGGGATGGAAGTTGGCCGCCGAGATCAACGGTTGGGCGCCGGACGGGCTGCTGGACAGCTACCACGCCGAACGGCACCCGGTCGCCGCCGACGTACTGGACAACACCCGGGCCCAGATGGAGTTGCTGTCCACCGAGCCGGGTGCCCAAGCGGTACGTCGGCTGCTGGCGGAGTTGATGGACTTCGAGGACGTGAACCGTCACCTCATCGAGAAGGTCACAGCGATCGGCGTCCACTACGACTTCGGGGCGGGGCACGAGCTGCTCGGCCGGCACCTGCGGGACGTACGTCTGAAGGGGGGTCGGCTCTACGAGCTGATGCACGGCGGGCGCGGCCTGTTGCTCGACCAGACCGGCCGGCTCTCGGCCGCGGGGTGGGCGGACCGGGTCGACCACGTCGTCGATGTCAGCGATGAGGTGGACGCGCCGGCGGTGCTGCTGCGGCCGGACGGTCACGTGGCCTGGGCCGGTGACGACCAGCAGGACCTGACTGAGCAGCTACCCCGATGGTTCGGCGCAGCCGCCGGCTGACACGGACCGCCGGCTGACACGGACCATCGGCGCAGCCGCCTGCTGACACGGGCCGCCGTCGTCAGCCGGCGCCGCCGAGGCGCAGCATCTCCGGTACGTGCTGTCAGCCCGCCGCGAGGCCGTACTCCCGATCGGTGAACAGGTCCACGTCGCGGGGGCCCAGCTTCGCGACCCGGCGGGCGTGCAGAGCCAGTTGCCGACGTGCCTCGCCGAGGCGACGGCTGGCGATCGTCATCTCGTCGGACGGTTCGAACGGTTCGGTGCCGCTGCACTGCATGGCGGCGACCATCACCCCGTTGAACGCGGTCATGAGCCCGTTGGCGAGGGCGATGCCGTCCTGGTCGCCGTGGGTCCAGATCTGCGACCACGCGCTCTCCACAGTGGCCATGTCCCGGGCCAGCCAGTCGTGCAGCGCCATGGGCCCCAGCGGCTTGTGCCCCGCGAGCAGTTCGTTGCCCGCCTCCGGCAGGCTCGAACGCCAGTACCTGGTCTGCCGCAACGCCTCGGCCTTGTGCGCGAGTCGCAGGGCGCCGGACAGGATCAGGACGTACGCCCGTTGCAGGTCGGCCCGTTCCTGGTGCCGTCGCCTCATTCGAGAGTGCACCAGGACCACGAGCAGTGATGCGAAGGCGGTGATCGCGGAGCCGAGGAGGGCTGCCAGGGTTGAGTTCACGCCGACATGATGCCTGCCGATCAATTGCGCCGATCCTTCGGATCACCCGGTCCGGTCTGCCCGAGGGCACGGCGGACCGCCGGTGAGGGCAGCGCTGGGACGCCCTGTTACCGGTAACAGGGCGGTCAGCAGCCCGTTTGCGGTGGCTTGATAGATGTCCTTCGTTACGACTTGACGAACGGGATGTTATCGCTCACAGTCGATGTCGAGGACGACAGCAGCTGTGACTCACCGGGCGAGCCCGCTGGTCGTACCTCACGATCAGACGTCCCCCCAGGGCATGCGGACGTCGCATCAGCACCGTGTCAGCAGCAGCAGCCGGCCACACGGCGGCGCATCGCGCCTGCCAACCGTCGCAGGACGACCGGCCCGGAATTCACTGTGATCGAACGCCGGCGCGAGCCGGCCGTGAGCGCGATCCACCCCGGGGCATCCCGGAACCGACGCCGGCAGCGACGTCGGGTACCACCACCGCTGCAACCTCCACGAAGGACTCGACATGAAACCCAAGAAAGCCGTGCGGGCGACGGTGATCCTCGCCGTCGCCGGCGCACTGACCGCCGCCACGATGGTGGCCCTGGCTCCGACCGCAAGCGCCGGGACAACCCTCAAGCAGGCCGCCGCCGAGAAGGGCCGCTACTTCGGTGCGGCCGTCGCGACCGGCAAGCTCTCCGACAGCCAGTACGTCGGGATTCTGAACCGCGAGTTCAACAGTGTGGTGGCTGAGAATGAGATGAAGTGGGATGCCACCGAGCCGCAGCAGGGTCGGTTCAGCTATAGCGGTGGTGATCGTCTGGTCAGTCATGCGCAGGCCAACGGTATGAGTGTGCGGGGTCATGCGTTGTTGTGGCACCAGCAGCAGCCGGGTTGGGCGCAGGGCTTGTCGGGTAGTGCGTTGCGCAGTGCGGCGATCAACCATGTGACGCAGGTGGCCTCGTACTACCGGGGCAAGATTTATGCCTGGGATGTGGTGAACGAGGCGTTCGCCGATGGTGGCAGTGGTGGGCGGCGGGATTCGAATCTGCAGCGCACCGGCAACGATTGGATCGAGGCGGCGTTCCGGGCTGCGCGGGCCGCCGATCCGGGTGCGAAGTTGTGTTACAACGACTACAACACCGATGGGATCAACGCGAAGTCGACGGGCATCTACAACATGGTGCGGGACTTCAAGTCCCGTGGGGTGCCGATCGACTGCGTGGGTTTCCAGTCGCACCTGGGTACGACGTTGGCCGGTGACTATCAGGCCAACCTGCAACGCTTCGCCGA
The DNA here is from genome assembly GCF_049847245.1 of Micromonospora sp. DT68. NCBI lineage: Bacteria > Bacillati > Actinomycetota > Actinomycetes > Micromonosporales > Micromonosporaceae > Micromonospora > Micromonospora sp. DT68. The sequence continues at coordinate 285,730 of NZ_JBNCNZ010000007.1, forward strand.
TCTGGGCGTCGATGTGCAGATCACCGAGTTGGACGTCATGACCGGCTCCAACCAGGCCAACATCTTCGGCGCTGTCACCCGCGCCTGCCTGGCCGTCACCCGCTGCACCGGCATCACCGTATGGGGCGTACGGGACAGCGACTCCTGGCGCGGCACTGACAACGCCCTGCTGTTCGACAGGTCGGGCAACAAGAAGGCGGCGTACGACTCCGTCCTCAACGCCCTCAACAGCGGTACGCCCATCCCGACGACCCCGCCGCCGAACCCGACGACCCCGCCGCCGAACCCGACCACGCCTCCGCCGAACCCGACGACCCCTCCGCCGGGGCCGAGTGGGTGCTCGGCGTCGGTGACGGTGAACTCGTGGACCGGTGGGTTCGTGGCGAACGTGAAGGTGACAGCTGGTTCGTCCGGCACGAGGGGCTGGAACGTCGCGCTGACACTGCCCGCTGGGGCGAGCGTGACGAACACCTGGTCGGCCACGGCCAGTGGCAGCAGCGGCTCGGTGCGGTTCACGAACGTGGACTACAACGGTCAGCTTGCTGCCGGTCAGGTGACCGAGTTCGGGTTCCAGGGCACGGGCACCGCCACGGGCCTGGCCCCCGCCTGCACCGCCAGCTGATCATCAAAGTGCGCTGCGCCGACGGACACGGCCAGCGGTAGGACCACAGTCGAGCCGGTGCCCGCCCTGGGCGCCGGCTCGACGTACCTCCAGGTCCCAAAGCACCGATGCGGCCTTGAACGGCGACTCCGGCCAGAACACCGGCGCGAGCCCGGAGCAAGTCGCGAGCCCGGGTGGTGAGCCCCGGTCAGCGCCCTTCAGGAACGGCCATCTCGCCGAGCAGCGACCAGTCCTGCTGGGGCACTGTGGTGTTGACGATGCGCGGCGTCTCTGCGAGGTGCGGCGGCAGGTCCTCCTGCGCCGCGCGGAAGTGCGCCGACTGCACGTGTGCCGCGCCGGCCTCGTCGTCGCGGAACGCCTCGACCAGGACGTACTCGGTCGGGTCGTCGAGGCTGCGGGACCAGTCGAACCACAGACAGCCTGGCTCGGCGCGGGTCGCCTCGGTGAACGCGGCGGCGATCTGGGGCCACTGGTCGGCGTGCTCGGGCCGTACCCGGAACTTGGCGGTAATGAAGATCATGGCACCAGGCTACTCAGCGCGCGGCGCGTCGGCAGTGGCTCGCCGCACCCTGAGGACCTGATCACGACCGGGGCATTTTTCGATGACGGATAGTGCCGCAGGGTTGATAGGCGGGCCTGCCCACGTTTAGTTGTGCTGGGCGCACAAGCGCCCGGGACGGGGGGTCGCGCGGTGCAATCTCCACCAGAGCAATCTCCACCAGAGCAGACAGATCCGGTGCCGGAGCGGGGGTGGCGGCGGGCCGCCGCGGTGAGCGCGGTGCTCGTCGTGCTGGCGGCGATCGGGGTGGTGGTGTGGGGGGTCGCCACGCAGCGGGAGGCCCCGACGCCCGCGGCAGGCGCGGAGTTCGAGCCGGTCCTCTCCACGCTGCCGGCGCAGGTGCGACCGCCGGCCCAGGCGGTGGACCTGCCCACCGACCGTGGCGTCGGCCGGGGTGCGCTGATCTACCACCAGCAGACCGACCCGGAGGACCTCGACCCGACCGGCGCGACGTTCGAGCGCCACGACGTCTACGTGGTCACCGTATCGGGTGAGCAGTTCCGCGTCGGGCGTACGCCTGAGGGGGTCGGGCCTCTGAACCTGTCCCTGTCGCCGGACGGACGCTGGCTGGCCGACCGACGGGACGGTCGGTGGCGGGTGCGGGACCTGACGGGGACAGCCGAGCACGAGGTCACGAGCGAGTACGAGCTGGACGTGTGGTCGACTGACGCCCGGTCGGCGCTTTTCATGAAGCCGGACATGGACGGCCGGGGTTACGCGGTCATGGCCCTGCCCGACGGCGAGGTGCGACAGCTCGACATGCGCACCTCAGCCATCAGCGCCGAGGCGGGCTTCATCAACGGCAGGGAGATCGCGACGTACGAATTGGTGCCAACCGACCACGCGTCGGAGATGACAGTCAAGCTCACGGACATCGCCACCCTCGTGACCCGGAGGCTGACGGTGGGCAGGCAGGAGACGACCGAGACGGCGCCTCCGATGTTGGCGCTGTGGTACGCGGGCGGGAGCCCGCCGACCATCTGGGTGCACGCCCCCTCGAAGAGCGGGCAGGGGACGCTGCTGGGAGTCGACGTGAAGACCGGAGCGGCCACCGCCGGGATCGAGGTGCGGACCGTGCCCGGGCAGAGCGCGGAGCTGTGTCGAGGCGTGGTGCCCGAGGGCGTCGTCCTGCAACGCATGACGAAAACCACCACCGAGTTGGTGGTTGTCGACCCACACAACGGCGCCCGGCGTGTCGTGACGACGTTCCCAAGGCTGGTGAACCTGCTGGTCCCCGGCGCGCGGATCTGACCGTGGCCAGGACGGACGGGTGAGCGGAGCGGACCGTCAGCGTAGGCCGGCGAAGAGGTCGTCCTCGGGCAGCGGCGCGTTCGTGGTGTCCCGCACGCGGACGAACGTCTCGACGCCCATCAGCTCGGTGAAGCGCTCCCGGCCCAGTTGCAGGAAGAAGATGTTCTCGGTCTGGCTGGCGTGCGCCGCCAAGGCGTCGAACTTCTGATCGCCGTACGCCTTCGTGTCGACCCAGGTGCTGATCTCGTCGTCGGGGAGGCCGAGCGCCGGCTCGGGCGACGACGGGTCCGGGTCGGCCCACTCGATGCCCAGCTCCTTCATGATCCGGCCGAAGTCCTCGAACGCGGTGCGGGGCACAGTGGTCCAGTAGACCTTCGCGGGAACGTCGGTCTGCGCGACGGCCGCCATGGTGATGCGGTGGGCCTGGATGTGATCCGGGTGACCGTAGAAGCCGTTCTCGTCGTAGGTGACGATGACGTCCGGTCGGTACCGGCGGATCAACTCGGCAAGCCGGTCCGCCGCCTCCGCGACAGGCGTCGACCAGAACGAGCCGGGCTGGTCGTTGTTCGGCCAGCCCATCATCCCCGAGTCGCCGTAGCCGAGGGTCTCCAGGTGGGTGACCTTCAGCGCCGCGCAACTGGCCTCCAACTCGGCCTGGCGCATCGCCACCACGGCGCCCGGGTCGTGACCGGGGTCGCCGGGCTTCACCCCGCCGGGCCCGTCACCGCACCGGCCGTCCGTGCAGGTCACGAGAACCGTCGTCACTCCCTCGGCCGCGTATCGGGCCAGGACGCCGCCGGTGCTGGTGGCCTCGTCGTCGGGGTGGGCGTGCACCGCCATCAGGGTCAGGGATCGCTCAGCCATGCCACAAGCGTACGGGGATCGACGCCGGGGAACGGGACATCAGCGTTCGGTGCGGACCGGGTCACCTCGCACCACCTCGTCGTGGATGCGCCAGCGGGCGGTGGTCACCGCCCGCCGGGCCGCCTCGTCGCCGGCCTCGATGCGCTGCCGCAGCAGGCGCATGGCGATGGCGCGGTTGAGGCTGAACTGCCGCTCCCTGTCCACCACCACGACGAGCCCCGACGGGCGGTGGGTAGCGTGTACGGCGGTGCTCGCCTTGTTCCGGTGCTGCCCACCGGGGCCGCCGGTGCGGCAGGGCACGATGTCGACGTCCGCCTCCGTGAACGTCGTCGCCCCGGCGTCACCCGGCGGCGGTTGCGCTGTGACATACCAGTTCTTCCGGCCGTGGCCTGGGCGGTAGGGACTTGGCGCCTGCCAGCACAGATTGCCCGTCCAGGAGGCGGCGAACGCCTCGGCGTCGGCACCGGATATCTGGATCAACGCCGATCGGTAGGTGCCGGCCCGGTTGCCCGGCACCACCTCGACCCGTCGGACCGTCAGGCCACGCCTGGCGGCGTCGCCCTCCAGCCGGCGCAGCAACCGGGCCAGCGCCCAGGCGCACTCCTGCGGGCCGTGCCCGCTGGACAGCAGCAGCCGCGTACTCATGATCGGGCCCGCCCGCGGCGCTGGCTGTCCGGTCGTGGCGTGGCCCCTGCGGCCCGCGTCTTGTAGGTGATCACCGGAGTCGTGGTGGCCACAGGTGTGGCCAGCCGGTGCTCGACCAGATCACCGATCACCTGCTCGATCCGCTTGTACGCGGTGGGAGCCTCCTCGAAGAGCAACTGGCGGTCGCCGCACACCACAAGCGACCCCACCGGCGTGCGACGCAACTCCTCGACCGTGTGTTTGGCCCGGCCCCGGCGCAGGGCGTCGGCGCGGGACATCTTGCGGCCCGCGCCGTGCGCCACGGAGTGGTTGGCGTCGGGCCCGGCGTGCGCGGCCACGAGGTAGGACGCCGTGCCCCGCGTACCGGCGATGAGCACGTCGCGGCCGTCACCGGGTGCGGCCCCCTTGCGGTGCAGGTACACCCCGTCGCGGACCTCGACCAGGTTGTGGCACTGGTCGACGATCGGCTCGGTCGGCGCGGCCCCCAGGGCGTGCGCCACCCGGGCGGCCAGCAGACGCCGGTTGAGGGAGCCCCACCGCACGGCGTCGTCGTGCGCGGCGAGGTAGGCGGCCGGGTCCGGCGCAGGGCCGGCACCGTGAACGCTCGTGTGCGCCCGCAGGATCCGCTCGCCCAGACCGCGCGAACCACTGTGCACGATGAGGACGAGGTCACCGGCGTCGAGCCCGAGGCGGCTCGCGTGGCCCGGGTGCAGGACGGTGTCGACGCGGGCGAGTTCGACGAAGTGGTTGCCGCGACCGACCGTTGCGAGCCCGTCCAGGTGACCTGCGGGAACCTCACCGCGCAGGACGTCCCAGGCCCTGTCGTCGGCGTCCTGCTCCGGGTCGAGCGGACGGTCGAGGTCGGGGAACCGGGCGGCCAGCCGTTCCGGTACGACGCGCTTGAGCCGGAACGGGAACACGGCGATGCCGCACCCGATGTCGGATCCCACCAGGTGCGGGTACAGCATGCTCGACGCCATGGCGGCGCCGATCGGGGCACCCTTGCCCGGGTGCAGGTCCGGCATGCCGGCAACGTGGATCATTCCGTCGAGGGCGGCCACCTGACGGCACTGCTCCAGCGCGTCGGACTCGATCCAACTCGCGGGGGAGGCGAACACGGTGACGGTGGCCGATGTGGACAGGGGCAGAGACTCCCCAGGGGAGTGGTGCTCAGACAACGACGCTCACTTCTCGCTGAGAACGCAAGGGACAGACGGCGGTACGGCACCGGTCGGCCTCGGGGGCCCGGTGCGGTGCGGTGGTGTCCGTCAGTACGTCATGGGGAGCACTCTGGCCGAACCCGTCCTCGGCGGCAACCGACTTTCGCGCGTACGCTTCCGCGATGAGCGCACCACGGCGCATCCTGGTCTACGGGGTGTACGGCGCCGGCAAGACCACGCTGGCGCAGCAGTTGGCCGAGCGCCTCGGGTTGCCGTGGTATCCGGTGGACGACCAGTTGTGGTTGCCGGGCTGGGTCGAGGTGCCGGTCGAGCAACAGCGCAGCCGGATCGAGGCCATCTGTCGCCGGGACACGTGGATCCTCGATGGTGCCTACCACGGGTGGCGGGACGTACCCCTTGCGCGCGCCGACCTGGTGGTGGGCCTGGACTATCCGCGGTGGCTGTCGTTCTGGCGGTTGTTGCGCCGGACTCTGCGCCGGCTCGTGACACGCGAGGTGATCTGCAGCGGCAATCGGGAGTCGCTGGGCAGCGTGTTGTCCCGGGACTCGATCCTGCTCTGGCATGTCGGCGCGTTCGGCAGGGCGCGACGGCGGATGCGGGCCTGGCAGAGCGATCCGATCGCGCCGCCGGTGCTGCTGTTCCAGAGCCCTGCGGCCCTGGACGCCTGGCTGACCGGTCTGCCCTCAGCGCCGGCCCGGCCCCGGCTTGACCGCCCGGCCGAGAACGCAGGGTGAGGACGGGCTGGAACTGGTGGCCGGGAACCGGAAGCGCCGCAGCTCCCCGATGGTGAACCCGGCCGCGCCGATGGCGGCGGTGGTGTCGCGAGCGGTGTGGCAGCCGCCGAACAGCTTCGGCCACACCGTCGCGTCGCACAGCCGTTGGATCCGGCGCAGCCGTCCGGGTTCTTCCACGGCAACGTGCTCGAAGAAGCGCAACTGACCGCCGGGGCGCAGCACGCGGTCGATCTCGGCGAGCGCGTCCGCCTGGTCGGGCACTGTGCACAGCACCAACGCGACGACTGCCGCGTCGAACTCGCCGTCCCCGGCGGGTAACGCCTCGGCCAGGCCGTCGACGACGGTGACCGGCACCGGCGCTGTCGTTGCCGCCCGGGTGGCGGCGGCCCGCAGCCGTGGCTCCGGCTCGACCGCCACGACCTCGGTGACGCCCTGCGGGTAGTGGGGAAACATCCGACCGTTGCCCGCGCCGACCTCGATCACCCGGCCGGACAGGCCGGCGACCACGTCCCGGCGGAACTCGTCGAGGCCGGCGCGGTCCATCGCCACACTGAGCCGCTCGTAGACCCGGGCGAACACCGGATGGGACACTGCGGCCACGTCGACCTCCCGCTGCGTGTGGGTGTCGGCCCCCGTGTCGCCGACCACCCGCCATCAGCAGGCTAGCGGGCCCCCGCCATCGGCAGGCCAGCCAGGCGCTTCGGCGACGCAATCATGACGCCTGATCTCTGCGCCTCGGTGACGCGCAGCTACGTAGGCTGGAATCGGCCCCTTGGGCGCCGTTCCGGTACAGCGGCTCGATCCGACGCCTGAAGGACAGGGAGTGGTTCGATCATGAGGATCGTCGTCATCGGCGGCAGTGGCCTCATCGGCTCCAAGCTCGTCCGCGATCTCCGTGAGCAGGGCCACGAGGCGGTGGCGGCGTCACCGAAGACCGGCGTGAACACGCTTACCGGCGAGGGAGTGGCCGATGTGCTCGCCGGTGCGGACGTGGTGGTCGACACCTCCAACTCTCCGTCGCTCGAGGGCGGGGCCGCGCTGGAGTTCTTCGAGACGTCCACCCGGACCCTGCTCGCCGCCGCGACAGCCGCCGGAGTGCGGCACTACGTGGCACTCTCGATCGTGGGGTCCGACCGTCTTGCGGAGAGCGGGTACATGCGGGCGAAGGTCGCGCAGGAGCGGCTCATCGCCGGGTCCGGAGTGCCGTACTCGCTTGTGCACGCCACGCAGTTCTTCGAGTTCGTCCAGGGCATCGTCGACGCCGCGACGGACGGAGACACCGTACGACTGGCGCCGGTGCTGATCCAGCCGATGGCGGCCGACGACGTCGCGGCCGGGGTGGCGGCGGTCGTGGTGGGCGCGCCGACGAACGGCGTCGTCGAGATCGCCGGCCCGGAGCAGTTCCGCCTCGATGAACTGGGCCGGTCCGTGCTCACTGCCAGCGACGACCGCCGCTCGGTGGTGACCGACCCCGCCGCCCGCTACTTCGGCAGCAAGCTGGAGGAGCGCTCACTCGTCCCCGTCGACGGCGCCCGCATCGCCGGCACGCGCCTCGACGAGTGGCGCGCCCGGACCTCGAACGCGGCTTGACCGTCACGCTGAGGGCCCGCCGAGGCGGTGCGCCAACTCCCGTACCGCGTCGGTGAAGTGCTCGTCGGACTCGCACGGCCAGTGCCCCTGGATCGGTGGGGGGACGCTGTCGCCCGGCGGGGTCACCACGTCGATGGGGTCCCGCTGTCGACGATCCACTGTGGCCGCCGGGTCGCTGTCGTCTTCAGGTGACGCGTCTGCGGGGAGGATCCGGCCGCCGATCGGGTCGGTGTCGCGCCACAGGTTCACCCACCGCCAGCCGATTCGCTCGCCGATATCGCGCAGCACCGCGTCGTCGATGTACGCGGGAAAGAGCCGCGCGTAGAGCCGGCGCAGCGGTGACCCGTGGGTGAGCAGCGCGACGCGGGCGCCGATCCGTGGCGGCAGTTGGAGCACTGTCGCGGCGAGCAGGACCGAGCCGTGGCTGTGCCCCGTGAGCAGCACCTTGTCGCCGCGTTCGACCAGGTAGGTGATTCGTCGGGTCAGCTCCGGCACGGCGCGTTCGGCGTAGCAGGGTGGCGCGAACGGGTGGGCGGCCCGGGGCCAGAAGGTGCCGAGGTCCCAGATGACACCGACGTGCCGCCGGAACGGGACGGTTCGGTACGCGAAGATTCCGCCGATGATCAGGGCGAGGATGACCGCCGCGATCTTCCAACTGCCGAGCGCGATGCCGAAGGTGATCACGTCGGCGGGCACTCCCACGTACCTTTCGGCGACGTGGCTGGGAAACACCCCCAGCAGGCCGATGGTGGTGGTGGCCATGCCGACGCCGGTGAGGCAGGCGAAGACGACTGCCAACAGCACCAGTTTCTCGGTGAACCGTGCCTTGGCTATCGCGTCGCGTACCTGCCGCAGCCGTGGCAGGGCCTCCGCCGGCCGATCTGGGTAGTCACGTGCGACGACCGCCGCCGCGGCGCGGTTCCGGCCAGGGCGGGAGAGCACCACGACAAAACCGGCGACGACCGTCGTGACCAGCACGGTCCGGAAAAACCCGAAGATCGCCCAGGTGTACGCCCCGGGCGGGCCGGCAGCGAGGCCCTCCCCGGTCGGCAGGTTGCGGTCCAGGAAGTCCGCGACCCGGTAGACCAGCTCCGAGGAGTACGCCACCGCAATGCTTATGGAGATGGATGAGATGGCCAGCGCTCCCAGACCGAACAGCGGACTGCCGTCGCTCTGGCGGTCCCGGTGCCGGAGCAGGACCCCGCCGAACACGGCCAGCAATGTCGTCTGGGCGATGCACAGCCCCGCCAGGATCGCCTCGTAGCCGGGCAGCGCGCGCCCCTCCTGCCATGGCTCGGGGCTGGTCAGCACGTGGATCACCGCTAGGACGGCAAGGATGACGGCGATGGTCCGCAGCGTGCGTGTGATCGTGTCGAGTCGGGTGTTTGTCGGGGCCCTGTCGATCAGCGCGGGGGTGCACAGCAGGCCCACACAGGCGGTCAGGACCACGCCGGTGGCGACCACCAGCGCGAGCGTGACGGCTGAGGCGCTGCTCGCGGCGCGGGCGGCGAGCAGGACGGTGCTCATCGTCGCGAACGCCGCCGCCACGTGTACCGAACGGAGCCGCCCCACAAGCGGTTCGGCGTCCCATTTGCCGACTGCGCTGAGCCGATGCCCGCCCAGCTCCTCGTCGGGTGCCCGGAACGCCTCGAACGTTCTTCCGGGCCGGTTGCTGAGCCGCCAGACCAGGGCGATCGCGGCGGCCGGGACCAGCGCGAGCACCGCCAGCCGCACCCCGACCCGCTGCCCGCTCAGCCAGGACAGCCAGCTTCGCCCGGCCAGGCAGCGGGGTGACGTCAGGCACTTCCAGGCGACAAGGTCCAGGGCGACGCCCGCGACGGCCAACACGTACAGCACGGTGAGCATCAGTGCCAGCACCCTGCAGAGGGATTTGACCACCGCCTCCGAGCCCGGCTTCGCGGGGCGCATCCAGATCGCCACGTTGGCCAGCATGAACGGCAGCAGGAACACCAATCCGAGGGTCCGGGCCACGGTCCCGGAGGGCAGGTCACCCCAGCGGTACGCCTCCAGCGTCACGCCCGGTACGCCCTCCGGTGCCGGTCCGGACGGGCGTATCCGGAAGAAGCCCCCGCTGCGGTCGCCGGCGACCTGCGCCGACTGCCGCAGACCCAGCATCTGGTCGGCTCCGGCGCCGGAGACTCCGTGCACTCGCAGTTCGATGATGTCGCCGGAGGTGTCGCGCCCGTTCAACAGTGCTGATCCATCCGCCATCGCCCCCCGAGGCGTTCCGGCAGCCCGGCCGACGATCCGGGCCGGGGACGCCCCGCCACCGGTGTGGCGGACCCGGGTCTACCCCGGTTCGGCGAACCCATTCGTGTGGTGTTGCCCTGCCGCGCGGGTGCGGGACGTCCGGTCGGCCGGGCGGCGACGGTCCGTAGTGCCGCGGGCAGGGTTGAGTCGGGCCGCCCCGGGTAGCCGCCGCCATGGTGGCTGACGGTCGGCCTGGAACGGACGGGGGCGCTCCGACCCGTACCGACGACTCCGCGTGGGCGGGCCGGGCGGCGACGGTCGCCCGGCTCCGCGAGCGTGCGGTGGCGACCCTGCGGGACCGTCTGCGTCGGGTACACGCCATCGGCGGTCTGGCCCTGCAGGCCGGGCTGGCCGCCGTGCTGTCCTGGCTGCTGGCGCACGACGTCCTGCACGTCTCCCAGCCGGTGTTCGCGCCGATCTCCGCAGTGTCGACCCTCGCCGCGTCGGTCGGCCAACGCCTCCGACGCACCGTCGAGCTGATCATCGGGGTGTCCGTGGGGGTGCTCGTCGGTAATCTGCTGCTGGTCGTTGTGGGCACCGGGTGGTGGCAGCTCGTGCTGATCGTCGTGCTGGCGGTCCTCGTCGCGCTTTTTCTCGTCGGCAGCGCCGCGGTGGTGATCCAGGCCGGCGCGACGGCGGTGCTCATCGCGACCCTCAGCCCTTCCGTGCGGGACCTGGAGATCCCCCGCTTCGTGGACGCGCTCATCGGGGGTGGCGTGGCGCTGTTGGTCACCGCCGTGCTGTTGCCCCTGAATCCGCTGCGTGTGCTCAACCGGGCCGCCCGGCCGGCGTTTGACCTGCTCAGCACGCAGCTCGACGCCACCGCTGGAGCGTTGGCCAACGGCGACGCCGGTCCTGCCCGGACCGCTCTGGCGGCCTTGCGGCAGAACAAGGACGAGGTGAGCGCGCTCGTCGAGGCGACCCAGGGCGCTCGGGAGGCCAGCACCCTGTCGCCTGTGCACTGGCACGAGCGGCGCGGGCCGGTGGGTCGGTACGCGTGGGCGGCGGAACCGATCGACCGGGCGATGCGCAACACCGGCACGCTGATCCGCCGGGCGGTGAGCCTGATCGAGGACGGTGAGCCGGTTCCGGCGCCGATGTCGCAGGCGGTCACCGACCTGGCCGAGGCGGTCCGGCTGCTCAAGCAGCAGTTCGCCGCCGGTCACGAACCCGAGCGGGCGCGGGTGCAGGCGTTGCGGGCGGTGTGCAGGGCCGGTGACGCCTATCGGGAGGGGGTCGGCTTCTCCGGTGCTGTCGTGGTGGCACAGGTCCGAACGACTGTCAGCGATCTGCTGGTGGCGACCGGGCTGACTCAGGAGGCGGCGAATCGGCTGGTCAGGCGTGCTTTCGGAGAGCTGGTTCGGCCCGGTGCTGCCGACGCGGGTGAGTGAAGTGGCATCACTCTGAGCCTAAGGCGTTGCATCCTGAGCCAAAGTGATGCCATGATGGCGTCATGGATTTGAGGCCGTACGTTGAGAACCTGCGTAACGAGTTCGCCCTCGCCGCCGAGGGCGTCGACCCGGACAGCCGGGTGCTGGCCGAGCGGCTCTTCACCCAACTGGAGGCGGCGACCCACCTCGCGCTGCTGGAGGCGTTGTCGGACGCGGCCGACGAGATCACCCGTGACCTCGCTCCGGGATCGGTGCACGTCCGGCTGCGCGGGCGCGACCCCGACTTCGTTGTGACACCGGCCAACCCGCCGGCCAGCGGCCCGGCCGAGCAGACCGAGCAGTCCGGGCCGGCGACGCTGCCGGCACCCGTGCTGCCGCCGGACGGCGACGACGGCGGCACGTCGAGGATCAACCTGCGCCTTCCCGACCATCTGAAGGCAAGCGTCGACGAGGCCGCCGGCCGGGCCGGGCTGTCGGTGAACGCCTGGCTGGTGCGGGCTGTCGCCGCTGCCGTCGGGGCCGGTGACGCGGACCGCCGTCCCGCCCGTCGGCCGGAGCCCCGCGCCGGCCAGCACTTCACCGGCTGGGCGCGCTGACCCACCCGTCCTCCTTTTCTTTCCACCCCGCTCACCAGCGGCGACGCCGCTGGCATCCTCCCGGGAGACCACCATGCCTGTTTTCGACACACCCGAGCCCATCAACGTGCATGTCGAACTGCCCGTCGGCGACGCGTGGATCTCCGCGTCCGACCGCACCGACACCGTCGTCGAGGTGCGGCCCCGCGATCCGTCGAGCAAGGCCGACGTGAGCGCCGCCCAACAGACCACGATCGAGTACGCCTCCGGCCGACTGACGATCCGGGTGCCGAAGAGTTGGCGCCGCTACGGCCCCGGCCCCGGGCCCTCGGTCGACGTCCTCATCGAGGTGCCGGCCGGCTCACGGATGCACGCCGAAGCCTCGTGGGCGGCGTTCCGCGGTGAGGGCCGGCTCGGCGAGTGCCACGTCAAGACCGGCGGCGCGATCCGACTCGACGAGACCGGGCCGCTTGACATCGACACCAACCACGGCGAGGTCACAGTGACACGTGTCGACGGCCCCGCCCGGGTGAAGGCGTCCTCCGGCAAGGTGCGCCTCGGCGAGGTCGGCGGCACCGCCGAGATCAAGAACTCCTCCGGCGACTGCTGGATCGGCCGGGGCGGCGGAGACATCCGGATCAACACCGCACACGGCGACATCGCCGTCGACAAGTCGGCGGCCTCGGTGACGGCACGCACCGCGTACGGCAACGTGCGACTCGGCGAGGTCGCCCGCGGGTCCGTGGAGTTGCAGACCTCGTACGGGGCCATCGAGGTCGGTGTCCGGCGGGGGACCGCCGCGTGGCTCGACGTCGGTTCCCGGCACGGCCGGGTCGACAACGCGCTCTCCACTACCGACAGCCCGGCAGAGACCGACGAGACCGTCGAGATCCGGGCCAACACCTCCTACGGCGACATCATGATCCGCCGTGCCTGACCGCCGGGCGACACCGGACACGAATCGAGGAGCCATGACCGTGCCAACCCAGCCCGCGATCGTCGCGAGCGGCCTGCGAAAGTCCTACGGCGACAAGGTGGTCCTCGACGGCATCGACCTGGAGATCCGCGCGGGAACGATCTTCGCGCTGCTCGGTCCCAACGGGGCCGGCAAGACCACCACGGTGCAGATACTGTCCACCCTGATCGGCGCCGACTCCGGCCAGGCCCGCATCGCCGGCCACGACCTGACCCGGGAGCCGGACGCGGTCCGCGCGCTGATCGGCGTCACCGGCCAGTTCTCCGCCGTCGACAGCCTGCTCACCGGGCGGGAGAACCTCCGCCTCATGGCTGACCTGTGTCACCTGGGCCGGGCGGCAGGTCGACGGCGTACCGCCGATCTGCTCGACCAGTTCGACCTTGTCGAAGCGGCGGACAAGCCGGCGGCGACGTACTCCGGGGGCATGCGACGGCGGCTCGACCTCGCCATGACACTTGTCGGCGACCCCCGCGTCATCTTCCTCGACGAGCCCACGACGGGCCTCGACCCCCGTAGCCGCCGTTCCATGTGGCAGATCATCCGCGACCTCTCCGCCGAAGGTGTCACCATCCTGCTCACCACGCAGTATCTGGAGGAGGCCGACCACCTCGCCGACCGCGTCGCGTTCCTCGACCACGGCCGCCTGATCGCCGAGGGCACCCCGCATGCGCTCAAGCGGCTCATCCCCGGTGGGCACGTCGTACTGCGGTTCGCCGACCACGACGGGCTCGACGCGGCGGCCCGTACGTTCGCCGGTGCGACCCGGGACGACGCGGCGCTCACCCTTCAGGTGCCGAGCGACGGTGGCGTCGGATCGCTGCGCTCAGTCCTCGACCAGCTCGACCGCGCGTCGATAAGCGTGGCCGGCCTCGCCGTGCACACCCCCGACCTCGACGACGTCTTCCTCACCCTCACCGGCCAGACCGACAAGGAAGGGGCGATGGCGCGATGAGCACCCTCACCCTCGCCGCCCGCGATTCGGGCACGATGCTGCGGCGCAACCTGCTCCACATGCGGCGCTACCCGTCGCTGACACTCATGCTCGTCGGCATCCCGGTCATCCTGCTGCTGCTCTTCGTGTACGTCTTCGGCGGCACCCTGGGCGCCGGCCTCGGGCCCTCCGGCGACCGCGCCGACTACGCCAACTACGTCACCCCGGGCATCCTGCTCATCACCGTGGCGAGCGCGGCGCAGGGCACCGCCATCTCGGTCGCCATGGACATGACCGAAGGCATCATCGCCCGTTTCCGTACCATGGCGATCTTCCGGCCGTCGGTGCTCACCGCCCACGTGCTCGGCAGCCTGGTCCAGGCGTTGCTCAGCCTCGCGGCGGTCACCGGGGTGGCACTGCTCGTCGGGTTCCGGCCCAACTCCACGGCGATCGAGTGGATCGCCGCGGTCGGCGTCCTCGCCATGATCACCTTTGCGGTCACCTGGTTGTCTGTCGCGCTCGGCCTGGTCACCAAGAGCGTCGAGACGGCAAGCAATCTGCCCATGCCGCTGGTGCTGCTGCCCTTCCTCGGCAGCGGGTTCGTCCCCACCGACTCGATGCCGACCCCGGTGCGGTGGTTCGCCGACCACCAGCCCTTCACCCCGGTCATGGAGACCCTGCGCGGCCTGTTCTTCGGCACCGGTATCGGCAGTAACGCGATCGAGGCGGTCGCGTGGTGCGCGGCCATCAGCGTGGTCTGCTTCTTCTGGGCCAGGGCGTTGTACAACCGCGACCCGAGCGCCTGACCCGACACGCACCCGTCGTGACTCGCGGCGCGGTCCCCGGTCGAGGCGGGGCGCGAACGGGGGTGGCCCGCACGATCACCCGGCAGCCCGGCCCCGATGGGTCGGGCTGCCGGCGCGGACGTGGTTCGCGTCGGCCCTCGGAACGGGTTCGACCAAACATCAAATGTTATCGATAACAACGTCTTGCCGAGTCGGCCGGGCGGGGCCGCCGCTGGCCGCCGGAGCGCTTGATCCTGGGCAGTGTGGTGACCTGTCGGTCGATCCAGAGATCCGACCACAGGACCTCGAAGCCCGATGATGTTATCGCTGACACTGGGCCTGGCGGCAGTCGCTCCTGTTCGGACGTCCGCCTCGCGATCGTGGTCGACGGCGGGCGACTCGTCCCGGGACCGTCGGGGAGGGTGCCGTCGTCGAGGCAGGCCCCTACGGGGCCGCCGACCCGCCAGCATGTCCCCAGAATGCCGGACATCCGTGCTTTGCCCCAGTCTGATGGCGCTCTGCGTGCCTGGATGGGCCTCCGCGTTCCGTTACGGAGCTGTTGCGGGTAGATGTCTTGACGAGGCTGGATGTGAGCGTTAACACTATCCCCGTTAACGGCGGAGGTGAACATGAACCGTGTGGACGGAGCTGCCGAAAGCTACGTCGTCGGTGTCGACTACGGCACCCTCTCCGGGCGGGCACTCGTGGTCCGGGTCGGTGACGGTGCCGAGGTGGGGACCGCTGTGCACGAGTACGGCGACGGGGTGATCAGCGCTGCGCTTCCCAGCGGCCGGCCGCTGCCCCCGGACTGGGCGCTGCAGAACCCGCAGGACTACCGCGACGTGCTGCGTTACGCCGTTCCGGCAGCGGTGTCCGCAGCGGGGATCGACCCGGCCGCCGTGATCGGCATCGGCATCGACTTCACCGCCTGCACGGTGCTGCCGACGTTCGCCGACGGCACCCCCCTCTGCGAGGATCCCGAGCTGCGCGACCGGCCGCATGCGTGGGTCAAGCTGTGGAAGCACCACGCCGCGCAGCCGCACGCCGACCGGATCAACGCGTTGGCCCATGAGCGGGCCGAGCCGTGGATCGGCCGGTACGGCGGCAAGATCTCCGCCGAGTGGCAGTTCGCCAAGGGCCTGCAGATCCTGGAGGAGGACCCCGAGGTCTACCACCGGGCCGAGCGCTTCATCGAGGCCGCCGACTGGATCGTCTGGCAGCTCTGTGGCGCCGAGACCCGCAATGTCTGCACGGCCGGCTACAAGGGGATCCTCCAGGACGGCCAGTACCCGTCCGAGGGCTTCCTGACCGCGCTCAACCCGGGCTTCGGCGACTTCGTGGCCAAGCTGGACGGTCCGCTGCTGCCCCTGGGCGCCAAGGCCGGCACGCTCACCGCCACCGCGGCGGCGTGGACCGGGCTGCCGGAGGGGATCGCTGTGGCCGTCGGCAACGTCGACGCGCACGTCACAGCGGCCTCGGCGCAGGCCGTGGAGCCCGGTCGGCTCGTCGCCATCATGGGCACCTCCACCTGCCACGTGGTAAACGGTCGGCAACCCGCCGAGGTGGCCGGCATGTGCGGGGTGGTCGACGGCGGCATCAGCCCTGGCGCGTGGGGCTACGAGGCCGGGCAGAGCGGTGTCGGCGACATCTTCGGCTGGTTCGTCGAGCACGCCGCCCCGGCCGGGGCCGCCTCGCACGAGCACCTCACCGCGCTGGCCGCAAGCCAACCAGTCGGCGCGCACGGCCTCGTCGCGCTGGACTGGTGGAACGGCAACCGCTCGCTGCTTGTCAACCACGACCTGAGCGGGATGATCGTCGGGATGACCCTGGCCACCCGGCCGCAGGACATCTACCGGGCGCTGCTGGAATCCACCGCCTACGGCACCCGCATGATCATCGAGGCGTTCGTCGAAGCCGGTGTTCCGGTCGACGACCTGGTGATCGCCGGTGGTCTCACCTCCAACGAGCTGCTGATGCAGATCTACGCCGACGTGACCCGGCGGCCGCTGAACATCATCGCCTCCGCGCAGGGCCCGGCGCTCGGATCGGCGATCCACGCTGCCGTCGCCGCCGGCGCGTACCCGTCGGTGCACGAGGCGTCGCAGGCGATGGGGAAGGTGCACGAGGCCGTCTACCGGCCGGACCCCGACCGGGCCCGCGCCTATGACGCCCTCTACGCGGAGTACCGGGCGTTGCACGACCACTTCGGCCGGGGCGGCAACGACGTCATGCTCCGCCTGCGGGCGATCCGCAACGCGGCGGTGGGGACCGCCGAGGCGCCGGCCGACAGCGCCCCCGTGACCGCTCACGAGACCCCGTTGGAGGTCGTCGCATGACCATCGAGGTGACCCGACAGATCCGCGAGCTGCGTGAGACGGTCGCCCGTCTGCACTCCGAGCTGACCCGCTACCAGCTGGTGGCCTGGACGGCCGGCAACGTCTCGGCGCGCGTACCGGGCAGCGACCTCATGGTGATCAAGCCGAGCGGTGTGAGCTACGACGACCTCACGGCCGACACCATCGTGGTCTGTGACCTCGACGGCGTTCTCGTCGAGGGCGACCTCGCCCCTTCCAGCGACACCGCCGCCCACGCCTACGTCTACCGGGCCATGCCCGAGGTGGGCGGGGTCGTGCACACCCACAGCTCGTACGCGACCGCCTGGGCGGCCCGTGGTGAGTCCATTCCCTGCCACCTCACCGCGCAGGCCGACGAGTTCGGCGGCGAGATCCCGATCGGCCCGTTCGCGTTGATCGGCGGCGACGACATCGGCAAGGGCATCGTCGCCACGCTCGCCGGGCACCGCTCACCAGCGGTGCTGATGCGCAACCACGGCGTGTTCACCATCGGCCGTGACGCCCGCGCGGCGGTCAAGGCAGCGGTGATGTGTGAGGACGTCGCCCGCACCGCACACCTGGCCCGGGCGCTCGGTCAGCCGGTGCCGATGGCACAGGCGGACATCGATGCCCTGTATCACCGCTACCAGAACGTCTACGGTCAACAACCAGTCGCACCGGCGAGCTCCTGAGCGTCCAGCGTGGATCAGGGTCGCAGGTCTGCACCACCGACGTACCAGCACGCACCACCCGCAGAGGTCGCCTCTCGTACGTCGGCGGCTGACGCGGTCCCCACCACACCCAGCCAAGGAGAACTGATGAGAAAGATGCGTACGCAGTCCGCGCCGTGGCGCGCTGTCGCGGTCCTCGCCAGCGTGCTGCTCGTCGGCGGCGTGGCGGCCTGCGGCAACAGCGACACCGGCGGCGGCGGGTCCACGGACGACGGCAAGATCACGATGGGCTTCTCGCAGGTCGGTGCGGAGAGCGGGTGGCGTACCGCGAACACCACCTCGATCAAGGAGGCGGCCGCCGCCGCGGGCATCGAGCTGAAGTTCGACGACGCGCAGCAGAAGCAGGAAAACCAGATCAAGGCGATCCGCAACTACATCCAGCAGAAGGTCGACGTGATCGCCTTCTCGCCGGTCGTGGAATCCGGCTGGGACACCGTCCTCAAGGAGGCCAAGGACGCCGGCATTCCGGTCATCCTGACCGACCGCTCGGTCGACTCGCCCGACAAGAGCCTGTACAAGACCTTCCTCGGCTCGGACTTCGTCAAGGAGGGCCGGCTCGCCGGTGAGTGGCTCGTCGAGCAGAAGAAGAGCGCCTCGGGTCCGGTGAACATCGTCGAGTTGCAGGGCACCACCGGTGCCGCCCCGGCCAACGACCGCAAGAAGGGCTTCGCCGAGGCGATCGCCGCCAACCCGAACCTGAAGGTCATCGCGTCGCAGTCCGGGGACTTCACCCGGGCCGGTGGCAAGCAGGTGATGGAGCAGTTCCTCAAGGCCAACCCGAAGATCGACGTGCTGTTCGCGCACAACGACGACATGGGTCTGGGTGCGCTCGAGGCGATCACCGCGGCCGGCAAGGAGCCGGGCAAGGACATCACCATCATCACTGTCGACGCGGTCAAGGACGGCATGCAGGCTCTCGCCGACGGGAAGTTCAACTTCATCGCGGAGTGCAGCCCGCTCCTCGGCCCACAGCTGATGGAACTGGCCAAGAAGGTGCACGCGGGCGAGGAGGTGCCTGCCCGGATCGAGACCGAGGAGACCACCTTCACGAGTGAGCAGGCCAAGGAGGCCCTGCCCAACCGCAAGTACTGATCGACGCCGGGGGTCGCCGCGCTCGCGTGGCGGCCCCGCCGCGTCGCCCCCAACCCTCAACGGACCGGGCATGGCCCGCGATCACCCCGTGACACGCCCGCCCGAGCCGCCCCTCACGGGGCGGCTCGGGCGGGCTCGGCGGGAGCGCGACGGCCCTTCCGCGTCGACAACCCCCAGAAGAGGTCTGATGGGATGACGGATAGCCGTCCGGTCCTGACGATGACCGGGATCAGCAAGTCCTTCCCCGGGGTGCGCGCACTCCACGACGTCAACTTTCGGCTCTTTCCCGGCGAGGTGCACGCCCTGATGGGCGAGAACGGCGCCGGCAAGTCGACCCTCATCAAGGTGCTCACCGGTGTCTACGACACCGACGCGGGCGCGATCACCCTCGACGGCGAGCCGGTGTCCTTCAGCGGGCCGATGCAGGCGACGGCCGCCGGGGTGAGCACCGTCTACCAGGAGGTCAACCTCTGCACCAACCTGTCGGTGGCGGAGAACATCTTCATCGGCCGGGAACCCCGGCTCCTCGGGGCCGTCCGCTGGGGTGAGGTCCGCCGCCGCGCCCGTACGCTGCTGACCCGCCTCGACCTCGACCTCGACGTCAGTGCGCCGCTCGGTTCGTACTCCCTCGCGATCCAGCAGATGGTCGCCATCGCCCGCGCCATCGACATCAAGGCCCGGGTGCTGATCCTGGACGAGCCGACGTCCAGCCTCGACGCGGGTGAGGTCGCGCAGCTGTTCCGCATCATGCGCCAACTGCGCGACGAGGGCATCGCGATCCTGTTCGTGACGCACTTCCTCGACCAGGTCTACGAGATCGCCGACCGCATCACAGTGCTGCGTAACGGCGGGCTCGTCGGTGAGTACCAGACCGCCGAACTGCCCCAGCTCAGCCTCGTCGAAAAGATGATCGGCAAGGAGCTCGACGCCCTGGAGGGCATCGAGGAGAGCTCCCGACGGGACCTGGCCACGCTTGAGGAGGGCACGCCGCTGGTGGCGGTGTCGAACTTCGGCCGGTCCGGCGCGGTCGAGCCGTTCAGCCTGACCATCCATGCCGGCGAGGTGGTGGGTCTGGCCGGCCTGCTGGGCTCCGGGCGTACCGAGGTCGCGCGGCTGTTGTTCGGCGCCGACCGGGCCGACGGCGGTCAGGTGGTTGTGGACGGCTCGTCGAGCAGTCTGCGTACGCCCGCGCAGGCCATCGACCAGGGTGTCGGGTTCTGTTCGGAGAACCGTCGCGCGGAGGGCATCGTGCCCGACCTGTCGGTCCGCGAGAACATCATTCTCGCCATGCAGGCCGCCCGCGGCTGGCTGCGGCCCATTCCGCGTCGCCGTCAGGACGAACTGGTCGACAAGTACGTCAAGGCCCTCAACATCCGGCCCGCTGACCCGGAGGTGCCGGTGCGCAACCTGTCCGGCGGCAACCAGCAGAAGGTGCTGCTGGCCCGCTGGCTGATTACCGAGCCACGGCTGTTGATCCTCGACGAACCGACCCGGGGTATCGACATCGGCGCGAAGACCGAGATCCAGAAGCTCGTGACGCAGTTGTCCGACGGCGGGATGGCGGTGCTGTTTATCTCCGCCGAGCTGGAGGAGGTGCTGCGCCTCAGCCACAAGGTGGCAGTGATGCGGGACCGGCAGATGGTCGCCCAGCTCGCCAACGACGACGACCTCGACGCCGACCGCGTCATGCAGACCATCGCCAGCGGATCCCACCGGGAGGAGGCAGACCGATGAACGACACAATGGGCCGCTACCGGACGATGATCGGTCACCGGCTGTTCTGGCCCGCCGCCGTGCTGGTCGCCATGCTCGCCGCGAACACGATCTACCGGCCCGGGTTCCTGTCCGTCGAACTCAAGGACGGGCACCTGTACGGCACGCCGATCGACATCCTGCGGCTGAGCGCACCGCTCATCCTCGTCGCGCTGGGCATGACCCTTGTCATCTCGACCGGCGGCATCGACCTGTCGGTCGGGTCGGTCTGCGCGATCAGCGGCGCGATCGCCTGCATGTACATCAGCAAGCAGCCCGACCAGAACAGCCTCACGGTGGTGCTTACCGCTCTCGCGATGGCGCTGGGTGTGGCGCTCGTGCTCGGCGCCTGGAACGGGGTGCTGGTGGCGGTGATCGGTATTCAACCGATCATCGCCACGCTGATCCTCATGGTGGCCGGCCGGGGTCTCGCCCAGCTGATCACCGAGGGTCAGATCATCACGATCAACTCGGAGCCGTACCGGGCGATCGGTCTGGGCCACGCGCTGACCCTGCCGCTTGCCATCTTCATCGCCCTCGCCGCAGCCCTGCTGGTGGCCGCCTTCACCCGACGGACCGCCCTCGGCATGATCATCGAGTCGGTGGGTGGCAACGCCGTCGCCAGTCGGCTCGCCGGCATCAGATCCGCCCGGGTCATCTTCCTCACGTACGTGATCAGCGCCGCGTGCGCCGCGATCGCCGGTTTCATGATGACGGCCAACGTCTCCAGCGCCGACGGCAACGCCGCCGGCCTCTGGGTCGAACTCGACGCCATCCTCGCGGTGGTCATCGGCGGCACGTCCCTCGCGGGCGGCCGGTTCTTCCTCAGCGGCACGATCCTCGGCGCGCTGATCATCCAGACCCTCACCACAACTGTGTACGCAATGAACATCTCGCCGCAGACCGCGCTGCTGTTCAAGGCGGTCGTCGTCATCGCCGTCTGCCTCATCCAGGCGCCGGCCTTCCGGGCCCGGTTCGCCCGCCGTAGGCGAAACGCTCCGCCGCCCGCCGCCGTCGCCGACAAGCCGAAGGAGCAGGTGCCGGCATGACCACTGGATCACTCACCGCCGGCCGCGCCCGGTTCCGGCTGCCGAGGCGGCAGATACCGGTCCTGGCGACGCTCGCCCTGCTCCTGGTCATGTACGGCATCGGGGTGTCGCAGTACACGGCGTTCTCCAACGTGCAGGTCATCTTCAACGTCTTCATCGACAACGGTTTCCTGCTCGTCGTCGCGGTGGGGATGACCTTCGTGATCCTCACCGGCGGTATCGACCTGTCGGTGGGGTCGGTGGTCGCCATGACCGCGATGGTGTCGGCCTGGCTGCTCCAGGGGGGTATGCCGGCGCCGTTGGTGCTCGTCATCGCCCTGCTCATCGGCCCGACGCTCGGTCTGCTGATGGGCTGCGCCATCCACTTCTTCGAGATCCAGCCGTTCATCGTCACGCTCGCCGGGATGTTCTTCGCCCGGGGCATGTGCACGTTCATCTCCGGCTCGTCCATCCCGATCACCGACGGGTTCTGGACCAGGATGTCGCAGGAGCGGATCGGCGACCCCAAGGGCAACTTCGTCTCGATCAGCGTGCTCATCGCGTTCGCCGTGGTGGCCGTGGCCGCGTACACGCTTGCCTACACCCGGCTGGGGCGCAACGTGTACGCCATCGGCGGCAACCCGCAGTCGGCGCTGCTGATGGGCCTGCCGGTGGGGCGGACCCGGATCGCCGTCTACACGATCAGTGGTCTGTGCTCGGCGATCGGCGGCATCCTGCTGTCCTTCTACACGCTCTCCGGCGCGCCGCTGATCGCCGTCGGCATGGAGTTGGACGTCATCGCCGCCGTCGTCATCGGTGGCACCGTGCTGACCGGTGGTTCCGGGTACGTCTTCGGCACGGTGCTCGGCGTACTGGTCCTGGGCGTGATCCAGACGCTCATCACCTTCGATGGAAGCCTCAACTCCTGGTGGACCAAGATCGTGATTGGGGGTCTGCTCTTCGTCTTCATCCTCCTGCAGCGCCTCATCGGAATCCGTTACAAGTGACCGCCCCTCTCGCGGAAGGCAACCCCATGGCACCACACCCCGAACCCGTGATCTGGTTCCTCACCGGCAGCCAAGGCATGTACGGCGAGGAGACGCTCCGGCAGGTCGCCGAGCAGTCCCGCCAGATCGCGGCCGCGCTCGACGACTCGCCGCAGATCCCTGCCCGGGTGGTCTGGAAGCCGGTCCTGACCAACAGCGGCGAGATCCTCCAGATCTGCCGCGACGCCGCCGCTCAGGGCGCGATCGGGGTCATCGCGTGGATGCACACCTTCTCCCCGGCGAAGATGTGGATCGCCGGCCTGGACGCGTTGCAGACGCCGTTGCTGCACCTGCACACCCAGGCCAACGTCCTGCTCCCGTGGGACGACATCGACATGGACTTCATGAACCTGAACCAGGCCGCCCACGGCGACCGCGAGTTCGGGTACATCCAGACGCGTCTCGGTGTGGCCCGCAAGACCGTCGCGGGGCATGTCAGCGACCCGAGGGTGACCAGCCGGGTCGGCGCGTGGGCGCGGGCGGCCCTGGGTTGGTCGGCGATGCGGTCGCTGCGCCTGGCCCGCTTCGGTGACAACATGCGCGACGTCGCGGTGACCGAGGGCGACAAGGTCGAGGCGGAGCTGCGCTTCGGGGTGTCGGTGAACACCTACGGCGTCAACGACCTGGTCAAGGTGGTCGGCGAGGTCACCGACGCGCAGGTCGACGACCTCGTGAAGGAGTACGAGGACACGTACCGTGTCGTCCCGGCGCTGGTGGCCGGGGGTGAGCAGCACGACTCCCTGCGGTACGCGGCCCGCCTGGAGCTGGGCATGCGCGCCTTCCTGGACGCCGGCGGGTTCCGGGCGTTCACCACGAACTTCGAGGACCTCGGCGGGCTGCGTCAGCTGCCGGGCATCGCGGTGCAGCGGTTGATGGCCGACGGTTACGGCTTCGGCGGCGAGGGCGACTGGAAGACCTCCGTGCTCGTGCACACCCTCAAGGCGATGTCGGTGGGCGTGGAGGGCGGCACGTCCTTCATGGAGGACTACACCTACGACCTCACCCCCGGCTCGGAGCTGGTGCTCGGTGCCCACATGCTGGAGGTCTGCCCGACCATCGCGTCCGGCGTACCCAACGTGGAGATCCACCCGCTGAGCATCGGCGGGCGGGAGGACCCGGTGCGCCTCGTCTTCGACGCCGAGCCCGGCCCGGCTGTGGTGCTGGGGCTTGCCGACATGGGGGAGCGCTTCCGGCTGGTGGCAAACGAGATCGACGTGGTGACGCCGCCGCAGCCGCTGCGCCGACTGCCGGTGGCACGGGCCGTCTGGCGTCCCCGACCCGACCTGCCTGTCTCGGCCGAGGCGTGGATCACCGCTGGCGCTCCCCACCACACGGTGCTGTCCCAGGCAGTCGGCGTGGAGGAGTTGCACGACCTGGCCGAGATGAGCCGTACCGAACTCGTCGTCATCGACGCCGACACCGAGCCGCGTCGCTTCGCCGACGAGATCCGGTGGAACCAGGCCTACTACCGGTTGGCGCGCGGCTTCTGACCCACGCGGCAGCACCTTCCCAGACGGGTGGGGCGTCCTCACCGGCCGTTGTCGGCCGGGACGCGCCACCCGTCTGCGCGTGCGCCTAGCACGACCGCGAGCCAGCTGTGTTACGTCTTGACTAAGGGCGTGTTATCGCTCACAGTCTATAACCAAGACAGTCAATGTCTGCGGCTGACCCGCCCGCGAATCGCGTCCGCACCCCGGTTTTCACTGATTGCCGCCCTCGCGGCACGGGGAGCGATGTTAGCGATCACATCGGTCGGGCCCGTGGCCAGGCACGGCACCCCGCCCGGTGCCGGGGGATGCCGGCCCAGACCGCTTCGGTTCGCGTTCTCGAAGGAGGATCATGGTTGCCATCGGTCGGGTTCCCTGGGCCACACCACCCGCGCGTCGGCGCGGGTGGTTGCGGCGGCTCACCGCCGCCGCGGCGGCGGTGCTGGTGGGCGGCACGCTCACCGCGGTGGCCGCGTCACCCGCATCGGCAGCGACGGTGGACACCAACGCCTGGTACGTGTTGGTGAACCGCAACAGCGGCAAGGCGCTGGACGTGTACAACCAGGCCACGAACGACGGCGCGCGGATCACGCAGTGGGCGCGCAACGACGGCGCGTGGCAGCAGTGGCAGTTCGTCGACTCCGGCGGCGGCTACTACCGGCTGAAGTCCCGGCACTCCGGCAAGGTGCTCGACGTCTACAACTTCTCCACCGCCAACGGCGCGTCGATAGTGCAGTGGGCCGACGGCAACGGGGTGAACCAGCAGTTCCGCCTGGCGGACTCCTCGGGCGGCTACGTGCGACTGATCAACCGCAACAGCAACAAGGCGGTCGAGGTGCAGAACGCCTCCACCGCCGACGGCGGCAACATCGTGCAGTACGACGACTGGGGCGGCAACAACCAGCAGTGGCAGCTCGTTCAGGTGGGCAGCGGAGGCAACCCCACCACACCGCCGCCGACGACTCCGCCCCCGACGGGCGGGACGTACACCAACCCGGTCGTTTGGCAGGACTTCGCCGACGTCGACATCATCCGGGTGGGCGACGCCTACTACATGTCGGCGTCCACAATGCACTACTCGCCGGGCGCTCCCGTCCTGCGCTCGTACGACCTCGTCAACTGGGAGTTCGCCGGGCACTCGGTGCCACGCCTGGAGTTCGGGTCGAAGTACGACATGAGCGGCGGTAACGCGTACGTCGACGGGATCTGGGCGTCGACGCTGAACTACCGGCCGAGCAACAGGACGTTCTACTGGGCCGGGTGCATCGACTTCGCGCAGACCCACATCTACACCGCCAGCGCCGTGGACGGCACCTGGAGCAAGCACACCACAATCCCCAACTGCTACTACGACGCGGGGATGCTCATCGACGACAACGACACCATGTACGTGGCGTACGGCAACGGCACCATCAGCGTCGCCCAGCTGTCCGCCGACGGGAAGTCGCAGGTCCGCGCCCAGCAGGTGTACCAGACGCCGTCGAGCATCGGGACGCTTGAGGGCGCGCGCTTCTACAAGCGCAACGGCGCCTACTACATCTGGCTCACCCGACCGGCCAACGGCCAGTACGTGCTGAAGTCGACAAACGGCCCGTTCGGCCCGTACGAGCAGCGCCAGGTGCTGCTCAACCTGCCCGGCCCGATCTCCGGCGGCGGGGTTCCGCACCAGGGCGGACTGGTGCAGACCCAGAACGGCGACTGGTACTACATGGCGTTCGTCGACGCGTACCCCGGTGGTCGGATGCCCGCCATGGCGCCGATCACCTGGACCGGCGACGGGTGGCCCGTCCTGCAGACGGTGAACGGCGCGTGGGGCAGCTCGTACCCGAAGCCGAACCTGCCCGCCGCGCCCCGGGCGGTGAAGCCACTCACCGGCACCGACACGTTCTCCGGCACGACCCTCGGCCCGCAGTGGGAGTGGAACCACAACCCGGACACCAGCCGGTATTCGGTGAACAACGGGCTCCGCCTGCAAACCGCCACCGTCACCGGCGACCTGTACGCCGCCCGGAACACGTTGACGCACCGCATCCAGGGCCCCACCTCCACCGCCACCATCGAGCTTGACTACTCGACGATGCGCGACGGTGACCGCACGGGCCTGGCGGTGCTGCGCAACTCGTCGGCCTGGATCGGCATCCGGCGGGACAACGGTTCCACGCGTCTGGTGATGCAGAACGGCTTGACGATGGACAGCAACTGGAACACCACCAGCACCGGCAGCGAGGTGGCGAGCACCGCCGTCTCCGGTGGCCGGATCTGGTTGCGCGCCAACGCCGACATCAGACCCGGATCCGGCCGTCAGGCCCGCTTCTCGTACAGCACCGACGGGGTCAACTTCACGTCGTTCGGCAACGCCCTGACGCTCGCCAACAACTGGCAGTTCTTCATGGGCTACCGGTTCGCCATCTTCAACCACGCCACCCAGGCGCTCGGGGGAGCGGTGACCGTCAACCGGTTCGACCTGACGACACCGTGACGCCTGTCACACAGCTGTCGATCTGACCGGTGGCGGGGGGGGGCCGCCAGGCGGGATGAAACGCGGGGCGCCCGCCACAGCGAGGGCCGCGGG
>NZ_JBNCNZ010000007.1:312155-420569 GCF_049847245.1 Micromonospora sp. DT68
ACCCCGCCCCCCCCCCCCCCCCCCCCCCCCCCCCCCACCCCCCCCCCCCCCCCCCCCCCCCCCCCCCCCCCCCCCGCCCGCCCCCCCCCCCCCCCCCCCCCCGCCACTGTTCGTGCCCGTCGCCGCCCTGCTCCGTGCCCCTTCCGGGAACGGGGAACCGGTCGGTGGCGCGGGCGCCGCCCGGTCCGTTCGTCGCCCTCGGTGTGGGTGACGGGTGGGCCGGGCCGCCGACCTGCGACCCGTCGTGCCGTTCGCCCACAGCCAGGCCCTGTCCAGGCCGATGGCTGGCGTAGACTGTCGGCGATCCAGCGCTGGTCACCTGGGATTCAGCACCGGCGTGGTGACTGAGCGAGGGGGATCAGGCCGGGCCGCTTCCAGTCGACGTCGACGGGCTGCGGTCCGGATTTGGCGGGGGGAGTGAAATGGCCGTCCATGGTCCCGCGATGACTGATGTCGCTCGTCTCGCCGGTGTCTCCCACCAGACGGTGTCGCGGGTGCTCAACGGGCACCCCAACGTGCGTGAGCAGACCCGTTTGCGGGTGCGGGCGGCGATCGCCGAACTCGGCTACCGCCCGAACGGCGCGGCACGCGCCCTGGTGACCGGCCGGTCGCAGGTGATCGGCGTGGTGGCACAGAACACCACCCTCTACGGCCCGGCGTCGCTCCTGGCGGCCCTTGAGCAGACCGCAGCGGAAGAGGGCTTCGCGGTCAGCGTGGGCAGTGTCCGGGACCTCGACCACCGGTCGATCTCGGCCGCGGTCGAGCGGCACCTGGCGCACCGGGTCGCCGGCATCGTCGTCATCGCGCCGGTCGAGTCGGCCGGCGAGGCGCTGGAGCGGCTGCCTCAGGACGTCCCGTTGGTCACCGTCGACGGCGACCCGCATCGGCCGATGCCGCTGGTGACTGTCGACCAGGTGGCGGGCGCGCGGGCGGCGACCCAGCATCTCCTCGACGCCGGGCACCGCACCGTGTGGCACGTGTCGGGGCCGTCCGACTGGTTCGACGGTGCAGGTCGCATCGAGGGCTGGCGGGAGACTTTGCTGGCCGCCGGGATCAGCCCGCCGCCGCTGATGCCGGGGGACTGGTCGGCGGCATCGGGTTACCGGTGCGGGCAGATGCTGGCACGGATGCCCGAGGTCACCGCCATCTTCACGGCCAACGACCACCTCGCTCTGGGCGTGCTGCGGGCGTTGCACGAGTTCGGCAGGCGGGTGCCGGCCGAGATCAGCGTGGTGGGCTTCGACGACGTGCCGGAGGCCGCGTATTTCATCCCGCCGCTGACCACCGTCCGGCCCGACTTCGACGCTGTGGCACGGGCGAGTCTGCAGATGCTGTTGACCCAGATCGAGTCGGGCAGCGGCGGGGCTCTGCGGCAGACCATCGCACCGACACTTGTCGCCCGCGACAGCGTTGCCCCGCCCCCTTCGCGCTGAGGCGCGTCGCGTGTCGTCGACGGAGCCCTGCCGGCCTGTCGCATCCTGTCGGCGGTGTTCTGCCGGCCCGTCGTGTTGAGGGCCCGTCGCGTCTGGTCGACGATGTCCCGCCGCCCGTTGCGCTGACGGTGGTGGGCGGTCGGTCACGCTGAGGCAGCCGCTACCCAGCGTGCGATCGAGGCGACCACTTCCACTGTGGACGGCGGAATCCCAGGCCGCGCCGTCGGAAAGCCTCTCGTTACGAGACCGTGACACCGGTATTTCAGATCAACTGTTGACGTGTCTTATGTGAGCGCTAACACTACCCCAAAGGTGACACGTGGGCCCCGGCGGTCGGCGGGGGAATCCGGAGGAGGAGAGGCCCGTGAGCAGGAAATTCCTGGTTGCTCTGGGTAGCGCGATGCTGGCGCTGAGCCTGGCGGCATGCAGTGGCGAAGGCGCCGGCAGCGGCGGTAACACGAGCGAGAAGAAGCCCGGCGACCTGACCATCGGCGTCTCGATGCCGACCCAGACCTCCGAGCGGTGGATCGCCGACGGCAACGCCGTGAAGCAGAAGTTGGAGGCCAAGGGCTACAAGGTCGACCTCCAGTACGCGGGCGACGACATCCCCACCCAGTCGCAGCAGGTCGACCAGATGATCACCCAGGGCGCGGACGTCCTGGTCATCGCGGCGATCGACGGAACGGCGCTCAGCGGCCAGCTCCAGGCCGCAGCCGACGCGAAGATCCCGGTCATCTCCTACGACCGGCTCATCCGCGGCAGCAAGAACGTCGACTTCTACGTGAGCTTCGACAACTACAAGGTCGGCGTCGCCCAGGCCACCGGGCTGCTTGTCGGCCTCGGCCTGCAGAACCAGGACGGCTCGAAGGGCACGGCCACCGGCCCGTTCAACATCGAGCTGTTCGCCGGTTCGCTCGACGACAACAACACCCAGTACTTCTTCGGCGGCGCCATGGACACGCTGAAGCCGTTCATCGACGCCGGCACGCTGAAGGTGAAGTCGCGCCAGACCACCATCGAGCAGGTGGCCATCCTGCGGTGGCAGCAGGAGACCGCGCAGAAGCGGATGGAGGACCTGCTCACCTCCAGCTACAACGACGGCTCGCAGGTCGACGGCGTGCTGTCGCCGTACGACGGCATCTCCCGGGGCATCATCACCGCCCTGCAGAACGCCGGCTACGGCGGTAGCGGCAAGAAGAAGCTGCCCGCGGTGACCGGCCAGGACGCCGAGATCGCCTCGATCAAGCTGATCAACGACGGCGTGCAGACCTGCACCGTCTTCAAGGACACCCGGCTGCTGGCCGACCAGGCCGTCAACGCCGCCGAGGCGTTCCTCCAGGACAAGCAGCCGCAGGCCAACGACACGCAGACGTACAACAACGGCGTCAAGGTCGTCCCGTCGTACCTGCTGCCGTTCGTGACGGTCTACAAGGACAACATCAAGACCGCCCTGATCGACTCCGGGTACTGGACGGCGGAAGAGGTCGCCGCCGGTCAGGCCAAGAAGTAAGCCATTCGTCGGGCTCGGCGGTCACCCCGCCGGGCCCGACGTCGTGGCGGACCACGTCGGGACCTGACAGAGGACAGCGACCATGGACGACACCATCCTCGAGATGCGTCGCATCACGAAGACCTTTCCCGGGGTGACCGCCCTTGAGGACGTCACCCTCGCGGTGCGCCGGGGAGAGATCCACGCCATCTGTGGCGAGAACGGCGCCGGCAAATCCACACTCATGAAGGTGCTGTCCGGCGTACACCCATCGGGCTCGTACGACGGAGAGATCCTCTTCGACGGCAAGCCGATGCACTTCCGGGGAATCCGGGACAGCGAGGCAAACGGCATCGTCATCATCCACCAGGAACTCGCCCTGGTGCCGCACCTGTCGATCGCCGAGAACCTCTTCCTCGGCAACGAGCGCCGGGGCCGCAGCGGCCTCATCGACTGGAACCGGGCCAACGCCGAGGCGGCGGAACTGCTGGCGTCCGTGGGGCTGCACGAGAACCCGGTCACCCCGGTCATCCAGCTCGGCGTGGGCAAGCAGCAGCTTGTGGAGATCGCCAAGGCGCTGTCGAAGAAGGTGCGCCTGCTCATCCTGGACGAGCCGACCGCCGCTCTCAACGACGTCGACTCGGCGCACCTGCTCGGGCTGCTCCGACAGCTCAAAGAACGGGGGATCACCTGCATCATGATCTCCCACAAGCTCAACGAGATCACCGCGATCGCGGACTCGACGACAGTGATCCGCGACGGGCGCGCTGTGGAGACCTTGGACATGCGCGCCGACGACGTGAACCAGCAACGCATCATCCGGGGCATGGTCGGGCGCGACCTGGACAGCTTCTACCCCGACCGCGAGTCGTCGCCGGGCGAGGAGGTGCTGCGGATCGAGGACTGGTCGGTGCGCCACCCCACCCAGGAGCGGATGGTCGTCGAAGGTGTCGGCCTGTCCGTGCGCGCCGGTGAGGTCGTCGGCATCGCCGGGCTGATGGGCGCCGGCCGGACCGAGTTGGCGATGAGCGTGTTCGGCAGGTCGTACGGCCGGGACATCAACGGCCGGTTGTTCATGCACGGCCGGCAGGTCAACGCCCGTACCGTCGCGGAAGCCATCGACAACGGCATCGCGTACGTCACCGAGGACCGCAAGCGGTACGGCCTCAACCTCATCGACGACGTACGGCGCAACGTGTCGGCCGCAGCCCTGGACCGGCTGTCCCGGATGGGCTGGGTCAACGGTAACGAGGAGATCAAGGTCGCCGAGTCGAGCCGCCGGGACATGAACATCAAGGCACCGAGTGTCATGGCGGTGGTCGGCAAGCTCTCCGGCGGCAACCAGCAGAAGGTAGTGCTGTCGAAGTGGCTCTTCACCGACCCGGACGTGCTGATCCTCGACGAGCCGACGCGCGGGATCGACGTCGGGGCCAAGTTCGAGATCTACACGATCATCAACCGGCTGGTGGCCGACGGCAAAGCGGTGATCATCATTTCCTCCGAGCTGCCGGAGCTGCTCGGGATGTGCGACCGCATCTACACCCTCGCCGCGGGCCGGATCACCGGCGAGATGCCGGTGGGTGAGGCGACCCAGGAGAGCCTCATGGAGCTGATGACAAAGGACAAGGAGCTCGTCGGATGACAAGCATCAAGACCCCTTCGACGGAGCGCCCGACGCCACCGGACGCCACGCCGGCCGCCGCCCTGCACACCGGGACGAGCGACCTGCGGGCGCTTGTGTTGAACAACCTGCGGCAGAGCGGGATCTACGTCGCCCTGGCCGTCATCGTCGCGCTGTTCGCGATCCTCACCGACGGGGTGTCACTCAGCCCTGGCAACATCACGAACATCGTTCTCCAGTACTCGTACATCCTGGTCCTGGCGATCGGGATGGTCATCCTGATCATCGGCGGGCACATCGACCTGTCGGTGGGGTCGGTTGTCGCGCTGACCGGCGCGGTCTCCGCCGTCCTGGTCATCCAGCAGGGATACCCGTGGTGGGTGGGTGTCCTGGCCGCGCTCGCCGTGGGCGTCGCGGTCGGCGCGTGGCACGGCTTCTGGGTCGCGTACGCCGGGATTCCCGCGTTCATCGTGACCCTGGCCGGAATGTTGCTGTTCCGTGGGCTGACCTTGCAGGTACTCGACAACATCTCGCTGTCGCCGTTCCCGGCCGAATACCAGCGCGTCGCCGCGGGCTTCCTCAATGGCCTGCTCGGCGGTCAGGGCTTCGACGCCTTCACGCTGCTCATCGGTGCCGTCGCCGTCGCCGGGTACGCGGTAAGCGGGTTCCGCACCCGCGTGGCACGGATCCGCTACCAGCAGCCCGTCGAGTCGTTCCCGCTGTTCGTCGCCCGGGTCGTCGCGGTGGGCGCTGTCATCATGTACTTCGCCTGGCAGTTGGCGCACGCACGTGGCCTGCCGATCGTGCTGATCATCCTGGCGGTCCTGGTGCTGGTCTACGGCCTGCTCACCCGTCGTACGGTCTTCGGCCGGCAGGTCTACGCGATCGGCGGCAACCTGTCGGCGGCGGCGCTGTCCGGGGTGAAGGTCCGTACCGTCAACTTCTGGATGTTCGTCAACATGGGCTTCCTGGCGGCGGTGGCGGGGGTCATCTACTCCTCTCGGTCCAACGGGGCGCAACCCGCCGCCGGCAACATGTTCGAGCTGGACGCCATCGCCGCGGCGTTCATCGGAGGCGCGGCGGTCACCGGCGGGGTCGGTACGGTCGTGGGCGCGATGGTCGGCGGTCTGATCATGGCGGTGATGAGCAACGGCATGCAGCTGATGGGAATCGACCAGTCGACGCAGTCGGTGGTGAAGGGGCTCGTCCTGCTCGTCGCTGTCGCGTTCGACGTCTACAACAAGCGCCGCGCCGGAACGGCCCGCTGACGTCGCAAGAGCACGATCGTGGCCCCTGCCCGCCTCGGCGGGCAGGGGCCACGCGTCAACAGGTGGTCGGTAGGCACACCGTGCCCGCCTCGACCCCGCGCCGGTGCCTGGCACGCTGGTTGAGGGCTTCCCGCGGCGATGCCTGAGCCGCCCTGCAGGGTCGACCCACCTGTCGGTGGTCCTGTAGAGCTGCCCCACATATGGACCGTGCCCTGCGGAGATGGTTGTGGTGCTCCGGCTGCTCGCGGTGATCCGGTCGGCGCTGCCCCATTTCTGGGGCAGCTCTACAGGGAACCGGACACACCCCAGGGCCGGCCAGGGAGGCGGCACCGCAGCGCCGGTGCCGCTGTCGTTATCGCTGCCCGTCGCGGAGTCTCGTCACCGCTGATCTGACGGGTTGGCCAAAGCGCGCAGAGTGTAGGAAACCTTCGATGCGCACGTTGACTTCGACGGTTTACTACACAACAATCATCGTCAATATTCACGTTCCTCTCTATCTATGCGGCACTCCGCTCAGCCTCGCCGGTACCCCCACCCCGCCAGCGGCCGCAGGCTCTCCATCGCCCCGGCCTCGATCCCCGTATCGAAAGTGAGGTCACGATGAGACTCGATCGACGATGGGCAGGCGGCGCAGCCGCGGCCCTGCTGACGGTCACCAGCCTGTTCTGGGCGACCCCCAGCGTCGCCGCGCCGACCGCCGACGCCTCCGCGCTCACCGAGGCGGTGACCGCCAAACTCCTCGGCACCGCGAAGATGTCGACCGCCGGCGCGCAACAGGACACCCGGATCACCGTCAGCCGCAGCAGTGGCCGGTGGGCGTTCGGCACCGCCGTCGCGGTCGCCCCCCGGCAGGAGGACGCCCACCCGACCGGGTCGGTCTTCATCGCCCGCGCCGACCGCGCCGGATGGCGGATCGCCTTCGACGGCGAGGCCGCCTTCGGCGAACTGGCCGCCGAGTCGCCCCTGGTGGGCGGCCAGGAGAGAAGCGTGCTCACCACCACACCGACCCCGATGTACGCGGGCGGGGACTACCGGACCGGAATGGCCCTGCCGTTCGGTGTCGGACAGACGTGGACGCTCACCAGCGGCCCGCACGGCTGGGGCGGGACCGAGTCGCCGTACAGCTCGATCGACCTGGCCGGCGGCGACCAGGTGGTTCGCGCGACCCGGGCCGGAGCGGCGTACACCATGTGTCGGGGATGGATCCGGGTCATCCACGACCGGGGCTACTCGACCGACTACTACCACCTGTGGAACAGCATCTCGGTCAACGGCGCCAGCGTCGGGCAGGGTGCAGTCCTGGGCAACACCGGCACCGACGTCACCTGCGGTGGGGCTGCCTACGGCCGGCACGTCCACTTCGGACTGCGACAGAACAGCGCGTACGTGCCGATCGCCGGGCACGACATCGGCAAGTGGGTGCTTGCCAACGGCGGCGCCGCCTACCAGGGCGGGGCGCGGCACGGGTCGGCCTTCGCCGGCGTCGGCGGTGGCCTCTACAACTACGGCGCGCTCGGCTTCAACCAGGGCGTTGTCGACGCGAACGGCGGTGGCGCGCTCACCCGACGGGCCGGTCCGGGAACGGGCTACGGCTCGCTCGGCTCGGTGGGCGACGGCGCGACAGTCACCATCTCCTGCTCCGCGAACGGCACCTCCCACACCGGCCGGTACGGCACCACGGCGCTCTGGAACCGGTTGAGCGACGGCAGTTGGGTGTCCGACGCGTACCTGTCGACAGGTGTGAACGGTCCGGTAAACGGCTGGTGCTGACGAGTACGACCGCCGAGGTTGGCGGCCCCACGGGTCGCCAACCTCCGTTCCCGCGAGGAGTGCAGATGTCCGTTCGACCCATCCTCCGAGGCCGCCTCCTGCTCACCCTGACCACCGCGCTCACCACTGCGCTCACCGTCGCGGTCGTCGCACCGGCCGCCGCCGACCCCAGCGGGATCGGCACCCTCAGCACCGACTACGGGCCGGCCGCGTGGGCGCCGGCGAGCACGAGCAACTACACGGTGGCCAGCCGGCCGGGCAGCCACCAGGTGACCCGAATCGTCATCCACACCGCGCAGGGCTCGTACTCCGGCACCGTCAACTGGTTCCAGAACCCGGCCGCGCAGGCCAGCGCGCACTACACCTTCCGGTCCTCCGACGGGGCCGTCACCCAGTCGGTGCGGGAGAAGGACATCGCCTGGCACGCCGGCAACTGGACCTACAACACCCAGTCGATAGGCATCGAACACGAGGGGTACGTCGACAACGCCGCCTGGCTCACCGACGCCATGTACCGGGCATCCGCCGCGCTCACCCGCACCCTCGCCAACAGGTACGGCATCCCCAAGACTCGGGCGTACATCATCGGGCACAACGAGGTGCCCGGCGCCACCCACACCGACCCGGGCCCGAACTGGAACTGGACCTACTACATGCAACTGGTGAACGGGATCACCGGCGTCGGCTCCGGAACGGTGAGCACCAGTGCGAGCACCCTCAACGTGCGCTCCGGCCCCGGCGCCAGCTATCCGGTCGTGGGTTCGGTCGCCGACGGCGCGACAGTTGCCATCTACTGCCAGGCCGCCGGCAGTACTGTCACCGGCCCGTACGGCACGACCTCCGTGTGGAACCGGATCGGCACCAACAGGTACGTCTCCGACGCGTACCTGCTTACCGGCTACGACGGATACATCCCGAACGTGCCGCGCTGCTGACGGCACGGCCTGACGCCAGCTCACCGCCGCTGGGCAGCGGTGAGCTGGCGTACGGGCTGGGATGCCGCGACCCGGAGCCCACGCGTTGCCGGCGTCTGTCATGCTCGGGCCGGTGACGACCGGCAGCCCTCGCAGAGCCCGCAACCACCGCCGCCCCCGGAGTCGGCTGATCGGTGTCCTCGTCGGGCTCGTCGCGCTTGCGGTCGTCGTCGGGGTGGCAGTGGTCGTCGTGCCGCTGCTGCGTCCGGCGGGTCCGCGCCCGCTCTTCCAGATGCCTGTGGCCTGCGGCGAGACCTGGCAGTTGAGCACCTATCCCGGTCACGACGACTTCGACGTCGACCTGTTCCCGATCGAGGGCGAGGCGTGGGGGCGGCCCGTGCTCGCGTCCTACGGCGGCACTGTCACAGTGGCGGGCATCAACGGGACCCTGGGTGGGCGTACCCCGGAGAACCCGGACGGTCCGCGCGGCCGTGGCGGCGGCTACTGGGTGAAGATCGACCACGGTGGCAAGTGGGAGACGCAGTACCTGCACCTGCTCGAACCGCCGCTGGTGAAGGAGGGCCAAAAGGTCACGCAGGGCCAGCAGATCGGGCGGCTCGGCAGCACCGGCAACTCCGGCGCTCCGCACCTGCACTACGAGCAGCGCCGAGGGTGGGAGAAGGTCGAAACCTACTTCGACGGTACGCCGTCGGGCATCACCACCGACGAACGCGAACAGACGCTGCGGCGTACGAGCAACAACTGCGTCTCCTGAGGACGGCGTTTTGCCCGACCCCGCTCGGGGCACTGATCGAAGGACAGTGCAGAGACGCAGGGAGGGAGCAGGCCATGGCCAAGGGTGACGTCGACACGTACCACGAGGACGGGCAGTGGAAGAACAAGGCGGAGGGCAACGAGCGGGCCAGCAGCACGCATGAGGCCAAGGCCGACGCGCAGGCCCAGGGCCGGGAGATGGCTGCCGACCGTGGCGTCGAGCACGTGATCAAGAAGCAGGACGGCACGATCGGGGAGAAGAACACGTACCCGCGCAGCCGGGACCCGCGCGACATCGCTGGCTGACAGCCTCCCCATATTTCGCGGACTGACCCCGTCGGCCTGGCCGGCGGGGTCCGCTCTGTGCCTGGCACGGCCAGGTCCGAGGGGCGCGTGACGCCCGGCGGAGGGCCGTCGCGGTCAGGGTGTCCGGCGGGCGATGATTGCCGAGCGGAGACGGTCTAGGGCTTCCGCGCGGGCGCCGGTCAGCGCCGGATCGTCGGTGAGTCGGGCCGGACGCACCTCGACGTGCCGGGGCATCCCGCTGAACGCCGTGGTGACGGCGTCGAGGATCGGCGGATGGGTGCCCCAGGAGCCGCCGATCAGCACGAGCCGGGGGTCGGCTAGCGCGACGACGGCGGCGAGTACGCCGCTGACGGCATGTCCCAACAGGGCCCTGCCGGCTGCCGGAAGGCGGCGGACCCGCTCGATGTCGATGGCCGTCGTGCCGGCGTGGCGCACGCCCAGCTCGGCGAACACGTCGATGAACCGGATTGCCCGACCGTCCGGGCCGGTGGTCAGCAGGTGCGCGATCTCGCCCGCGACACCGCTGTGGCCTCGGCGGACCTCGCCGTCGCTGACGACAGCGCACCCCAGCCCTTCGCCGAGGAAGACGTAGGCGAAGTCGCTCAGGCCAGCCGGGTCGAGGTCGCGTTCGGCCTGCGCCGCCCAGTTGACGTCGTTGTCGACGAGGACCGGTCCGGCGACGTGTGGCGTCAGCACGGCGACCGGGTCGAGGTCGCCGAGCAGGAACGGCGCGTCCGGTAGCCGGACCAGCCGGCCGGTGACCCGGTGCACCGGGTCGGCGGCGCTGACGACGGCCAGCCGGATGGCTCCTGCGCCGCCCTTTCCCGCCTGGGTCGCGGCGGTGCCCAGTGCGGCGGCGACCCGGTCGGCGTGCGCGGGCCGGCTGATGTCGTGCCGGGTCCGTCCGACGATGTCGCCGTGGGCGTCGATCCGCTCGACCACCACCCCGTCCGGGGCGATGCTGACGGCCAGGGCGGTGCCCGCCGAGTCGGCGAGGGCGTAGTACGAGCCGACACGGCCCATGCCTCGCCCGCCCGGGGTGCGTTCCCCGGTGTCGACGACAAGCCCGGCCTCGGTCAACCGGCGCACGCTCTCCCCGACGGTCGGCTTGGACAGCCCGCTGCGGGTTGCCAGGTCGGCCCGGGTCAGCCGCCGTTGCCGCATCAGCTCCCGGAGCACGTGCTCGTCGGTGAGCGAGCGGAGCAACTCCAGGGAGGGCTTGGCGGTGGTCACGCCAGGATTCTAGGCAGGAGTCTTGCCTGGAATGGCGAACGCGCCTAGAGTCTTTTCCAAGAAGGAGCCCTTACTAGAAGGAGTCGCGCCATGAACGCCCAGCCCGACCTGGCCGTCGCCCCGCTCCCGTCACTGCCGCACTGGGAGTCGACCCCGGCCGACCTGCCCGCCGCCATCGGTGAGATCAAGGCGGCGCTGCGGGCCCGGATCGCGGCGTCCGGCCGGACTGTCGAGGAGGTGTTCGCGGTCGTCGAGGAGCGCGTCCGGGCGCGGGTCGAGGAGATCGCCGCCGCCAGGGACCGCGGCGAGACGATCTGGCCGATCATCGAGTACGCCGACATCGCCGCCGGCACCGTGTCGCCTGAGGCGGTGGCGAAGCTCCGCCAGCGGGGCTGTCTCGTCGTACGCGGGCACTTCGACCGCCAGCAGGCGCTGGACTGGGACCGCGACATCGTCGACTACGTCGAGGCCAACAGGTTCTTCGAGACCTACCGGGGCCCCGGCGACGACTTCTTCGGAAGCGTGGGGTCGAAGCCCGAGATCTACCCGATCTACTGGTCGCCAGCACAGATGCAGGCCCGGCAGAGCGACCGGATGGCCCGGGTCCAGGCGTTCCTCAACAGCCAGTGGAAGCACGAGTCCGACGGCGTGCGCTGGTTCGACCCCGACCGCGACTCGCTCTACCCGGACCGGATCCGCCGCCGGCCACCGGGCGCCGACTCCAACGGCCTGGGCACCCACCTCGACCCCGGCACCCTGGACCTGTGGATGACCGAGGCGTACCAGAGGGCCTTCCGGCACCTCTTCGACGGAACGGTCGAGGAGTACGACCCCTGGGACGCCGCCCACCGCACCGCAGGCCCGCAGTACCCCGGCAGCACCATGTGCTCGGCGTTCCGCACCTTTCAGGGCTGGACCGCGCTGTCCGACATGGACCACGACCAGGGGGTGCTGCACACGGTGCCGATCCCCGAGGCGATGGCCTACCTGATGCTGCGGCCGCTGCTGGCCGACGTGCCGGTGGACGACATGTGCGGCGTCACCGTCAACCAGGTCTTTCCGGTGAGCGAGCGGTGGCATCCGCTGCTGCTGGAGGCCCTCTCCGGCATTCCCGACGTCCGGGCGGGCGACTCCGTGTGGTGGCACTGCGACATGATCCACAGCGTCGCGCCGGTGCGGGACCAGCAGGGGTGGGGCAACGTCATGTACATCCCCGCGGCGCCGTGGTGCCCGCGCAACGAGCGGTACTCGGCGGCCGTCCGCGACGCCTTCCGGACCGGGTCCAGCCCGACCGACTTTCCGGCCGAGCACTACGAGCGCAGTTGGTCCAACCGCTTCCAGGCCGACGACCTGAACTCAACCGGTCGGCGCGGCCTGGGTCTGGACTGATTGCCGGCAGCGGGCCGCCCGACAACGGTGTCGGGCGGCCCGCAGGCCGTCGGTGCCGTGCTCAGATGCGGGACCACTTCTGGTTCGACGCACCGTTGCAGTCCCACAGGTGCAGCTTGCCACCGTTGTTGGGGTTGGCTTCCCGGACGTCCACACAGCGGTTGGCGCTGATGTTGACGAGGTCGCCGGCGCCGTTGAGCGTGAAGCGCTGCGCGGGATTGCCGTTGCAGGTCACCAGGTTGACCTCGGTGCCGTTGGCGGTGCCAGCCCAGGCGGGGTCCATGCACTTGCCCATGGCGCGGACGGTGCCGTCCGAGGCGAAGGTCCACGCCTGCGCGGCGGTGGTGTTGCAGTCCCAGATCTGGAGCTTCGCGCCGTCGACCGGGTTGGCGCTGGGGATGTCGATGCAGCGACCGCTCTGCGCGCCGCGGATCCGGCTGGTGCCGGGTGCGGGGTCGCCGCCACCACCGGAGGTGTAGCCGGACACCCGGACGTAGTCGACGAGCATCTGCTGCGGGAACTGGGTGGAGCCGTCCGGGTAGCCGGGCCAGTTGCCGCCGACCGCCACGTTGAGAATCATGAAGAACGGGTGGTCGAACACCCAACGGTTGCCGCCCAGCCGCGCCGGGTTGACCTGGTGGTACTGCACCCCGTCCAGGTACCAGGTGATGAGGTTCGGCTCCCAGTCCACCCGGTAGGTGTGGAAGCCGTCGGCGAGCGGGCTGCCGACGGTGCGGCTGCCGGTGATGCCGCCGCCGCCGGAGTAGCCGGGGCCGTGCACGGTGCCGTAGACGGTGTTGGGCTCCCGGTCGATGTTCTCCATGATGTCGATCTCGCCGGCGTCGGGCCACCCGCCGCCGGTGCCGAGCATCCAGAATGCCGGCCAGATGCCCTGGCCGCGCGGAATCTTGATGCGGGCCTCGAACCGGCCGTACGTCTGGGTGAATGTGGACGCGCTCAGCAGTCGCGCCGACGTGTACTCGCAGCGCCCGTAGTGGCACTGGTAGTTGGCCGGGTTGTCCCGGCGGGCGGTGATGACGAGGTTGCCCTGGCCGTCGTGCACGGCGTTGCTTGTGCTGTTCGTGTAGTACTGCCGCTCGTTGTTGCCCCAGCCGCCGCCTCCGATGTCGAAACGCCACTTGTTCTGGTCGACGGGCGTACCGGCCGAGGCGTTGAACTCGTCCTGCCAGGTGATCGGGCCGATGGCGGCTTCGGCTTGGTCGTTGTGTCCGGGTACGACGAGGGCGGCGGCGGTGGCGATGAGCGCGACCGCCGCGAGGACGAAGGGTCGCAGGCGGGGTACGGGACGGGCTGTGAACACGGGAGGCTCCTCAGCGGGAGGGGGTGGCGGAGGCTTCGCGCCGGAAAATCCGGAGAGCGCTCTTTCGACGAAGGATGTCGATATGGCGCCTTTCTGTCAAGAGTCCTTCCAATTAAAGGAGTGGCCGAGTCGCCCTGCCAGAAGGGCGAAGCGCGCCTTCCTCCGATAGGGGATGAATCGACTCCTGCTATTGCCGTCGGCGTCCACGCGGGACAGGATGACGAAAGCTCGCTCGAAACCTCGCCGTAACGTGCGAGCTGCTGGTCTCTGTCACAAGGAAGTGGGAGTCAGTCATGAGCGACGCGTCGACGGCGCTGGGTGTGCGCCTCTACCCGGACCTGGTCGAGCGGGATGGCCTGGCCCCCGCGCTCATCGAAACCGCCACCGCGCACCAGCTCGACATCGGCCGGGTGACAGCCCCCGACCAGGGACGGGCCCGGTTCACCTGCGCCGAACTGCACTCCGGCCAGGGAGTCGTCTGCGTCGGGCTCGGCTCACAGGCCCGGTACTTCATGGTCGATCTCCGGGTCGACGGTGAGGTGCAGGCCCGGGGCGACGCCATGGACCTGCTCCAGGTCGCCCAGATGGCTGCGGCCTGGCACGCCGGGGCGACGCTCGCCGAGCTCACCGCCCGGTTCCCGTTCATGGAGGAGACGAAGCGGCACACCGCCGCGCCGGTCGCCCAGGTCAGCTAGCGACACCCCGCCGCCGGGCCGCGCAACCGGTCAACAGCGCAGCCGGGGCGGCAGGGGCGGCCCGCTCGTGGCGTCGCGGTCCAGATAGGTCGACTCGACGAACGCGAGAAACCGTTGCGCGTCGTCCGCCGTGGACACCAGCCCGAACGAGACGCGAACCGCGCCGCCGATCGGCAACCGCAGCGCGTGGAGGTACTGGTCGATCGAGTCGAGCCGGGCGGGCACCCGTCGCCGCAGCAGGCCCCGGCTGATCCCGAACGCCTCCTCGCCCGCGCCCGGATTGCAGAAACAGCCGGTCCGCAGCAGGAATCCGGCCGAGGCGGCCTCCCGCGCGACCAGCCGCTCGTCGACAAGAGTGCCGTCCGGGCGACGGAGGTTGAACGTCACAGTGGCACCCCGACCCTCGCCCGTCACCGGCCCGTACACCTGAGCCAGCGGCTGGCCGGTGCCGTGCCGCAACGCGGTCAACCGGGCCAGCAGCCACTCGGTGAGCAGCCCGACCCGGGTGTGCACGAGGTCCACGCCTATCGAGTCGAGCCAGCGCAACCCGAACTCCACGTCCGGGATGCTCAGGAAGTTGAGAGTGCCGTCCTCGAACGCCGACTCGTCGTCCATCGTGCGGTGCCAGTCGCCCTGCACGCTCACCGCGCGGATCGTGCCGCCGGAGAACCACGGCCGGCGCAGCCGGGCCAGCGCGTCCCGACGGGCCAGCAGCGCGCCCACGCCGGTCGGATACCCGAACAGCTTGTACCAGCTCAGGCAGACGAACTCCGGTCGTACGACGCTCAGATCCAGCCGGTTCGTCGGCGCGAACGCGGCGGCGTCGAGCAGCACGTCGTAGCCGTGCTGGTGGGCCAGCTCCACCCAGCTCAGCGGATGCTGCACCCCGGAGAAGTTGCTCTGCGCCGGGTACGCGAACAGTCCACGCCGGGATGGGCGACCCGACAACCCGGGAAGCCGACGATGGCCGGCGTCCAGCACCCGCACCAGATCCGACTCGGCGACCCGCAGCTCCGGGCCGGCCAACGGCACGTACCGCACCGGCGCTCCGGCTGATCGGGCGTACTCGCGGATGCCGTTGACCGAGTTGTGGTTGTCCCAGGTCAGCGCCAACGGCGACGACCGGCCGAAGTCGTACGCCTCGCCGACCAGCCGGCACGCTCCGCTGGCGTTCGGAGTGAAGACGACCGCGTACTCGGAGGGGTCGGCACGGAAGAAGTCGAGCACCGCGCGGCGGGCCGATCCCACTGTCGCGCCGGAGGCCACCGAGGTGGGGTTCTCCGAGTGCGGGTTGCTGTACAGGCCGGCGAGCAACCTGTCGTGGTGGGCGCGTACCTGCGCCTGCGCGGCGACCCCCGCCCCGGTGTAGTCGAGATAGACCCGGCCGCCCTGGTCGAGGTGCCGGTATTCGGTGGCGCGCAGCTCGTCGAGCCGGGCGGTGTCGGCGTACCCCCGCATGGCCGTCGGTGTGCTCTGCTCGGTCGTCATGGCGAAGGCCCCGATCCGGTCGGTGACGTGTCCGCCTGAATATCGTGCCTCGCCGATGCGATGTCTGTCGCGACGCCGACCTGCGCGCACCCCGGCTACAGGTTGCATGATCGCGCGGGCGGCGGGAAGACCGGCGTTTCAGGCGTCACCGCGCGAGGGGGTCGGTATGAGAGCCGTCGTGTACGCCGACGTGTGGTCCGTCGCCGTGCGGGAGGTGCCCGACGCGACGCTGGAGGCGGACACAGACGCGCTCGTGCGGATCACCTCCACCGCCCTGTGCGG
This sequence comes from Micromonospora sp. DT68, assembly GCF_049847245.1. Taxonomy (NCBI): domain Bacteria; kingdom Bacillati; phylum Actinomycetota; class Actinomycetes; order Micromonosporales; family Micromonosporaceae; genus Micromonospora; species Micromonospora sp. DT68. The sequence goes on from NZ_JBNCNZ010000007.1 coordinate 328,139, forward strand.
CACCGACCTGCACATGTACGACGGGCGCACCGGCGCGGACCCCGGGCTGGTGCTCGGTCATGAGCCGCTGGGCGTGGTGGAGCAGGTGGGCAGTGGAGTGCAGACCGTCCGGCCGGGCAGCCGTGTGGTCATGCCGACGCATCTGTTCTGCGGTACGTGCGTCATGTGCGCCCGAGGGCTCTCGGCGGCCTGCCTGCGGGCGCGCGCCGAGGGGCCGGGCGCCGCGTACGGCTACGCCGGGATGGGTCCCTACCGGTGTGCGCAGGCCGATCTGCTGCGGGTGCCGTGGGCCGACGCGAACTGCGTGCCGTTGCCGGGGGAGCCGGGTGACGCGTACGAGGACGACTTCGTCCTGCTGGCGGACGCGTTCGTCACCGGCTGGCACGCCGCCTCCGCGCTCGCCGACGTGCAGCCCGGCGACACGGTGGCCGTGTTCGGTGCCGGCACTATCGGCCTGCTCAGCGCCTACTCGGCGCTGATCCGGGGCGCACGGGTGGTGTACTGCGTCGACGGCGTCGACGCCCGGCTCGACAAGGCCGGTGAGATCGGCGCGGCGCCTGTCGACTTCCGGCGCGGCGACCCGGTCGAACAGATCCGCGCCGACCGCGCCCGTGCCGGGCTGCCGCTGGGCGAGGAGAAGCTGGGCGGGATCGACAAGGTCATCGACGCGGTCGGGTTCCAGGCCCGCGACCGGGAGCACCCCGACCAGGAGCGCCCGGACCAGGTGATCGCCGACGCGGCCCGGTTGGTGAACCCCGCCGGCGCGATCGCCGTGGCCGGGGTGTACCCGGAGAGGGACCTGCATCCCCGCCCCGGGGCGAGCATCCACGAGGACCTGCGTGCTCCCTGGGGGACGCTGTTCGGCAAGGGTGTCGCGGTGCGATTCGGGCGTACGCACGACCGCCGTTACACGGTGCTGCTGCGGGACGTGGTCGTCGCCGGCCGTGCCCGACCCAGCATGATCGTCACCCACCACGGCAGCCTCGCCGACGCCCCGGAGCTGTACCGCAGCTTCGACAGCCGGGAGCACGGAGTGATCAAGGCGGTGCTGCACCCGAGTTGAGCGTCAGCGGGGCCTGGTTCGTCGCGGGGGATCGCGTCGCGCCGACGGCGTCCGGCTCGGGCGTGATCGTCCGATGCGTGGGCCGGGCAGACGGGCACGATCGGCGCAGCGAGAGACAGCGTGTCACGGCAGGGCTTCGGAGCGCCGTGAGGTGACGAGTGTGGGGCACCGCTCCTTTTTGATTGGTACGGCCAACAGAGTTATCGATAACAGCGAAATATTTTGGTTTAACGCCGGTGGTGCGTACCGCTGCCGGGTGGGCTGGTGTGCGGTGCCGGCCGCCGGCCTCCGGCTGCCTCGCGCCCGGCGGCCCTGGGTCCTGCCTGGTGGGAGCCCCGCGGCCGAAGGTCGGTTTCGATCAAGGCGGAACCGCAGGTCCTCCGGGTCGGGCGGCTGCTGCTCGCGGGCGGGGAGGGGCTGCTGGGACTGCTGGTGCACGTGAACAATGGATCACGTCAATATTGCCGGATTGTTACCTTTTCAACAGGCTCTCGCCTTGCAGATCGGCCGTCCGCCGCAATACGTTGCCGACAACAACAAAACCAAGTGAAGGTCCAACCTTCCGGAGGCAACGATGACGTTGGCGAGGTGGTACGAGCGATGAGCGACGTGCCGATCCTCCTTGAGATGCGTTCCATCACCAAGGAGTTCCCCGGAGTCAAGGCCCTCTCCGACGTCAACCTGGTGGTTCGCGCCGGCGAGATCCATGCCATCTGCGGCGAGAACGGCGCAGGCAAGTCCACGCTGATGAAGGTCCTCAGCGGGGTCTACCCGCATGGCACGTATGACGGCCAGATCATCTACCAGGGGTCGGAGAGCAAGTTCTCCGACATTCGGGCCAGCGAGAACGCCGGCATCGTGATCATCCACCAGGAGCTCGCGCTCATCCCGGACATGTCGATCGCCGAGAACATCTTCCTCGGCAACGAGCCACGCAAGTGGGGCGCGATCGACTGGAAGGCCGCGAACCGGATGGCGTTGGACCTGATGGCCCGGGTCGGCCTCCAGGAGGACCCGGACACCCTGATCAAGGACATCGGGGTCGGCAAGCAGCAGCTGGTGGAGATCGCCAAGGCGTTCGCCAAGGACGTCAAGCTGCTCATCCTGGACGAGCCGACGGCCGCGCTCAACGAGGCCGACTCCAAGCACCTGCTGGACCTGCTGCGCGGGTTCCGCTCACGCGGCATCACCTCGATCATGATCTCGCACAAGCTGAACGAGATCGAGGCGATCGCCGACCAGATCACCATCCTGCGCGACGGCCGGACGGTGGAGACGCTCGACGTCAAGGCCGACGGTGTCGACGAGGACCGCATCGTGCGGGGCATGGTCGGTCGCGAGCTGGGCAGCCGATTCCCGGACCACACCCCGAAGATCGGCGAGGTCTTCTTCGAGGTCCGCGACTGGAACGTGCGGCACCCGATCTCCGCCGACCGGCAGGTCTGCAAGAACGAGAGTTTCGTGGTGCGCCGCGGCGAGATCGTCGGCTTCGCCGGCCTGATGGGCGCGGGCCGCACCGAGCTGGCCATGAGCGTGTTCGGCCGCTCGTACGGGGTGTACGAGTCGGGCACGATCATCAAGGACGGCAAGGAGATCGTCCTGAAGTCGGTGGCCGACGCCATCGACCACGGGCTCGCGTACGTCAGCGAGGACCGCAAGGCGATCGGCCTCAACCTGCTCGACGACATCAAGGCGTCCACGGTGGCCGCCAAGCTGTCGAAGATCTCCCACCGCGGCGTGCTGAACCAGGTGGAGGAATACAAGGCGGCCGAGTCGTACCGCAAGGAGTTGCGGACGAAGGCGCCGACGGTCGACGAGGGCGTCTCCAAGCTCTCCGGCGGCAACCAGCAGAAGGTGGTGCTGGCGAAGTGGATGTTCACGGACCCGGACCTGCTGATCCTCGACGAGCCGACGCGCGGTATCGACGTGGGTGCCAAGTACGAGATCTACGGCATCATCCAGCGGCTCGCCGACCAGGGGAAGGGCGTCGTCGTCATCTCCTCGGAGCTGCCTGAGCTGATCGGGCTCTGCGACCGCATCTACACCGTGTTCGAAGGCGCCATCACGGGCGAGATCGCCCGGGCCGATGCCACACCGGAAAACCTCATGAAGCAGATGACCTCGACGAAGAAGATGCTGACACGATGAGCCGATTGAAGGACCTTCAGAAGAACCTGTTCGGAGGGACCACCTCCAACGCTCGCCAGTTCGGGATGATCTTCACCCTGGTGGCGATCGTCGTCCTGTTCCAGATCCTCACCGACGGCCTGACGCTGCGGTCGGACAACCTGATCGCGCTGTTCCAGCAGAACTCGTACATTCTGATCCTGGCCATCGGCATGCTCATGGTGATCGTCGCCGGGCACATCGACCTCTCGGTCGGGTCCGTCGCCGCCTTCTCGGGCATCCTCGTGGCGAAGGCGATGGCCGACTGGTCACTGCCCTGGCCCCTCGCCATCCTCTTCGGCCTCGGAGTCGGTGCCCTCATCGGTGCCTGGCAGGGCTTCTGGGTGGCCTACATCGGGGTACCGGCGTTCATCGTGACCCTGGCCGGCATGCTGCTCTTCCGCGGCGGCAACCAGTTCATCGGTAACGCCAACACCATTCCGGTGCCCGAGGGCTTCCGGCAGATCGGCTCCGGCTTCCTGCCCGAGTTCGGGCCGGACACCGGCTACAACAACGCCACACTGCTGCTCGGCCTCGCCGCGGCGGTGGCCGTGGTGTGGCGCGAACTCCAGGCGCGCAAGACCCGCCGCGAGATGGACGCCGACCCGGCGCCCATGTGGATCTCCATCCTGCGGATGGGCGTCATGGTCGGGGTCATCGCCTTCGCCGCGCTGCGCTTCGCCAGCGGTCGCGTCGGCACCAGCTTCCCGATCTCCGGCATCATCCTTGTCGCGCTCGTCATCGCGTACTCCTTCTACACCCGCAACACGGCAGGTGGCCGGCACATCTACGCGGTGGGCGGCAACTCCCGGGCGGCCGAGCTGTCCGGCGTGAAGCTCAAGCGGGTCAACTTCTTCGTCATGATGAACATGTCCGTCCTGGCAGCGCTGGCCGGCATGATCTTCGTGGCCCGTTCGGCGGCCTCCGGTCCGCAGGACGGCAACGGCTGGGAACTGGACGCGATCGCCGCGGTCTTCATCGGCGGCGCGGCCGTCTCCGGAGGTATCGGCACCATCAGCGGGTCGATCGTTGGTGGTCTCGTGATGGCCGTGCTCAACAACGGCCTGCAACTGATGGGCGTCGGCACCGACCGCGTCCAGATCATCAAGGGGCTGGTCCTGCTGCTGGCCGTCGCGATCGACGTCTACAACAAGAGCCAGGGTCGTTTCTCGATCATCGGAAGCCTGATGCGGCCATTCCGTCGCGAGGAATCCGGACCGCCCGCCTCACCGCCGGACGCGGAGCGCGAGCCCGCCAAGGCAGCGGTGTCCGGCTGAACGGCCACCGACCCTCACCACCCGTCTCCACCCTTTCCAGAAAGGCAAGTCCTCACCATGCGTAAATCCTTCGGCACGTCGGTGGTGGCCATCAGCGCCGCCGCCATGCTGGCCCTCGCCGGCTGCGGCTCCGGCCGTAGCGAGGAGTCCGGTGGCTCCAACGGAGACGCCAAGGGCTTCGCGGCGAACTCGCTGATCGGTGTCGCCCTGCCGGCCAAGACCTCGGAGAACTGGGTCCTCGCCGGCGACCTCTTCACCAACGGTCTCAAGGAGGCCGGTTTCCAGGCTGACGTGCAGTACGCCGGCGCGTCGACCACTGTCGCCGACCAGCAGGCTCAGATCACCGCCATGGTGACCAAGGGCGCCAAGGTCATCGTCATCGGCGCGACCGACGCCGCTCAGCTGTCGACCCAGGTCGCTGCGGCCCACCAGGCCGGCGTCAAGGTCATCGCCTACGACCGGCTCATCATGAACACGGCGGACCTCGACTACTACGTCGCGTTCGACAACTTCAAGGTCGGCCAGCTCCAGGGCCAGGCCCTGCTGGACGGCATGAAGGCCAAGAAGCCGAACGGCCCGTACAACATCGAGCTGTTCGCCGGCTCGCCGGACGACAACAACGCCACTGTCTTCTTCAACGGCGCGATGGACGTGCTCAAGCCGGAGATCGACAAGGGCAACGTTGTCGTCACCTCGGGTCAGAAGGACATCAAGCAGGCCGCCATCCAGGGCTGGAAGGCCGAGGGTGCGCAGGCCCGCATGGACCAGCTGCTGACCTCGACCTACGGCAACAAGGAGTTGGACGGCGTCCTCTCCCCGAACGACACGCTGGCCCGCGCGATCCTGACCTCGGTCAAGGGTGCTGGCAAGCCGATCCCGGTCGTCACCGGTCAGGACTCCGAGGTCGAGTCGGTCAAGTCGGTCGTGGCTGGCGAGCAGTACATGACGATCAACAAGGACACGCGGAACCTGGTCAAGGAGACCATCAACATGGTCAAGGCTCTCCAGGCCGGTGACAAGCCGCAGGTGAACGACACCGAGTCCTACAACAACGGCAGCAAGGTCGTCGAGACGTACCTCCTCCCGCCGGTCGCCGTCACCAAGGCGAACGCGGCCGAGGCGTACGCCAACGACCCGAAGCTCGCGCCGCTCACCAAGTAATTCTGTACCGCAGGTAATGCCGATGGGTCCCGGATCTCCTGTTCCGGGACCCATCGTCGTTCCGGCACCACCGGTGCCGAACCGGAAGGAGGTCTGACCGTGGCAACACCCGCACGGTCCGGACCCGCCGGAGTCGGCCGCAACCCCGAATCCCCACTGCAGTCGGTCCCCGGCGCGAGCCAGGAGGAGATCCGGCGGCAGAACCTCGGCGCCGTCCTGCGCTACGTCCACCTGCACGGACCGACGTCCCGGGCCGAGTTGACGAGCCGGCTCGGCCTCAACCGCAGCACAATCGGCGCCCTGGCTGCCGAACTGACCGCAAGTGGTCTGGTCACCGAGGAGGTGCCGACCACCGCTCGCCGCGCCGGCCGTCCCTCACTGGTGGTCAGCCCGCGCTCCGACCGCGTCTACGCAAACGCGTTGAGCATCGACGCGGACCGGCTGCGTGCCGCACGGGTCGGCCTGGGCGGGCGCATCCTCGACCTGCGGGAGGTCGTCCGACCCGGAGGCATGTCGGCGATCGACGCCGTCGGCCCCCTGGCCGACCTCGTCCGCGACATGGAACGCGCCGTCGCACCCGACACACTGCTCGTCGGCGGCGCGGTCGCCGTCACCGACACCACCCGCGATCCGGACGGCCGCATTCGGATCGCAAGCGTCGACGAGAGTCTGGGTGCCGCCCTCGACGCCGAGTTCGGGCCCGGCCCGGGTTTCGTGACCGGTGACCTGGCCGACATCGCCGGCCTCGCCGAGCACATCCGAGGCGTGGCAGCGGACGTCGACGACCTCATCTACCTGCACGGCGACGTGGGCATCAGCGCCGGCATCATCGTCGCCGGACGGCTGGTGATGGGCCACCAGGGCCACAGCGGCAAGGTCGGCCACATGGTGGTCAACCCGAACGGACTGCCCTGCGGCTGCGGCTCGCGCGGCTGTTGGGAGACCGAGGTCGGCGAGGCCGCCCTGCTGCGCCACGCCGGCCGGGACGCCGGTGACCGCGCCGCCGTGACCGAGGTGCTGGCCGCGGCAGCAGACGGCGACCCGAGGGCGAGGGAGGCCGTCGAGCAGGTCGCCGACTGGCTCGGCTTCGGCGTGGGCAACCTGGTGAACGTCGTCAACCCGGATGCCGTCGTGTTCGGCGGCTCGCTGCGCGACGTCTTCATCGCCGGCGCGGACGTCGTCCGTCGGCGGCTGGACACCATGCCGCTGCCGATCTCCCGTGAGCACCTGCGGCTGCAACCGGCGGCCCTCGACGAGAACGCCGTCCTGATCGGCGCCGCCGAACTGGCCTTCGACAAGCTGCTGGCCGACCCACTCAACGTCGGCGTCGCCGGCCAGCTGGGGTGCGCCGACTCGGCGTAGGTGCCCTGGCCCGGTGCTGTCGCTCCTACTGCCGAGGCGCGGGCAGTTCCTGCACCACGCTCGTGCCGCTGCCCGGCCGGGACTCCCAGGACCAGGTCTCGTCCAGCCGCAGCCGGCCGTCGGCAAGCACCGTCACCTCGGAGACGCAGTGCCCCGACGACGTCTGCCCCTCGGCGTTGAGTTGGACGTAGCGGAAGTCCAGCCGGTCGCCCTCGCGGGTGCCGACGAGGTAGCCGCGACGGATCGACCCCCCGGCGTACTCGGCCCAGACCTCGCCGGCCCGCTCGTGGTACGCGAAGACCGTCTCCGTTCCCACCTCGCCGGCCACCACATCTGCCTCGGCGGCGAAACGCCGACCGTCCAACGAGATCGTCATGCCGCCGAAGGTACTCGATCAACTGGTCCCGTATCTCCTACCGTATGTTGTACGGTAGGCGCCTTCGATGCGTCGGAAGGGGATGGATGTGACAACGAGCGGTGTGGCGATAGTCGCCGAGGGGCTACGGAAGCGGTATCGGGACCGGTACGCCCTGGACGGCTTCGACCTGCGGGTGGACGCCGGGACGGTGTGTGGCCTGCTCGGCCCGAACGGGGCCGGCAAAACCACGTCGGTACGGATCCTGTCCACCCTGCTGCGACTGGACGGAGGGCGGGCCGAGGTTGCCGGCTTCGACGTGACCCGCCAGCCCGACCAGGTGCGCTGCCGGATCGGCCTGGTGGGGCAGCACCCTGCGCTCGACGAGGCGCTCAGTGGCCGGCAGAACCTCGTGCTCTTCGGCCGGCTGTTCCAGCTCGGTCGCCGCCGAGCCGGCCAGCGTGCCGACGAGCTGTTGGAGCGGTTCCCCCTCGCCGACGTCGGCGAGCGACCGGTAACCACGTACTCCGGAGGCATGCGTCGTCGCCTCGACCTGGCCGCCGGCATGGTCCTGGCGCCTGCCGTGCTCTTCCTCGACGAGCCCACGACCGGGCTGGACCCACGGGGCCGTAACGAGGTGTGGGCTTCGATCCGGGAGCTGGTCCACGCGGGCATCGACCCGGTGCCCTCGTGGAGGTGCTGCGGGCGCTCGACGCCGCGCCCTTCGTCGTCCCACCCTGGACGACGTGTTTCTGCGCCTCACCGGACGCGGTGTCGCCGAGGAGGTGGCAGCGTGAGCGTGACCCTGCCCTCGACGGTGGACCTGACGCCAGGCCGACCCGCTCCGCTGGCCGACAGCGGCACGCTCGTCTGGCGCGGCCTGGCCCGGTGGCGCCGCGATCCAAGCCCGTTGGTCGCTTCGCTCGGTTTCAACATCCTGATCGTGCTGATGTTCGCGTACCTGTTCGGCGGGGCGTTGCAGGTGCCCGGCGGTGGCAGCTACCGGGAGTTCCTGATGCCCGGCATGTTCGTGATGACCATGGTGTTCGGCATCAGTCTCACCACGATCGCCGTCGCCGAGGACCTGGAGCGCGGGGTGACCGACCGGCTTCGTTCGATGCCTGTCGCACCACTTGCCCCCCTCGTCGCCAGAGCCGTGACCGACATGCTGTTCGCCGTGGTCACCCTGGCGGTGCTGCTGGTCACGGGCCTCGCGGTGGGCTGGCGGGCGCACGGCGGGACGGGCGCCACGCTGGGCGCGGTGGGGTTGATCCTGCTGTTGCGGTTCGCCCTGGTCTGGGTCGGCATCTTCCTCGGCCTGGTCACCCGCGGTCAGTCGGCCGTGGTCGCCGTGCAGACCCTGGAGTTCCCGCTCGGCTTCCTCTCCAACGCGTTCGTCGCACCGGCCACCATGCCGGCCTGGCTCGGCGCGGTGGCCGAGTGGAACCCGCTTTCGGCGACTGTCGGGGCCGCCCGCGAGATGTTCGGCAACCCCGGCTGGGGCGGCGACTCCTGGGCGGCGCAGCACTACCCCTGGTTGGCCGTGGCCTGGCCGATAGTGCTGGTCGCCGTGTTCCTCCCACTCTCGGTCGCCCGTTACCGGCGGCCGGCCGGCTGAGTAGTGGGCGGGTGCGCCCCCGGTGGGCCCGGCCACCGGGGGCGCGTCGGTCAGCCCCCGGGACGCAACACCCGCGACGCGGCGGCGGCGTTGTCGGCGGCGGCCTGGCTGCGCTGGGTGCCGGTTACGCAGACGTCGTCGCCGATGAACGCCTCGCGCCACACGTAGCCGGCGACGCAGGTGTGCGGCCCGTACGGGCCGCTGATCCAGCGGCTCGCCGCCGAGGCGTTGTCGGCGAGCACCTGGGTACGCGTCGCCCCCGTCACGCAGACGTAGTCGGACTGGTCGGCGTCGCGCCAGACGTACCCGCTGACGCAGGTGTTCGGGCCGGCCACCAGTCGGGCCGGGTTACGCCGCGACGCGGCGGCGGCGTTGTCGGCGGCGGCCTGGCTGCGCTGCGTGCCGGTTACGCAGACGTCGTCCCCGGCGTACGCCTCGCGCCACACGTAGCCGGCGACGCAGGTGTGCGGCCCGTACGGGCCGTTCACCCAGCGACTGGCCGCCGAGGCGTTGTCCGCCCACACCTGGCTCCGGGTGGTGCCCGTGACGCAGACCAGGTCGCCGGGGCGGGCCTCGCGCCAGACGTACCCCTGCAGGCAGCGGTTGACCACATCGGTGGTCACGGTCACCGATGCGGCGTTGCCGGAGATCCAGTTCACGCCGATCTGGACGCCGTTGGCGTTGAGCGACTGGGCCGGCCCGCCGCCCGGGCCGGTGCGGAGCAGGGTGGGGGTGCCGTCGCGGACCTCGTGCAGCAGCACGGTGTCGGCGGGGATGCCGGCGCTCCAGCCGGTCTTGCGGCGGAACTCGACGGTGTAGTAGTGGAAGAGGTCGGCCGGGTCGAACGGGATGCGGATCAACTGTGGGCCGGTCGCGCCGGGCGCCTCCAGCGGTGCCATGGTGAGGGTACGCGAGCCGACCCCGTCGGCGGCCATGGTGAAGATCCGGTTCTTGGGCAGCCAGCCCAACTCGTCGCGGTTGGGTCCGTTGAGTCCGACGGCGCTGGTGCCGTAGTTCGCGGTGGTGAACGCGAAGATGTGCATGGCGCTCATCTCGTCCCACGGGTCGTCGTACTCGCCCGGCTGGGACCAGGACGCGTTCTGGTAGGTGGTGTCGTTGGAGAACGAGTGCCCCAGGTTGTAGCCGTGCAGCATCTCGTGCGCGGCGAAGCCGACGTTCCAGGCGCCCGGGTCGAGCAGCACCCGCCCGCCGGACGCACCCGAATCCACCCAGTCGTTGAGCATGACCGCGATCCGGTTGCCGGCCGGAACCGTGTAGCCGGCGGTCGCCGCGGTGTCCACGCAGCGCTGGATCCGGGTGCCCCGGTTGATCGACTGGAACTGCGCCAGCGTGTACGGCATGGTGTACCAGCCTCGGACGACCGACCCGGCCAGCGATACCCGTCCGCCGGACTGGTCGGCCAGGTAGTCCGCCACCCCGCCGGTGCCGATCCCGGCGGCGGTGAGGAAGTTGGCGAAGTGCGTCGGCGTTCGCGGCTCGGCCGGCTTGTCGCTGAACTTGCACAGCAGCACTGACCAGGCGGTGGCGTTGCGGATCGGACTGGCGGCGGCCGGGGCGGCCGGTAGCGCCACCGCACCGGCCATGGCGCAGGCGAGCGCCACGGCCGACGCGGCGACCCGACTGAGGATTCTGGACTTCACGCGTGCGCTCCCATCCCTGCGGCCCGCCGGACGCGGGCTCACGGTCCACATCGGAGCACTGATCGAGATCGGACAGACGCGTTCAGTCGCGTTGGCGACCGGCCTGGAATCCGACTCCGTGGGCCGGGTCATGTCGGTGGCCCGTCGCCCGGCTACGCGATCCGGCGGATCCGGCGCACCGCGAGATAGAGCAGGATCAGGGCGAGAGCGACGAAGATGCCCGTCTCGATGCCCTGGAACAGCCAGAATCGGTCCGCCGGCTGGTAGAGCTGCCAGTTGTACGCCCCGGGCTGGAGGCCCAGTTCGGCGCCGCAGGCTCGGCCGTCCGGGCCGCTGCCGCCCGATGGGCACTGGATCCGCGTATCCTCCGCCACCATCGTCCCATCGGCGTTCCGGATCCCGAGGGAGAGGATCCAGTCACCACGGTCGCCCTCCGGCGCCCCGACACCCTCGATCGGAAAGGTCTGCGTGCGGGCCGGCTGGTAGTGCGGGCGGGCCAGCAGTTCCACCGCCGCTCGTACCCCGATGAAGCCGGCCAGGGTGATGCCCATGGCCGGAAGCACCCGCTTCGACGCGGTGCCGGCGAAGATGCCGAGCGCCACCGCGAACAGGGTGTATCCGATCGGGACGATGCCCTGCAGGTCGAAGACGATCAGCCCGAGTCGACCCTCCCGGGCGGCTTCGGTCAGCGGTGCGACCCACCACGACATGCCCAGCCCGTAGCCGATCGCGAGGAGCAGCACCGCGGCGCCGACCAGCCCGAACTTCACCAGCGCCCAGTGGGTACGGCCGACGCCCTGGGTCCAGACGAACCGGTGGGTGCCCTGCTCCACCTCGCGTGCGACGAGCGGGGCGCCCCAGAACAGGCCGACCAGTACGGGCAGGGTGATCAGCAGGACGGCCACCAGGTTGAGGCTGCCGTACCTGTTGCTGAAGCGGTGGAAGGACGCCTCGCAGGTCTCTCGCGTCGCCTGGGCGACGTTCGCGTCGTTGAGCTGACGTACGCAGTCGGCCAGGCCGAGGTCGGCGAAGGTGCTCCGCATCGACAGGCCGATGGGCACCAGGGCCGCGGCCAGCACCACGAACCCCAGCAAGGTGTAGAGCGCCTGCTTGCGGTGTTGCCGCCAGGTCAACCAGATCATGCCGGCACTCCCCACTCGCTGTGGCTCGTCCGGGTGGCGCCGTCGGCCAGGTGGGCCAGGACGACGTCCTCCAGGCTGACCTCGCGCACCGTCCAGGAGGGATCGGTGATCGGGCCGTCGGTGCGGACCAGCAACGTGGACTGTCGGTCGGTGTGGCTGGCCCGGACGATGGCGGCGACGCCCCCGATCGGGCCGCCATCGTGCCGTGGGCCGACCAATTGACGGTGCTCGGCCACCAGATCGTCGACACCGCCGGCGAGCTGCACCTGGGCGGCGTTGAGCACGATCAGGTAGTCGCAGACGCGTTCCAGGTCGGCCAGTAGGTGCGAGGAGAGCAGAACGGTGGTCCCGGCGTCTGCCACGCTGCCCATCAGCGACTGGAGGAACTCCCGCCGGGCCAGCGGGTCGAGGCTGGCCACGGGCTCGTCGAGCAGCAGCAGCCGAGGCTGCTTGGCCAGCGCCAGCGCGAGGGCCACCTGGGCTCGCTGCCCGCCGGAGAGTTTGCCGACCGGCCTGTCGGGCGGTATCCCGAGCTGTGCCAGCCGGGTACGGGCCAGCGCGGCGTCCCACCGCCGGTTCAGCTTGCCGCCGGCCGTGACCAGCTCGGCGGCGGTGAAGTCCCGGTACAACGGGGTGTCCTGGGCGACGAACCCGATGTCCGCCAGTCCTTCCGTGTCGCCGTACGGCGACCGGCCGAACACCCGCACCGCGCCCGCGTCGGGCTTGAGCAGCCCGACCGCCAGGTGCAGCAGTGTGCTCTTACCGGCGCCGTTGGGCCCGACCAGCGCGGCGATCCGGCCGGCGGGCAGGTGCAGCGAGCAGTCCCGCAACGCCCACGTGCCGCCGTACCGCTTGCCCAGCCGGTCGGCCTCCAAGACCATGTCCATCTCTGTCCTCTCGTTCCGCTATGCGGGTTCCTTCTGCGGGGCGTCGTCGGCGAGGGTGGCGCGCAGCGTGGTCTCCACCAGGGCGATGACGTCCTCGGCCGTGAGGCCGGCGGCCTGCGCCCGGTGCAGCCAGGCGACCAGGTCGTCGCGCAGCTCGGCCTGGTTGGGCAGGGAGGCGCCGGCCAGGGTGCGCTGGACGAACGTGCCCACCCCTGGTCGGCCGCCGACCAGACCCTCGATCTCCAACTCCCGGTACGCCTTGAGCACCGTGTTCGGGTTGATCGCCAGGGACTGCGCGACGTCCCGCACCTTTGGCAGCTGATCTCCCGGCGACAGCAGGCCGACCCGCAGCGCCTGTTTCACCTGCTGCACGAGCTGCATGTAGGTGTTCACCTTCGACCGGCTGTCCAGCACGAACTCGATCACTCGGGATGATCCCTTCTATTGTCCTACGACAGTAGGACTAATAGACAGCTTCGGCGGATGGCGCAGCGCTGTCAAGGGCATCGCGGCGAGTCGCCGCCGATCCCACCCGATCCGGTGTGGCACGTCCGGGCCACACGTTGGCACCGAAGGGCCAAGCGGCCGGGAAGGGAACGGGCACGCGATCCCACGAAGACAGGAGGTGTTCGGTGGTCACCAACGAAGTCAGGGCGACGACGGCGACGCCGTTGCAGATCGCCCGCGCCCGGGGCCGGATACGGGGGCGGCTGATCCTGCTCGGTCCGGCGTTCGTCGCCGCCGTCGCCTACGTCGACCCGGGCAACTTCGCCACCAACTCCGCCGCCGGCGCCCGCTACGGCTACCTGCTGGTCTGGGTCGTGGTGGTGGCCAACCTGATGGCCATGCTGGTGCAGACGCTCACCGCCAAGCTGGGCCTGGCCACTGGTCGCAGCCTTCCCGAGCTGTGCCGGGAACGCCTGCCCCGACCGCTGAACCGGGTGATGTGGGTGCAGGCCGAGCTGGTGGCGATGGCCACCGACCTGGCCGAGGTGATCGGTGGCGCGGTCGCCCTGTACCTGCTCTTCGGCATCCCACTGCTGCCCGGTGGCATCATCATCGGCACCTGCGCGTTCGCCGTGCTCGCCCTGCGCTCGCGGGGCTTCCGCGCCTTCGAGATCGCCATCGCGATCGGGCTCGGCATCATCGTCCTGGCCTTCGCGGCCAACCTGCTCGCCGCCGGCTCCGACCCGGGCTCCGCCGTGGCCGGCCTGGTGCCTCGGCTCCAGGGCACGGACAGCGTCCTGCTGGCCGCCGGCATCCTCGGCGCCACAGTCATGCCGCACGTCATCTACGTCCACTCGGCTCTGACCCGGGACCGCATCCCCGCCGCCGACGACACCGAGCGCCGTACGCTGTTCCGTGGCCAGCGGACCGACGTGCTGCTCGCCCTCACGGCGGCCGGCGCGGTCAACCTCGCCATGCTGCTGATCGCCGCGGCCAGCTTCCGCGGCGGCGGCCCGGCCGGCGCCGACAGCCTGGAAGGCGTGCATGGCGGTCTCGGCGAGACCATCGGCACCGCCGCCGCGTTCGGCTTCGCCATCGCCCTGCTGGTCTCCGGCCTCGCCTCCACAAGCGTCGGCACCTACGCCGGCGAAGTGATCATGCAGGGCTTCCTGCGCCGACGGATCCCGCTGCTGCTGCGCCGACTCGTGACCCTGCTGCCCGCGCTGGCAGTGCTCGCCATCGGCCTCGACCCCACCCGCGCTCTCGTGCTGTCGCAGGTCATCCTGAGCTTCGGCATCCCGTTCGCGCTGATCCCGGTGGTCGCCTTCACACGCCGGCGCGACCTCATGGGCAACCTGGTCAACCACCCCCTCACCACCGCCGCCGCATCGCTCGTGGCCCTGCTGGTGGTCGCGCTGAACGCGTTCCTGCTCTGGCAGGTCGTCGCCGGCTGAACCGCCCGCTGTGCCGCCGTCGTGCGGCGCGAGCGTGAGGCCTGTGAGTCCGAGCCGGCCGGGCGGTCGGTTGCCGCCGCCGTCCGCGTGATGTCTGTGAGTCATCAAAATGACTCACAGACATCACCGCGTCGGGGAGGGGCCGGGCCCGGCCCGGCTGGCTGGGTCTCGGTCAGGTCCGGCGGCCCTCGTCGCGGGTGGGGATCTCCTGGCGCTGTTCGAGGGCGTCCGCCGGGTTGGCGTCGGCCGGAAGGGTCGTGACCTCCTCAAGCGTTCCCGCCGGCAGGGCGCCCTGCTCGGCCAGATCCGCCTCGGACGCCTCCGGGTCGATGTCACCAGACACCCGGTCCGGCGGCCCGTAGTCGACGGCGTTCTGCCGTTGCTCAAGCGCATCCGCCTCTGGGGGAGGAAACGCCGCGTCCTGTTCATCCCGGTACGTGCTCATCGGAGCCTCCTGCCCGGCGGGTGTCGACAGGACGCCGGGCCGCTGCCTACCCGGCGCCGCCGAGCGCATGCCCGGAGATCACATCGCGGGGCGCCCACGCCCACGCTGTGCCAGGAGCGCGCTCACGGCCTCGGCGGTCTCGGGATGGGCGGCCAGCAGGGCGCCTACCAGAGGCTGTGGCGCGGCAGCGGCGACCGCGCCCGTGGGGGTCGGAGGCGCCAGCCACGGCGGCACCCAGGCATCCAGCTCCGGCAGCGCCCCCGGGAAGATGCGCCCCGCCTCGCGGACCAGCAACGGGACCAGTTCCGGCCCCTGGTCCCGCAGTGTGGTGATGAGGGTGGGCAGCCAGGGCAGCAGCACCGGGTCGGGCAGTTGGGCGAAGGCGGTGGACATCGTCTCGACGACGAACGGCGCCAACCCGGGCACCGGCTCCAGCGCGTGCACGAGCCCGGCAAGGTACTGCGGGAAGGCGGGGACCACCAGCGGATTGGCCAGCAGCTCGGCGCACCGGACCCGCAGCTCGGCGAGCGGCAGCTGGCCGAGCTGGTGCTGACCCGCCCAGAGCAGGGCGACCTTCGCCGGAGCCGTCGGATGTGACTGTGCGACCGCCAACTCCAACTGGTGCCGATCACAGCCCAGTGACAGGGCCAGGCCCTCCATGGAGAACAGGAAGCCGAGCATCGCGGCGACCTGCCGGACCTCCGTCTCCTCCGCTGTCACGGCGGTCGGCAGCAGGGTGCAGTAGTGCGCGTACCCGGTGGTGACGAACGCCTCGCACCAGGCCGGCAGGCTCGCCGTGGTGGCCCGGTAGTGAGCCAACAGTCGACGGATACGCCGCAGCACGTCCGGGGCGCCGTCGACGGTGCGCTCGGCGGCGAGCAGGTCCACCGCCCGCGCGCCCAACTCGTCGACCAGGCGGGGGCTGCCGAGCAGCCGGATGGCGTCCTCCACGGCGGCGAGCGCACCTGAGGCGGTGGCGTCGGGGCCGCGTACCGCCCGGCGCAGCCGCTGCTCCAGGACCTGCTCGACTGTCACACCTTCGTAGCCCAGCTCGATGAGCGCGCGCTGGTGGTGGCCGAGTGCCAGGTCCCAGCTCTCCTGGATCGAACGGTGCCCGAGCCGGCGCTCACCCATGATCGGGCGTACCGCGGCCGGCGGTAGCAGGTGCCGAAGGATCCACAGCAGGTCCGAGCAGGGGGCCAGCTCCGGGTGACCGGCCAGGTCCAGCAGAGCCCGTTGGACGGACCGTTTCTCCAGTGCCAGGCCGAGCGGCTGGAGCCTGTCGAGGACGTCGCGGGCCAGGGGCGGGAGGGCGTCGTAGCCGACCTGACCGACCCGGTCGCCGCCCAACAGGATCTCGCAGAGCCGCCGCACGTCGCGACGGCCGGGTACCACGTCCTTCTCGATGCAGGTGACCGCCGCGTCGGCGAAGTCGTACGGGGTGGGTCGGGCCCGATTGCGCAGACCGGCAAGCAGGACCGAGGTCTCGAAGACGGCTATCGCGTCGGCGGTGCTGGCCAGGTACCCGTTGCGGCGGGCCAGCCGGACGATGTCGACGCACCAGCCGCGCAGCTCCGCCTCGTCGAGGCCGTCCAGGGCCGGCGGGGCGGAGAGAAAACCGGTGAGTACGTCGCTGACCGGACCGTCGACGGGGGAGGGCGCCGCCGGGGCGCGGCCCCGCCGGCCCCGGGTCGCCGTGGTGCGTTGACCCTCCAGCCGGTACGGGGACAGCCGGTGACGGCTCACCGCCTTCGTCCACGTCGCTGCGGCGATCGACACCGAGCCGGGCGCCAGGCCGAACTGCGCCTCGATAGCGGAGTGACTGGACGGGATCAGCCCGTACCGCCAGCGGGTGTCGGTGCGCGGGGTGATGGTGAAATCGGCGGCGACGGAGTCCAGCCCGAACTGCTCGACCCGGCTTGCGGCGTGGAAGGCGCCGCAGACGTAGAGACACTCGGAGGGATCGACGCCGGAGGCGGCCAGGTGCTGGCGCATCCGCGTCCACATGTACCGCTCGCGGTCCTCGTCACGGTCCAGCCGGTCCGTGCCGGTCGGGCGCAGCCGCCGGAACAGGCTGCCGATCAGCACCATCACCTGTCGGTAGGTGTCGTAGTCGGCGTCGGCCAGCGGGCCTTCGACGTACTGGTCCCACCACTCCGACCAGTGCCGCACCTTGCCGTGGTGCAGCAGGTACGCCTCCAGCTCCGCGAATCGGGGCCGCAGGTCACCGATCTCCACCCCGACGGCGTCGCCGTGCAACCCGGACTCTTCGCCGGTCTGCGCGGCCGGCACGGTGTCGCCGCCCTCGGCGGTCGGATCCGGGCGCGGCGACCACTGGAAGACGTGGTCGGTGGAGCGGTCCACAAGCACCAGCTCCACGCCCGGGGTCTCCAGCGCGTACGCGATGGCCTGGTATTCCGCCGACGCCTCCGTGACGGGCGCGACCACACTTAGCGGCCCCCAGTCTGCGGGGAAACCGGACAGCTCCGACGCGAATGCCTGCACCGCCACCGGCAGACGGCAGTTGCGCAGCTCGCCGAGCAGTGGCTGGAGATCCTCGCACAGCTCCAGGTAGATCACCCGGGGTTGCTTGGCCCGCAGTCGGCGCACCATGGCAAGCGCGGACGCCGGTGAGTGGTGGCAGACCGGGAAGATCTCCAACCGCTCGCCGAGGGCGCGGTCGACGTCGTCGACGATGCCCGCGAGGATCGCACCGAGCGCGTCGGGGGAGCCCGCGAACGCGGATGCCGCGTCGGTGAGCTGCTCGCGCAGCGCGCCGAACGTGCCGGCGACGGTCGGTGCGGTCACGACAGGGACGCGATCGCCTGGCGACCGCCGTCGAGGAAGCCCGCCCACCCGTCGGCGTCCTTACGCGCGCGCGGCTCCACCACGCCGTGCAGGTACTTGTTGAGGATCGCCAGGTCCTCCGGGCTGCGCCGGGCCAGCGAGCCGACCAGGGAGCCGGCGATCGTGGCAGCCCGCAGCGTACGGTCGCCGAAGAACTGGCTGTGCAGGATGGCGTCCTCCAGTACGCCGATCTGCTCGGCGGTGGACAGCGCCGACTCCAGCTTTTCGTCGTCGCTTGTCGCGGCGGCGGCACCGGCCCGCAGGTCGGCGAAGCTCTGCAGCAGGATGTCGAGCAGTGTGGGCGGCACGTCCAGCTCGATGCGGTGCCGGCGCAGCAGCTCCTCGGTGCGGAAGCGGACGATCTCGGCCTCGCTGCGCTTGTTCGTCACCACTGGGATCCGGACGAAGTTGAACCGCCGCTTGAGCGCGGAGGAGAGGTCGTTGACACCTCTGTCGCGGCTGTTCGCGGTCGCGATGATCGAGAAGCCGGGCTGGGCGAAGACGATGTTGTCGTGGTCCAACTCGGGGATGGCCACGTACTTCTCGGACAGGATCGAGATCAACGCGTCCTGCACGTCGCTTGTGGAACGGGTCAGCTCCTCGAAGCGGCCGACCACACCCTGCTCCATCGCCGTCATGATCGGCGACGGGATCATCGAGTCCCGGGACTGTCCCTTGGCGATCACCATGGAGACGTTCCACGAGTATTTGATGTGGTCCTCCGTGGTGCCGGCGGTGCCCTGCACGACAAGTGTCGAGTTGCGGCAGATCGCGGCGGCCAGCAACTCGGCCAACCAGCTCTTGCCGGTGCCGGGGTCACCGATCAGCAGCAGGCCGCGATCCGAGGCCAGTGTGACGATGGCCCGTTCGACGAAGCTGCGGTCGCCGAACCACTTTTGCGGGATCTCCCGGGACAGGCCGTCGGCCCGCTCCGAGCCAAGGATGAACAGACGGACCATGCGTGGGCTCAGCCGCCAGGAGAACGGCTTCGGGCCGGTGTCGACCGACTCGAGGAAATCCAGCTCGTCGGCGTACGTGACCTCGGCGGGGGCGCGCAGCATCTCGGACATGAGGGGGTTGGTCTCCTAGGTGAGGAAGTTCTTCAGCTCGACGACGAGTTTGCGGATGTGCCCGGAGATGACCGGGGTGCCCTGGTCCTTGAGGCGTTGCCGGAACCAGGGGTTGACGCTCTGCTGCCCGGAACTGCTTACCGAGCCGACCGGGATGACCCGTGCACCGGAGCGGTGGACGGCCTGTAGACCGTCGAAGACCGCCTGGTTGTTGACCTCGTAGAAGTCGGAGATCCACACCAGCACTGTGTTCTTCGGCTCGGCGATCTTCGGCCGGGCCAGCGCCAGCGCTGCCGTGCCGTCGGTGCCGCCGCCCAACTGGGTACGCAGCAACACCTCGAACGGGTCGTGCACCCACGGCGTGAGGTCAAGTGCCCGGGTGTCGTACGCGACCAGGTGCACGTCGACCTTCGGCAACCCGGCGAAGATCGACGCGAGGATCGTGCAGTTGACCATCGAGTCGACCATGGAGCCGGACTGGTCGACGACGACGATGAGCCGGGCCGGCGTCGTACGCCGGGCGGTCTGCCGGTAGTAGAGCCGGTCGACGTAGAGCCGCTCGTCCTCCGGGCTCCAGTTGGTCAGGTTCTGCCAGATGGTCCGGTCGAGGTCAAGGTTGCGGAACACCCGCTTGGGCGGCACCGACCGGTCCAATTCGCCCACGCTGGTCTGCTGCACCTGCGTACGCAGCACCTCGGCGACCTCGTCGACGAAACGCCGGATCAACGCCTTGGCGTTGGCCAGCGCCACCCCGGAGAGGTTGGCCTTGTCCCGCAGCAACTGCTCGATCAGTGACATGCTCGGTGTCAACGCCTTGGCCAGCGCCGGGTCGGCGAGCACCTCCCGCAGGTGCATCCGCCGGACCAGGTCACCCTCCAGCCCCGCGAGGGTGGCACCCAGCCCACTGCCTTCGCGGCGCAGGTCGCCGGGCTCGCTTCCGAGGGCCTGCTCGAACCAGCCGGCGTCGGACTGCCAGCGGGCCAGCTGGGTGGCGCTTACCGGACCGGAGCCGGTGGCGAACACGTTGAGCAGTACCTTCGACACGAGCGCGGCCCGGCGCACCTCGGCCTCGCCCGGCCGGTAGATCGCGCCGGCAACTGGGCCGTCGTCGGCAGAGCTGTCGGCACCAGGACCGGCACCAGGACTGGCACCAGGACCGGCACCAGGGGCGTCGGCAGCAGAGCTGCCGGCGGCGGACTCCTCGTCGGAGGTGAGCAGCCCGCGCAGCTCGGCCGCGAGCGCCGGGAAGCGCTGCACGATGGTGTCCACCGAGACCGCCGGGTCCAGCAGGGCGGCGGGCAGCCCGAGATCGTCGACAAGTGCGACGCTTGCCGACTCCAGGTTGGGTTGCTCGTCGCGGTCGAAGAGGCGTGACAGCAGCCTCCAGTAGAGGACCTGGCGGCGGTTGGCGTCGGCGGACGCGGCGGTGGTGGTGGGCTCGGTCATCGGCGCAGCAACCGTCCCGCGCGTTCGCGCAACACGGCCACGGCATCGCCTGCCCTGGCCTCCTCCTTGGCGATCTTCGGATCGGTGACGCCGCACGCCCAGTCGCCGTTGTGCGCCTGCACCGTCCGCCGCTTGACAGTGGCGCGTACCGCCAATGGTTGGAGCTGCCACCGGCAGTCGTCCCAGCGCAGCAGGCCCAGGCAGGCGGACGAGGCGGCCACCAGCTCTGCCGTGAGGGGACCGGCGGCCGGTAACCGGTCGACGGCCAGGACGACCCGTTCGCCGTCCACCTCGACGGCGAGCGTCCCGTCCTCGTCGCGGAGCGGGGTGCCCTCGATGAGGACGGGCTCGCCGATGGCTGTCGGGTGTCTGTCCAGTGGGGCGGTCGCCGCCGCGACGGCCGCGGGCAGCAGCACCCGGGCAGTGGCGAACGGGTCCGCAGGCTCGTCGAGTCGGACCCGTTCGTCGGCCCAGCCCAGGTCGCCGCCGTGCAGCGGCAGCTCGGTGACTGTCAGTGCCCGCTGCTCGGCCAGCGCCGTGAGCAGCGTCGGATGCGTCGACAGCAACCGCCAGACTGCCGGACCGACGATTGTGGCCACCTTCGCGGCGGCGACCGCCGTGCGGACCAGCAGAGGCTGCCCGCCGTCAGTCGGCTCCAGAACGGCGTGCAGTTGCACCTGCACTGCCGTGTCGTGGACGTGCAGGTCCACGCCGAGCGGCAGCAGTCGCCCGGAGACCCGTGGTGCCTCGTCGGTGACCTGGGTGCCCTCGGTGAGGAGCACGCCCCGGGCCCAGAGATCGGCCCAGCGCTGTGCCGGCACCTCCGCCATCGTGGCGATCGGCACGCAGGCCCGCAGCTCGGCGGCCAGGCCGTCGAGCAGCACCGCGAGCCGACGGAGCGCCGGCACGGCAAGGGCGGCCTCGACGGTCGAGGCGGCAGAGGACAGCAGTTCGTGGTCGACACCGCGCCAGCCGGCGACCGCCACCTCGTGCCACCACGCCCGCGCACCCGCGAGGGCGGGCAACGCCTCGGCGGCTTGGACCGTCGGAGCCGTCCATGGTGACCGTGCCCGGGTCGCCGCAGTGTCGAACTGCGTCAGCAGTGCGTCGTGTGCCGCGCCGAGCAGCGCCGAGCGTGCCCCGGCGAGCGCGCCGAGGTGCTCCGGCCTGACCGACCCGGCGGTGATCGCGGCGACAGCGGCGGCGACCGGGTCGGCCAGCGGCGTGCCGACGAACGCGTGGGCGAACGCGGCCAGTGCTGCCCCGTCCCGCTCGCCGACCCGGCCGAAGCCGTTGGTGAGGGCGTCGTCGAAGCCGGCGACCACGTCGAGCGTGTCGGCCAACCCGACCGGAACCTCGCGGAGCTGCGCGAGGTGCGTGCCGCGCATCAGCGGGTCGCCCCGGTGCCCGGGAACCACTGGAGCTCGGGAAGCGCGCTCGTGCTGCCCGGCAGCTCCAGGTACGACAGGTGACGCAGGAAGCGACTGAACACCATCGCCGCCGAGGCCGGCTCGGGCTGGCCGTCGAGTCGGGCCAGCAGGTCCGCGCCGCCGGCCACCCCGTCGCCGATGTCGACCCGCAGGTAGCGGGCGACCCGGTCGGCGCCGTACTGGAGGAGCGCCTCGTCGGTGAGCGCGTGCAGGTGCTTGCACGGTGCGCCGCGCAGGCCGCCGCAGGGTCGGTTGTTGTTGGTGCTGCACTGGTAGGCGTGGGTGCCGGCGGAGATCGACGAGACGTAGACCCGCTCGATGTCCGACCCGCTGGAGACGACGCCCTGCAACCGCCCGTCGGCCAGCTCGACGAAGGGCACCTTCGCCAGCTTGCGGGGCCGCGCGGGCGGCACCACCGCCAGCACGCTGCGCCGCCGCAAGCCGGCTCCGTCGGCGTCCGTCACGTCCCGCCCTCCCGCCATCGACAAACTCAGGATGATGCGCACGCCCGCCGATGCCCGGCGGCGTTGCGACGACACGATCATGGACTACGGGTACGACGAAACGGCGGCGCGCCATCATCTGGGACGGCCCACCAGGGGCGGTGCGTGGCGCCCCGAATCCGCGACCGGGCGGAGCGACAGTACGTCGACATGGGGTGTGGCGTGCGCCCCGATGGCCGTCGCAGGTGGTCGTGATCAGCAAGGATGGGCAGGTGGTCGGATCACGGCTGCGACGAGGAGGGCGGGCGATGCGGGTACGCGGGTGGTTGAGCTGGGGGCGGCGTGCCCGCATTGGGGCGGTGCTGGCGGCTCTGCTCACCGGCGTGGTCCCACCGGCGGTGCTGCTGACGCCGGGTGCGGCTGGCGCGGCGACCGGCGCGTCGGTGTGCCAGATCCGCGACGACCGGCTCACCGAGATCTCCGGGATGGTCGCCACCGACGACGGGTACGTGGTGGTGAACGACGGCGCCGAGAACGAGGCCCGCCGACGGATCTTCTTCCTCGACGAACGATGCGCGGTGCAGCGGACGGTCAGCTACCCCACCCGGCCCCGGGACACCGAGGACCTGGCGATCGGTCGGGACGGCACCATCTGGGTCGCCGACATCGGTGACAACGACCGCACCCGGGAGACGATCGGGCTGTGGCGGCTCGCTCCGGGCGCCGATCAACCGGTGTTGTACCGGATGACGTACCCGGACCGCCCGCACGACGCGGAGGCGATGCTGCTCGACGGGGACGGCCGGCCGCTGGTCATCACCAAGGGCGGCAGCGGCACCGTCTACCTGTACGCGCCGACCACCGCGTTGAAGCCGGACGGCACCACACCGCTGGCGTTGGTCGGCCAGGTGTCCCTGCCGTCCACCACCACAAGCAACCCGTACTCGTTCGTCGGGCGCAACGTGATCACCGGCGGGGCGAGCGCCCCGGACGGCCAGCGGGTGGCGCTGCGCAGCTACGCCGACGCCTTCGAGTACGACGTGTCCAACGGCGACGTGGTCGCCGCGCTGACCACAGGCACCCCCCGGATCGTCGCGCTGCCCGACGAGCCACAGGGCGAGTCGATCACCTACAGCCGCGACGGCCGGTCCCTGCTCACCGTCTCCGAGACCGCAAGCCAGCCGCCGGGCACCCGTCCGACGATCCTGCGGTACCCCGCCAGCAGCACGCCGACCCCGACGGCCCAACCCGCGGAGTCCGCCGCCGCGGCACCGCCATCCACGCCGGGCAGCCCGGCGGCGCAGGCGAGCGGCCTCGACGTGGGGCAGCTCTGGCCGCTGATGGCCGGCGGAGGGACGCTGCTGGCGCTCCTCGCGGTGGGCGCGGTGCTGTGGCGGCGGCACACCCTCCGACGCTGACGACCAGCGGATCGGTGCGGCAGGATGGGTGGATGTCAGTGCTCTCCGCCCTGCGCCAGCCGATCGTCGCGGCTCCGATGGCCGGTGGCCCGTCCACGCCAGCCCTCGTGTCGGCCGTCTCCGCCGCCGGCGGGTTGGGCTTCCTGGCCGCCGGAATGATCGACACCGGACGGCTTGTCGCCGACATCGCCGAGGTCCGCGCACGTACCGAGCGGCCGTTCGGGGTCAACGTCTTCCTGCCCGGTGACGACGCCGTCGACGAGTCCGCAATCCGGGGGTACGCGCGGCGGCTCGCCCCGCAGGCCGACCGGTTCGGGGTGAGCCTGGGCGATCCGGTGGGCGGCGACGACGCGTACCCGGAGAAGTTGGCGGCTCTGCTCGCGGACCCGGTCCCGGTGGTGTCCTTCGTCTTCGGGCTGCCCGACCGGGCAGCCGTGGCGGCCCTACGCGAGCGGGGTACCGAGGTGTGGGCAACTGTCACCCGCCCCGACGCCGCCACGGCCGCCGCCGAGCTGGGTGTGGACGCCGTCGTGGTGCAGGGCACCGAGGCCGGTGGGCATCGCGGCGGCGTGCCGGATGACGACGACTACGCGTTGCTGCCGCTGCTGCGGCTGGCCGCCGCCGTTTGCGACAGGCCACTTGTTGCCGCCGGTGGCATCGCCGACGGCCCCGCTCTGGCGGCGGCGCTGGCCGCCGGTGCCGCCGCCGCGCAACTCGGCACGGCGTTCCTGCGCTGCCCGGAGGCGGGCAGTTCGCCGCTGCACCGCGCGGCGGTGGCAAGCGCCGCACCCACCGCGTTGACTCGGGCGTACACCGGCAAGCGGGCCCGGGGTGTGGTGAACGCCTTCCTGCGTGCGCACGACGCGGCAGCGCCGGCCGGCTACCCGCAGGTGCTGCACCTGACCCGCCCGCTGCTCGCCGCGGCCCGGCGCGACGAGGACGCCTCGGTGGTCAACCTGTGGGCCGGTCAGGCCCACCCGCTGGCCCGGGACGTGCCGGCGGCGCAGCTTGTCGCCGAGATCAGCGCCGGTGCCCGGGCCGCGCTGGCGACGGCGGCGCAACTGTCGACGCGCTGGGGTTGAACGACCCGTCGAGCAGGCGGGAGGGGCCCGACGCGTCGGTGGGCAACCCGTTAGAGTCTCGCCGTGATCGAGATCGACGCGCACGTCGACCTGTCCCACCCGCCCGACCGGGTCTGGCTCGCATTGACCGATCGGGAGCTGATCGGCCGCTGGTTCGCCGAGGCCGACATGGTCGAGGGAGTGCCGGACCGGCTGTTGCTGCACACTGCCGGACTGCCCGGCTTCGATGCCAACGTCGAGGTCGAGGTGATCGAACGTCAGGTGCCGGAGCTGCTGGAGCTGCGCTGCGACGAGGCAGGTCGGCTCACCGAGCTGACCTGCGTTGTCACCCCCACCACCCAGGGCTGCCGGCTGAGCGTTCGCGAGGTCCCCACCCACGGCTCCTGGTCGGCGGAGCAGCACGGGCCGCGTGAGCAGCAACTCCGCCAGGCGTTGACGGTGCGCCTGCCGGCCATCCTGGACTGGCTCGCGTTCCAGCAGGTCGACCTGCGTCGCGGCGAGGCCGGGATGACCGCCGAACTGCCGTTGATCGGCGGGGTCGGCGCAGCGCGGGCACGCCGCCGCCGTCGGACGGTGGTCACCGCCCTGGTCGGTGTCGTTCTCGTGGCGGGGTTGGTGGCCTGGATGACGCTGCCGGGCGGGTCGAAGCAGGCCGCCGCGCCGGTCTCGTCATCGCCGACCGCGACGTCGGAGCCGAGCGCCGCGACCGCCACGTCCACCGCACCACCGAGGGCGACATCGTCGGCGCGCCCGTCCCGGACCGCCGCGTCGCCCACCACCAGCCCGAGCCGCACCCCGACGGCGAAACCCTCGCGTACGCCTTCGGCCGCGCCACCGCCGCCGCTGACGGCCCGCTACGACACCGACTCCAGCCGGTTGTTCGGCTACACGGGTGAGGTGGTGGTGAACAATCCGGGCCGAGCACCGGCCGAGCAGTGGTCCGTGGTGGTGACCCTCGCCGAGGGCAGCAGCGTCGACGACGTCGAGGGCGCCGAATGGCGGCAGAACGACAGGGCGATCACCTTCAGCGGGCCGGCCGTGCCGGCGGGCGGTTCGCGGACGATCCGTTTCGACGTCCGCGACGGCCGACCCAAGGCCAGGGAACCGGTGGGCTGCACGGTGGACGGCAACCCGTGCGCGGGCCTCTGACCTAGGCTCTGCACATGGCACTGCTGCACCGGGCGACGCTGCGCCCCTCGAAGCTGGACCTGCTGGCGACCTGGCTGCCGGGCCGACAGTGGTACCAGGGGCCGGCCGGGGTCAACGCGGTGAGCTCGGGCGCCTACCGCTTCGACGATCCGGCTGGCGAGGTCGGCATCGAGACGATGCTTGTCGGCGCCTCCGGCGGGCCTGTGCACCAGGTGCCGCTGACGTACCGCGCCGCGCCCGTCGACGGCGCAGACGATTGGCTGGTGGGCACCGTCGAGCACTCGGCGCTCGGCCAGCGCTGGGTGTACGACGGCTGCGGCGACCCGGTCTACGCTGCGGCCCTGGCCCACGCCATCCTGGCCGGCACCGGCCAGGCCGAGCAGTATTTCGAGGTCGACGGCCGGCGCGAGGTGCGCGAGCCGACGATGACGGTGGTCGCCAGCGGCGCCGGGGACAACAGCGTGCGCCCGGTCGGCGGCATCCGTCGGGTGGTCGACGGGGACAGCACGATCATCGTCACCGACTCCGTCGAGCTTGTCGTCGTCCGGCGACCCGCTGAGGACGGGGCTGCGGGCGCGGCCGGCGCCACCCTGAGCGGCAGTTGGGCCGGGCAGGCGACGACGGTGCCGCTGGCGTACGCCCGGACGCTCTGACGCCTGACAAGCCGTGCGGTGGGCGGCCCGACTTCCGGGCCGCCCACCGCGTTCACCATCGCGACGGAGGCGGTGGTGGCGAGACCGGCGGCCGGTCGTCGCAGGTGATGGTGTTGGGCAGCAGCCACGGGGCGAGCCAGCCGCCGTCGTTGCCGCCCAGGTCGGTGAGGGTGAACTCCGACCCGGCCGCTGTGAAGTGGAACGACCCGCAGTTGTTGACGCCTACCGCGCCGACGTTGCGGGCGTCCACGTTGGCGAACGACGCCGACCCCGCCGAGCGGGCGCTGACCACTGACGTGCCGGTGCCGTCGACCCGGATGTCGCGGAACCGTACGTCGTTTATCGAGTAGAGGTCCTTCACCGGCCAGTCGCTCACCAGCATGATCGCGTTGTACGTGTTGTCGAGGTACGCGTCACCGGTGACCTCGATGCGCGCGTCGATGCTCCGGTCCAGGGCGAAGATCCAGATGGCGCCCAGCCCGATGTTCCAGTTCAGCTCGTACGTGCCGGCGCGGACAGTGGTGTTGTCGGTGATCCGCAGGTGCCCGGTGAACGGCTCCGCGCCGAAGCGGGCGCCGACGTGGAGGGCGCTGCCCTCGCGGACCGGGTCGGCGACGAGGTTGTGCGACACGGTGGTGTCGGTGCCGCCGTAGATGGCGATGCCGTTGGCGAGCGTGGGGGACTGCACGGTGTTGTGGTCGAACGTGTTCCGCGCGTTGGCTGTCTTCTCCGACCACATCGCCAGGCCGTCGTCGCCGGTGTTGCGGACGAAGTTGTGCGCGACGAGCGAGTCGGTCACGCCGGTGTGGAAGTTGAGCGCATCGGCGATCTGGTCGACGATGATGTTGTTGGTGACGCGTACGTTGCGCATCGGCCCGTCGAACCAGATGCCCACCTTCGTGTGGTGCAGGTAGAGCCCGTCGATTGTGGAGTCGCTCATCGCGCCACCGATGGCGTTCACCTGGTCGGTGTCGATGCGTTCCCGTACGTCGCCCTCGATGGCGAAGCCGGAGAGGTGGACGTTGCGGCTGCCACCGTCGGCGGCGTCGCGGCCGTAGAACCCGACGCCTGTGTGCACAGAGCCGTCCGGTGCGGGCGGCGACAGGGCCACCTCGCGGCCCTTGATGATGGTGTGCCAGTTGCCCGCGCCCTCGATTGTGACGTCGTCGACGACGATGTGCCTGTTGACCTGGTAGGTGCCCGGCGGGAGGTACACGGTCAGGTGGGTACGCCTGGCGAACGCGATGGCCCGGTCGAGGGCGTCGGCGGAGTCCCGCCGGCCGGTGGGGTCGGCGCCGAAGGCCAGCACGTTGGCGGCGAGCAGCCGGACGCGGGGCGGCGCGACCAGTTCGGAGTCGAGCAGGTCGATGACGGTCCAGGCGGCGGCGCTGCCGCTCGGCGCGGTGAGCCGGATCGTGTCACCGGCCCGGTAGGTGCGCCCGAGCAGGAGTCGCTGCTCGTCGTAGAAGTGGGCGGGCCGGAACGGCGTGCTGATGCTCGGGTACGGGGTGGTGGCCGACGGCACGCACTGGCACTCGGTGATCCACCAGTCCGGGTGCAGCAGCCCGGCCCGGGGGTCGTTGGAGAACGGGTACTGGTTGTACAGCCAGGAGTACTGCGACGTCAGCGTCATGTCGCGCACGTGTTTGCCGTTCGCCGAGACGCGCAGGGGTGCTGTGATCCCGCCTCCGGTCGGCGCGTCCGGGATGCTGTACCGCACGGTGATGCCGTTGGCCGCCCTGGGCAGGACGAACTCGACGTACTGGCCGGGAGTGAGCCGGACCGCCCGGCGGCCGGACGCCTCCGCGGGCAGCGTGTAGGCGGACCGGTCGGGGCCGATGACAGTGCCGTTGGTGCGGGCGTTCTCCGCCTCCTGTTCGACGAAGTCCACGTCGGCGCCCCGCCCGGCGACAAGCGCCGGGTCGAGGCCGGCTCGGGTGACCACAGGCGTCGCGGCGGGTGCCGGCGGACCGGCGACGGCGGCAGTGGACCCGCCGGCCGCCAGCACTGTGATGGCGGTCGCGAGGCTGACGGTGGTGATGGTCGGGCGGCCTGGGCGACCCCGCGCCCGCATCGAGTTCCGGAACATCGGTGCCACTCCTTCGTGGATGGTGGTGGGGAGGTCCGCCCGGCGCTCCCCCTACGCCCGACATTGATCGTCATCGTGCCAGTACCGACCACTGTGCTGCAAGATGCCTATCCGTAAACGAAAAAAAGCGACAACATGCTGGTAAGAAATGGACTGTCGCGTTGGGTGGCGGTTCTGCTCCGGCCGCCTCTGCGCGGCGTACGCTGTGCCGCGTGGAGCAAGAAGACCGGATCGCCCTTTTCCTGGACTACGAGAACCTCGCGCTGGGCGCCCGCGACCATCGTGGCGGCGCGGCCTTCGACTTCCGGCCGATCGCCGACGCGCTTGCCGAGCGGGGACGGGTGGTGGTGCGCCGGGCGTACGCCGACTGGTCGTTCTTCGACGAGGACCGCCGGATGCTCACCCGGTCCCACGTGGAGCTGATCGAGATCCCGCAGCGCATGGGCGCCTCCCGCAAGAACGCGGCAGACATCAAGATGGCGGTGGACGCGATCGAGTTGGCCTTCGAACGCGACTACATCTCCACGTTCGTCATCTGTAGCGGTGACAGCGACTTCACCCCGCTCGTGCACAAGCTCCGCGAGCTGAACAAGAAGGTCATCGGTGTCGGGGTCGAGGGGTCGACGTCGGCGCTGCTCCCTCCGGCTTGCGACGAGTTCCTCTACTACGACCGGCTGGAGGGCGTGGACATCCCGCCGACCGCCAGCCGGCGGGGTCGCCCGGCCCGACAGTCGGGCCCGGGTCAGCGACCGCCCGAGCCGGAGCAGGAGGAACGGGAGCAGGAGCCCGAGGGTCGGCCGGCGGGGGAGGAGCCCGGCCGGGACGTCGACGCCCTGGCTGTGCTGGTGGCCCAGACGGTGGCCGGGTTGCAGGGCAGCGCCAGCGGCGAGGTGACAGCCTCCCGGCTCAAGCGGACCCTGCTGCGCAAGGACCCGACCTTCAGCGAGTCCGACTACGGCTTCCGTACCTTCGGGGAACTGCTGCGCCACCTCGCCGGGCACAACGTGGTCGACCTGGCCGAGGGGCCCGCCAAGGGTGACCCCGAGGTCTCGCTGCCCGAGCACGGCGACCGGGAGGTGGCCTTCGGTCTGCTCCGTTCGGTGGTGGGCGACCTCGGCAGCGCCGGCAATCCCGTGGCGCTGTCCGGTCTGAAGAACCAGCTGCGTCGGGCCCGTCCGGACTTCAGCGAGAAGAAGCTGGGGTACCGCAGCTTCCTCCAGTTCTGCAAGGCGGCCGCGACCGGTGGCGCAGTCGATCTGCGGTGGAGCGCGGAGGCGGACGACTACCTGCTCACGGCGCAGGGTTGACGGCCGTCGAAGGTTGCTAACCGTTAACACTGGTCTCGATTTGCGCCTGAATTGCGGCTCTTGCCCAGGTCCGTGCGTTCCTGCGCCGTACCCTCCGCGCAAAAATTGCTATACGGTCGGCGAATGAAGGTCGAGGAGCATTGGTGGAACGGAGACACGACCCCGCGCGGGCGCCGGGACGTGTACATCCGTACTGATGGGCAGGGTTGGGAGGTCCGCGCCCAGATCGGTGGGGCGTCGGGTCGTGAGCGGGTGCAGCAGTGCCCCAGCCGGGCCTCGGCGGCCATCCTGGCCGACGCCTGGCGCGGCACCCACCCATCCTGGCGCGAGCTGAAGCAGCGCTGATCCGGCACCGGGCCGGGCCGGCAACGCTCCTGGGCTCCCGCCCGGCGCGCTCACCGGC
Organism: Micromonospora sp. DT68; assembly: GCF_049847245.1. Lineage (NCBI taxonomy): Bacteria > Bacillati > Actinomycetota > Actinomycetes > Micromonosporales > Micromonosporaceae > Micromonospora > Micromonospora sp. DT68. The sequence goes on from NZ_JBNCNZ010000007.1 coordinate 358,514, forward strand.
CGGCCCGGTGTCCACGTCAACCCGCCGGCACCCCCACCGGCCAAGCTCGGCAACCCGTCAGGCGATCGGGACCGGTAGCACTACGCCTTCGGCCGCTGACCGGTGCGCAAGCTCGATCAGCTCGACGGTGGCCACCGAATCCCGCGGGTCCACAGGCATCGGCGTACCCTCGCGCAACGCCGTGGTCACCTGCGCGTAGAAGCTCTGGTACGCCCCCGGCTCGGTCGGCACCGGGCGCAGATCTCCGTCGACGCCCAGCAGGCCGTACCGCTCCGGCGGGACCTCGCCCCAGCCCGGCTGGTCCGGTCGGCCGCCCTCGTGCAAAGCCGCCTCCTGCACGTCGAGGCCGTACGTGGTGTAGCCGGCCCGGTCACCCAGCACCCGCAGCCGGGGCCCGAGCTGGGCGGTCACCGCACCCATCCACAGGTGCGAGTGCACCCCGTTGGCGTGCGTCAGCGCCACGAAGGCGTCGTCGTCGACAGCCGCGCCCGCACGGCGACGGTCCACCTCCGCGTAGACGCGCTCGACAGGGCCGAACAGCTGCACCGCCTGGTCCACGAGGTGCGCGCCCAGGTCGAAGAGGGCGCCGCCAGCCTCCTCGGGGCCCGCGAGCTCCCGCCAGCCCGGCTTGATCGTCGGCCGGAACCGCTCGAACCGGGACTCGAAGCGCAGCACCCGCCCCAGCTCGCCCCGCTCCACCAGTTGCCGGGCGGTCAGGAAGTCACCGTCCCAGCGCCGGTTCTGGAACACCGTCAGCGGCACCCCGCGCTCGGCTGCCTCGTCGACAAGCGCGCGGCTCTCGGCGGAGGTCGGTGCGAGCGGCTTGTCCACGACGGTCGGCAGGCCAGCGGCCAGCGCCGCCCGGGCCATCGGCACGTGCTGCCGGTTCGGCGTCGCCACCACCACCAGGTCCAGAGCCTCGGGTGTACGCCACAGCGCGTCGGCGTCGTCGACCAGCCGGGCGTCCGGATGGTGCTGTGCGGCCTGCTCGCGCCGCTGCGGATCGCGGGTCACGATGGCGTCGAGTCGCAGCCCTGGCGTCGCGGCTATCAGCGGCGCGTGGAACACCCGACCCGCCAGCCCGTACCCCAGCAGACCGACCCGCAACGCCTCCGACATGCCGTGCTCCTCCCCGGCCCGCGCCCGGATGGCGGCGGCACCGCCTGTCGAATCTACGCCTCGGCGCAGCCGGGCTGATCTAGACCCGGTGCTGGTCAGCCGGCCGGGTCGGCGCGCAGATAGGTGAGAACGGCCAGCACCCGGCGGTTGGTGTCGTCACTGGGCGGCAGGTCGAGCTTCAGCAGGATGTTGCCGACGTGCTTACCGACCGCAGCCTCGGTGACATGCAGCCGGGCCGCGATCGAGGCGTTGGACCGGCCCTCGGCCAGCAGCGCCAGCACCTCGCGTTCCCGGACGGAGAGGGCACGCAGCGGGTCGCGCGGGCGGTGCAGCAGTTGCCGCACCACGTCCGGGTCGATGGCGGTGCCGCCAGCGGTGACCCGGCGCAGCGTGTCGACGAACTCGGTGACCTCGGACACCCGGTCCTTGAGCAGGTAGCCCACCCGCTGGCCGTCGCCGCTGTCCAGCAGCGCCGCCGCGTACCCGGTCTGCACGTACTGGCTCAGGACCACCACCGGGAGCCGGGGCCGCTCGGCGCGCAGCGCGACGGCCGCCCGCAGCCCGTCGTCGCGCCGGTCCGGTGGCATCCGGATGTCGGTAAGCACCAGATCCGGCTGGTGCGTACGGGCCGCGTCCAACAACTCGGGCGCGGAGCCGACGGCGGCGCACACAGTGAAGTCGAAGCGGGTCAGCAGCGCGACCAGGCCCTCCCGCAACAGCACCTCGTCCTCGGCAAGCACGACACGGGTCACCGGGGCCATGGCAGCTCCACCCGGACCAGGGTAGGCCCGCCGGGTGGGCTGGCCAGCAGCAGTCGCCCATCGGCGGCGGCGACCCGATCGGCGAGACCGGTCAGGCCGGTGCCCCGCGACGGGTCGGCGCCGCCGCGTCCGTCGTCGGACACCTCCACGACGAGATCGCCGCCGGCCCGACTCAGGCGGACCTGCGCGCGGGTCGCCCCGGCGTGCCGGACCACGTTGCCGAGCGCCTCGGACACCACGAAGAACGCGGTGGTCTCGACGATCTCCGGCAACTCCCCGTCCAGGTCGGCGGAGACGGTGACCGCGACGGGAGCCGCGTCGGCAAGCTCCCGGACGGCGCCGGCGAGGCCGAGGTCGGTGAGGCTCTGCGGCCGGATGCCGTGCACCAACTGCCGGAGCATCACCATCAGGCCCCGCGCCTGGTCGTGCGCGACCGCGAGGGGCCCTGCGGCGGGGGAGTCCTCTCCCACGTCCAGCCGGGCCAGGCCCAACTGGAGCGTGAGGCTTGTCAGCCGGGGTTGCGCGCCGTCGTGCAGGTCGCGCTCGATCCGGCGCCGTTCCGCCTCGTACGCGCCGACCAGCCGGGTCCGGGACCGGGCGACCTCGCGCAGCGCTGCCGCGTCGACCGGCCGGGCCAGCGTCCACCGCACCACCGCTGCCTGGCCGGCGGCGAGCAGCCCGGCCGCGTACCAGAGCACCGGAACGAGCAGCACGCCCACTATCGCGTACGGGATGGCCTCGCCCGCGGTGTCGACGGTGCCCCAGACGACGATTACCTGCGCGGCGTCGCCGGGCTCCGACGTGCTGTCGAACGCCAGCCACGGGCTCGCGATCAAGCCGATGTCGAGAAGCACCAGCAGCAGGAACACCCAGTACGCGACAGGCGCGACACCGCCGAGGCAGAACAGGTACGCCACCTCGCGCCAGCCGGCCGCGCTGCGGTAGCGGGCGGCCAGGCCGGTCCACCGCGGCACCGGCAGAGGGCGGCCGTCCACGAGGCCGAGGCGCCAGCGTTCGACGACGGCGACCGGGAAGCTCACGATCGGCGCCAGCGCCAGCAGGGTGAGGCTGCCGACGGCCAGGAACAGCATGAGGGGGAGGCCCGGGGGTCGGCCGTGCTGCCGGAGCGCGTTGACGGCGGCCAACAGTGGCGCGCCGATGACGAGAAGCCCGATGGCGAGCACGCCGGCGATCGGCACGGTGCTGACCAGGTAGGCAAGCGCCCGCCACGGCCAGGCGGAGATCAGCCAGTCGCGGCGGCGCAGCGCCTCGGCCAGGTGACGAGGGTGGTCCGGGGTCATGCCGCAGACGCTATTCGCCGACGGCCCGGCGCCCCAGCCGTCCAGACCCCCTTCCGAGGTATGCCCAGCCCTACCCTCGCGTGCGCCGGCCGGGCGTCGTACGGCGTACGGCCGCGTTGTTAGGATTGCCGACCATGGCGAGTCAGCGTAAGGCGAGCGCGGACCCGGCCCGCAGCCTGGCCATCCTGTGGCGCACCCGGGAACCGACCAGTCGCAGCGCCGGCCAAGGGCTCAGCGTCGACCGGATCGTCCGCGCCGCGATCGACATCGCCGACACCGAGGGCCTCGACGCGCTGACCATGCGCAGGGTCGGTGAGGCGCTCGGCGTCGGCACGATGTCGGTATACACGTACGTGCCGGGCAAGACCGAACTCGTCGACGTCATGATCGACACCGCGTACGGCGAGATGCCCCGCACCGCCGGCGACGGCGACTGGCGGGCACGGCTGGAGCGGATCGCCCGGGACAACCTCGCGCTCTACAAGCGCCACCCGTGGATGCTGCGGGCCGAGACGACCCGGCCGGTGCTCGGCCCGCACACGATCGCCAAGTACGACCACGAACTCGGCGCGGTCGCCGACATCGGTCTCACCGACGTGGAGATGGACGCGGTCCTCACCCTCGTCCTCGGGCACGTCAAGAGCGCCGCCCGCGCCGCGTCGGAGGTGCTCGACCTGGAGCGGGACACCGGCATGACCGACGGGCAGTGGTGGCAGTCGCACGCGCCGTGGCTGGAGACGTTCCTGACCGCCGACAGGTTCCCGACCGCGTCCCGGGTCGGCACGGCGGCCGGGCAGCAGCACGGCGCCGCGTACGGCCCGGAGTACGCCTTCGAGTTCGGCCTGCAACGGGTCCTCGACGGGATCTCGGTGGTGGTCGCCGAGCGGTCCCGCTAGCGAATCGACCCGGGCGCCTCGGCGCGGGTGGTACGACTGGGGCGGCGACTGCGGCTGCGGGCCCGGGGGGACGGCGAATGACGAGTGGGCTTCCGGGACGGCTGTTGCAACGGCGGGAGAACCCCCGCCGTACGTCGTTCCTGGAGCTCTTCTTCGACCTGACAGTCATCTTCGCGCTGACCCGGCTCTCCCAGGCGTTCCTGCACGACCTCAGCATCCTCGGCGGCTTCCAGGTGCTGGTGCTGCTGGCGGCGATCTGGTGGGTGTGGTTCGTGACCGCGTGGTCGGCCGACTGGTTCGACCCGCGTGCGCCGCTTATCGTCGCCCTGCTTCTCTGGGTGATGTTCGGCGGCCTGCTGATGGCCGCCGCCGTGCCCACCGCGTTCGACGAGCACGCGCTCGTGTTCGCCGTCGCCTATGTCGCCATCCACCTGGGCAGGGCGGCGTTGCTGCTCCCCGCCCTGCGCGGGCACCCCTTGCAGGTGCGGACGGCAGCGCGATCGTCGCCGGGATACTGCTGCTGATCGTCCTGCTCGACGCGATGCCCGCAATGTGGAGGCGGGAGTCCGTCGACCGAAGCGACGCGGCACCTGGCTAGCCGGCCGGGCTGCCGCCCCGCGTCGACCAGCGACCGGGCACCAGCTGCCGGATCACGCCAGAGTCCGGGGCAGCTCAGGAGTCTTCGGGCTGCCGGTCGGACTCCGCTACGACCGCACGGACCTTGCGCAGGGTGGCGTCGGGCGCACGGATCGCCGTCCGCCACCGGTCCAGTGTGCGGGTGAGGACCCGGACGACGAACTGCAACTGGTTGACCTGCTCGCGCAGCAGCCCCAGCTCCGATCTGGCGCTTATCGCCTGGCCTTCCAACTCGGTGATCCGCGACTGTAGTGGCTGCACGAGGGTCAGGGCGGCCTCGGTGAGGGTGTCGGCCGCGTCGGCCTTGAACTTGCCGCGCTGCACCACGACTGTGGCGATGGCGGCCAGGCCGGTGGTCCCGCCGAGGATGCCGAGCAGGCTGATCAGTATCTGTACCCAGCCCGGCGCCTCGGGGGTCGGTGCTGAGATCACGTGACACCTCCCACGACCCGCCGGTGGGTCGTGCACTGGTGGCCGTAGGCCAGGCAGCGCAGGTCGTTGGCGATCTGGGCGGCCCGCCAGAACGACCCCGCAGGCACCGCGCTGATCAGCGACGCCGCGACGACACCCTGCTGGCCCGACACCGCCACCAGCGCCACCGCGTACATGCCGGTGATGGTGCCGAGCACCAGGACGGACGCGAACTCGATGCCGAGGCTCGTGGAGAGCCGACCGGGCCACAGGATGCCCAGCAGCCCGGCCACCCCGACGACGATCAGGGAGACCTCCCAGCCGAGCCGGATGGGTTCGGGCATCGACAGTTGGACAGACGGTGGTCGGACATCGAGCGCCATCAGCAGGACACCGCAGATGGACGTCGTGACCAGAGCGGCCACCTCGAACGGCTGGTGCTTGGCCCGGACTCGCAGAATTCCCACGGCAACTCCCTGGTCGAGGACCGTGGTCACCCGCCGCCCGCCGGGGGACGTGCCGTGCTGCTGGTCGCGCGTTCGCGGCGCGGTCCGTCGGCGGCCTTCGTCCAGGCGGTGCGTGTGGACGGTCGATGGTCGAGGAGGTGAGCGACTCGCCGTCGTTGGCTGGCCGGTATCTGCCTGTGTATCACCGGCGGGCGGTTCGCGTCCACCTGCGTAACGTCGTGTATCCGCAGGTCAGATGGGGTGCAGAAGGGCTTCGGCCGGGCTGCGCGCAGCGTGACGGGGGGAGGGCCGGCGAACCGGCCACCCTCCCTGTCATAACTATACGTGTCGGGAATTTAACTGAGAGTCATGGGGGTTGTCGATCTATCGCCCCAGCAGGGCGCGCAGCGCCCGGACCACCTCGGCCGGCGCCTCCTCGGCCATGAAATGCCCGCAGGTGACGGTCTGGTGCTCCAGGTCCGGCGCCCAGGCCCGCCACACCTTCGCCGCGTCGTAGCCCAGCGCCGCCCCCCAGTCCTGCTGGAGGACCGTCACCGGCATCCGCAGCAGGTTGCCAGCCGCCCGATCGGCGGTGTCGTGGGCGACGTCGACAGCGGCTGACGCCCGATAGTCGGCCACGATCGAGGGAACCGCCTCCCGGGACGCACGCAGGTACGCGGCCCGCACGTCGGCGGGAATCGCCTCCGGATCGCGTGCCCACAGGTCCAGGAAGTAGCCGAAGAACGCGTCCGGGCTGCCACCGATCAGCTGCTCGGGCAGGCCCTGCGGCTGCGCCATCAGGTACAGGTGGAACGCGACAGCCGCCGAGACACCGTGCAGCACGTCCCACATGTCCAGGGTGGGCAGGATGTCGAGCAGGGCGAGTCGGCTGACCGCCGCCGGATGGTCGAGGCCCGCCCGGAACGCGACAAGGGCACCCCTATCGTGACCGGCAAGCGCGAAGCGGTCGTGACCGAGCGCGCCGGCCAGCGCCACGATGTCCGCCGCCATGGTGCGCTTGGCGTACGCGTCGCCGTCGGTGTCCACGGGCTTGTCGCTGTCGCCGTACCCGCGCAGGTCGGGGCAGATGACTGTGTGATCGGCGGCCAGGTCGGCCGCGACGTGCCGCCACATGAGGTGGGTCTGCGGGAAACCGTGCAGCAGCACGATCGCCGGCCCGGAGCCGCCCACGGCGGCGCTGAGCGTCACACCGTCGGCGACGGTGACGCGGCGGTAGTCGAAACCGTTGATCCTCGGGTCCACGGGGAACCTTCCTGATGAGCGGGGTCGGCGGGGGCGGGTGCCCGTCGCCGTCGTACCTGATCGAGCCTGGCCGGCGGGCATCAGCGACCGGTCAGCGACGGATCAGCACCGGCCGGCCGAGGTGGCCCCGGACGCCCGCCTAGATTGGTCCTGTGACCAGGCAGCAGGCCGCACCCGTGGCGGTGACCTTCGGCGTGCTCGGGCCGGTGACCGCCGCGACGGAACGGGGCCCGGTCGCGCTCAAGGGGCCCCGGCAGCGCACCGTGCTGGCCCGGCTGCTGATCGCCAGGGGCCGGGTCGTGCCTGTGGAACGCCTCGTCGACGACCTGTGGGAGAGCCCTCCCGGCGGCGCGGTGGGTGCCATCCGCACCTTCGTCGCCGACCTGCGGCGGGCGCTGGAGCCGGACCGGCCGCCCCGGCAGCCACCCCGACTCCTGGTCACCGAACCCACCGGGTACGTGCTGCGGGCCGCCCCGGACGCGGTGGACGCCGGGCGGTTCGAGGCTGCGGTCGGCGAGGCGGGACGGCTGCTCACGGCAGGACTGCCCGCACCGGCCCTGGACGCCGTGGACGCGGCCCTGGAGTTGTGGCGCGGGCCCGCGTACGCCGACTGTGCGGGTGAGATCTGGGCGGCCGCGGAGATCAACCGGCTGGACGAGCTGCGGATGCTTGCCGTCGAGCGACGCGCCGAGGCGCTGCTGGCGCTGGGTCGGCCGGACGAGGCAGCCGCCGACCTGCCCGCCCACCTCGCCCACCACCCGCTGCGGGAGGACGCCTGGCGGTTGCTCGCTGTCGCCCGGTACCGCTCCGGCCGACAGGGCGAGGCGTTGGCCGCGCTGCGCGAGGCGCGCGACGTCCTGGTGGCCGAGCTGGGTCTGGACCCGGGACCCGAGCTGCGGCAGCTGGAAGCCGACATCCTGGCCCAGGCGCCCCACCTAACCAGCACCGCGCCGCCGCCAGCCAGGCGAGTCGGGTCGCCGCAGCCATCCGGTCGGGTCGACTCGACGCCGCAACCAGGTCGAGTCGGCTCGACATCCGGTCGGGTCGGCTCGCCGCCGCAACGGCCGTTCGTCGGCCGGGACGCGGAACTTCAGCGGCTGCGGCACGCCGCCGAGGCCGTCGCCCGCTCCGGCCGGCCCGCGCTCGCCCTGCTCAGCGGCGATCCGGGCGCCGGCAAGACCGCACTGGCCGAGGCGTTGACCCGCCGGCTCACCGCCGAGGGCTGGGCGACGGCGTGGGGTCGCAGCCCGGAGTACGAGGGCGCCCCGGCAGCCTGGCCGTGGACCCAGATCACCGACGCGCTCACCGGACCGACAGCGCTGGCCGGGCCGGCGGCGCTTACCGGGTCGACGGCGCTGGCCGAGCCTGCCGGAGGTGGGTCCGAGGGCGCAGGCGATCCGGCGGTGGCCCGGTTCCGCAGGCACCGCGCGGTGGCATCGCTGCTCTCGGGCGTCGCCGACCGGGGTCCGCTGCTGGTGGTCCTTGACGACCTGCACCGCGCCGACGGGGACACGCTCGACCTGCTGACCGGGCTGCTCACCGGCCCGCAGCCGGCGACCGGACCGGTGCTGATTCTCGGCACCTACCGGGCCACCGAGATCAACCCCGAGCTGACCGCCGCGCTGGCCCGCTCCGCCAGCCTGGAACCGGTACGGGAGTACCTGGCCGGCCTGTCCGACGAGGCGACCGGCGAACTGGCCCGTGCCGTCGCCGGGGTGGAGCTGGACCCGCCGACGGTCCGGCTTATCCACCACCGCAGCGGCGGCAACCCGTTCTTCGTACGCGAGCTGGCCCAGTTGTACGTGGGTGAGGGCGCTGTCGCGCTGGCGGCAGTGCCACCGGGAGTGCGCGACGTCATCCGGCACCGCGTCGGGCAGCTGCCCGAACCGACCCGTACCGTGCTGCGGCAGGCGGCAGTGCTCGGCCGCGACCTCGACCCGGAGGTCCTCGGTGCGCTCACTGACGACCCGGAGGCGGTGCTGGACGCCTGGACCGCGCGTTGCAGGCCGGTTTCCTGACCGAGGGGGAGTCCGACGGGCAGCTACGGTTCACCCACATCCTGGTCCGCGACACCCTCTACGCCGACCTGTCAGCTCCCCGCCGCGCCGCCTGGCACGCCGCGGCGGCTGACGCGCTGCAACGGCGTCAGCCGGTCGACCCGGCCGCGCTCGCGCACCACCTGCTGCACGCCGGGGGACCGGACGCCGCCCGGCGGGCTGCCGGCTACGCGCGTACCGCCGCCGAGGTGGCCGAGCGGGCCGGCAACCCGCACGAGGCGGCCCGGCTGTGGGCGCAGGTCATCGAGGCGTACGACAGGGCCGGTGGGACCGAGCGGCGCGAGCGGCTGAGCGCGGTGCTCGGCCTCGGGCGGGCGCTGGCGGTGACGGGCCGGCTGGCCGAGGCGCGGCGGTACCGGGCCGGGGCGATCGCCGACGCGGAAACCGTCGGTGACCCCCGGCTGACAGCGGCGGTGCTGGCCGGCTTCGACGTGCCCGCCATCTGGACCCGCAACGACGACGACCTGCTCTCCGGGCGCATCGTCCGCGCCGCGGAACACGCCCTGGCCGGTCTGGGATCGACCGGCTCGGCGCAGCGCAGCCGGCTGCTGAGCACGCTCGCGTTGGAGCTGCGCGGCAGCACCGGTGACAGTGGTCGCCGGGCCGCCACCGAGGCCGAGACGATCGCCCGGACCGCCGGGGACGCCGGGCTGCTGGCCTTCGCGCTCAACGCGCGCTTCATGCACGCCTTCGACAGGGTCGGGTTGGCCACCGAGCGGGCGCGGATCGGAGAGCAGCTCATCGACGTCGCCGCCCGGCACCAACTGGTGACCTTCGAGGTGCTGGGCCATCTCATCCTGGTCCAGGCGTGCTGCGCGCGCGCCGACCGCGCCGGGTCCGACGCGCACGCCCGCGCCGCCGACCGCCTCGCCCAGCGGTACGAGCTGCCGCTGGTCGGCGTCTTCACCGGCTGGTACGCCGCGTTGCGCCTCGCCCTTGACGGCGACCGGGCCGCCGCGGCCCAGGCGTACCGGGCGGCTGCCGACCGGCTGCCCGCCGACGACATGCCGGGCCTGACCCGTGGGCTGCTCCCGCTCGCGCTGCTCGGCCTGCACCTGGACGCCGCCGCCAGCGCCGACCTGCCGGCGCGCGCCGATCGGCAGGTCGACGCCGGGGGACCGGTTGCGGGCCTGGACGTCGAGGACTGGGCCAGCCTGGACTGGGGGCCGCACGAACCGTGGGTCCGACCGCTGCTGCTCGCCGCCGCCGGCGACCGGGACGCTGCCCGCACCGCGCTGCGGACCCTCCCGGACGGCCCGCACGACCTGCTGCGGGAGACCCGGCTCTGCCTCATCGCCCAGGCGGCGCTCGCGGTGGAGGACCGATCCACGATGGAGTACGTCGCCGCAGCGCTCCGCCCGGCCGCCACTGAACTGGCCGCCGGCAGCGGGGTCCTCACCGCCGGCCCGGTAGCGGGTCACCTCGCCGGGCTGGCCGCGGCACTGGGCCGCCCCGAGGAAGCGGCCGACCACCTCCGTACCGCCCGAGCGGTCACCGCCCGCGCCCGCGCCTGAGTCGTCACCGCCGCCGCGGCGTGCGCGTCGTCGTCGACCGACAAGGGGTGCTGCCGCGTTCCGGGGGCCGGTCGACTTGCCGGTTCTCGTGGAACTGTCCGGCGGCGTGCGGTCAGATGGAGGCACCGGCGCGTGCCGTCGTCGCCACGGATCGAGGGAGGTACGCGTGGAGGCGCTCGTCCTGATCGTGGTGCTGGGCGTGACAGTCCTGCTCGGCACCACCCTCGGTGGCCGGTACCGCGTCGCGCCGCCGGTCCTGCTCATCGCGTTCGGCGTCCTGCTCGGGCTGACACCGCCGTTGTCCGAGCTGACCCTGGAACCGGACCTGGTGCTGCTGATCTTCCTGCCGGCGATCCTCTACCGGGAGAGCCTCACCATCAGCCTGCGCGAGATCCGGGCCAACCTGCCGGTGATCGGGCTGCTCGCCGTGGTGCTCGTGCTGCTCACCATGGTCACGGTGTCGCTTACCGCGCAGGCGTTCGGGGTGCACCCCGCCCCCGCGTGGGTGCTCGGCGCGGTTCTCGCGCCGACCGACGCCGCCGCGGTCACCGGTCTGGCGAAACGGCTGCCCCGCAAGCTCCTCACCACCCTGCACGCGGAGAGCCTGATCAACGACGGCACCGCCTTGGTGATCTTCGCGGTGGCCGTGGGTCTGCTCACCGGCGCCGCGGAGCCGGGTGTGCTGGGCATCAGCGAGGAGTTCGTCGGCGCCAGCGCCGGTGGTGTGCTCGCCGGGCTGCTGGTGGGTGGCTTCGTGGTGCTGATTCGCAAACGGCTCGACGATCCGCTGCGCGAGGGCGCGTTGAGCGTGCTGACGCCGTTCGGCGCGTTCCTGCTGGCCGATTCGGTGCACGCAAGCGGTGTGCTCGCGGTGGTCGTCGCCGGCCTGGTCCTCGCCTACGCCGGTCCACGGGTGATCCGCGCCCGTTCCCGCGTGCTTGCCTACGCGTTCTGGGACCTGTCCACGTTCCTCATCAACGGCGGCCTGTTCGTCCTGCTCGGCACCCAGATCCCCCGGGCCGTCCGGGGCATCACCAGCACCTCGCCGCAACGGGCCCTGATGATCGTGGTGGTGGTCACCTCGGTCGTGATCGCCACGCGGCTGCTGTTCGTCTACCTGACGAGCGAGTCGGCGATGCTGTTGCGCCGCCGGGCACCGACCGACAGCAACGGCGGGGCGTCCCGATGGCGGGTCGGCACCGTCGCCGGCTGGGCCGGGTTCCGGGGCGCCGTCTCGCTGGCCGCGGCGCTTGCCGTCCCGACGATGACGGTCGCCGGCCGTCCGGTGGTCGAACGCGACCTGATCATCTTCGTCACCGCGTTGGTCATCGTGTTGATCATGCTGGTGCAGGGCACCACACTGCCGCTTGTGGTGCGCTGGGCGGGGCTGGGCGGCGACCCCGGGCGCGACGAGGAGGTGCGGCAGGCGCGGCTACGCGCCACCGAGGCCGGCCTGGCCGCGTTACCCCAGGTCGCCGCGGACATCGGTGCCGGGGAGGACGCGGTTCGCCGGTTGCAGGCCGAGTACCAGCGGCACCTGGCGGACGTGAACGAGGGCGGCGGGGACACCGCCGAGGAACGTGACCTGGAACGTCAACTGCGCCTCGGAATTCTCGCCCACAAACGGCGCGAGGTCACCCGCCTGCGCGACAGGCGGGAGATCGACGACCTCGTGCTGCTGGAGTTGCAGGCCGCGCTCGACAACGAGGAGATCCGGTTGCTGGGGCGCGGCCCCGAGGACTGATGTCGCGGCTCAGAGCACCTGATCGAGGAAGCGGCGCAGCCGTGGGTGCTCGGCCCCCTCGAAGATCCTCTCCGGAGGGCCGGCCTCCAGCACCACGCCCCGGTCCATGAAGGCGACGGTGTCGGCTACCTGCCGGGCGAAGCCCATCTCATGGGTGACCACCACCATCGTCATCCCGCCGGAGGAGAGGTCGGCCATCACCCCGAGCACGCCCTTCACCAGTTCGGGGTCGAGCGCCGAGGTGGCCTCGTCGAAGAGCATCACCTCGGGTCGCAGGGCCAGCGCCCGGGCGATCGCGACGCGCTGCTGCTGGCCGCCGGAGAGTTGCGTCGGCCGGGCGTCGGCCTTGCCTGCCAACCCGACCAGCTCCAACTGGGCGCGGGCGACAGCTACCGCCTCGTCCTCGCTGAGCTTGCGCAGCCGGCGCAGCGCCAGGGTGATGTTGCGCAGCACGCTCATGTGCGGAAAGAGGTTGAACTGCTGGAAGACCATGCCCACCCGCTGCCGCAGCGCGTCCGGGTCGTCGCCCAACACGCTGCGCCCGTCCAGCAGCACGTCGCCGCGGTCGGGCTCGATGAGCCGGTTGAGGGTACGCAGCAGAGTGGACTTGCCCGACCCGGAAGGCCCGATCACGCAGGCCGTCGCACCGCGCGGCACTGTCAGGTCGACGCCGCGCAGCACCCGGTTGGGCCCGAAGGCGAGGTGTACGTCCCGCGCGTCGAGGCTGACCGAGGTGGTCGTCGCGATGCTCATCGGCGGTCTCCTTCCGGGATGCCGGCAAGCGCCGGCTCGTCCTCGTCGTCGTCCGGTGGCGCGGTGGCCGGCCGGCCGAGGCGCAGCCGCCGGTCGATCCAGTTGACGATGTGCGTCAGCGGGACTGTCAACGCCAGGTAGAAGAGCCCGGCCAGCAGCAGCGCGGACTGGTTGCCGGTGTTTGCCGCATAGTCCTGCCCGATCCGGAACAGCTCGCGCTGGCTGGCCACCAGCCCGAGGAAGTAGACCAGGCTGGAATCCTTGATCAGCGCGATGAGCTGGTTGACCCAGGCGGGCAGCACCCGCCGGATGCCCTGCGGAATGATCACCAGCCGCATCGAGTCGGCCCAGGAGAAGCCGAGCGCGCGGGCGCCCTCCAACTGGGCGGCCTCCACCGACTGGATGCCCGAGCGGAAGATCTCACCGATGTACGCCGACGCGATGAGCGACAGCGCCAGAATGCCCAGCGGGTACGGGTCGGGCCCCCAGACCTCCATGCCGAGCGGGGCGAGCCCGACGCCGATCAGCAGGATCGTGGCCGCCGCAGGCAACCCCCGGAAGATGTCGGTGTAGACGCGCGCCGGCCAGCGCAGCCATCGGCTGCGGGAGATGCCGGCGACGGCGAGCAGCAGGCCCAGCACCGAGCCGAGCAGGGCGGCGGAGACCGCCAGGATCAGGGTGTTGGGCAGCCCGACGGTAAGCATGTCGGGCAGTGCCTCGCGCATCGACCTCCAGTCGAAGAAGGTCTCCCAGAGGGTGCTCAACGGATCCATCGGTCGCCTCTCCTACCGCCCTGCTCGCTCGTCACTGGTACGCCGTCAGGACGCGGCGGACGCGGACGCAGCCGCCGACGGCACTGCCACCGTGCCGCTGCCCGGCTTGAAGTCCTCCGGAACCGGCCGGCCCGGGTAGTACTGCGCCTGCAACCGGCTCCACGTGCCGTCCGCGATGACCTCGTCGAGGCCCTTGTTCAGCGCCTCGCGCAGCTTGTCGTTGCCCTTTGCCACCGCGTACGCGGTCGGGGTGGGGCTGAGCTGCTTGGCCGCCACGGTGATCTTGCCGTTGCTGTCGGCGGCCAGCTTGTCGCCGATCTCGGCCGGGGCGATCCACGCGTCGGCGGTGCCCGCCTTGAGCTGGTTGATCGCGCTGTTGTAGTCCGGCACGCGGACCGGGTCGAGCTTCTGCCCGGTGGCGTAGTCGTCCTGGACGGTGCCCTGCACCACGACGACCCGCTTGCCGGCGAGCTGGTCGAAGCCGGTGATCGGCGAGCCGGCCGGAACGTCCAGGCCGAAGTAGCCGAAGTCGTAGCCGTTGCCGAAGTCGACTGTCTTCTTCCGCGCCTCGGTGATCGTGATCGAGGAACTGCCGACGTCGAACTTGCGGTTGTTGACCTGGGACAGCAGCGCGGAGAAGTCGGTGCCGACGAACTCGACCTTCAGGCCGAGCTTGTCGGCGACCGCCGTGAGCAGGTCGTTGTCGAAGCCAGTGAACTTGCCGTCCTTGAGGAACACGTTCGGCGGCGCGTCGGAGAGCGTGCCGGCCCGCAGCACGCCGGGCTGCGCCAGGTTGTACGGGTTGCCGGTGGCCTCGGACGAAGCGTCGTCGGAGCCGCAGGCGGTGAGCGCGGTCGCGGCGAGGATCGCGGCGGCACCGACAGCGGCGGCACGGGTCAGAGCAGGAAGGAATCGCACGAGTGTCTCCGAAAGGTCGCGTCTGGGGCGGGCGTGGACGTGCGCCGCCCACGGTGCGCCCGATGAGGGCGTACCGCTTGGGTGGTTCTTGGAAAGGGGAAGTGCGCTAGTGCGCTGCGCGGCCGCGACAGGCGGCGCTGCACACCCGCATCATGTCCACGTGCCGCCGCCGGATCAGTACCGGCGCGCCCTGACCTGCGCGGAAGTCCGCGCCGTCGGCTTGTGGATCGGTGTTGAGGATGCGCATAGAGGTCTCCCGGGTCTGTGCTGACCTGGGTGCCAGGCCACGCTTGCACCGGCGTCCTGCCGGTGCCTGGTCTTCACCCGGGGCACCCCACCGCGGAGGAGGGTTGCCGGCCAGCAAGCCGGGGCTTCGCGCTGGCACTCATGACCTGCGCCGAGGCTAGCAGCAGACCCCGGTCCATCGTCCAGCCGATATGACCACGCTCACCGTCCGTCCCTGGTCAGCCGGCATGCACGTGTGGCCGGCGCGTCGGGTCGGGTTCCTGGCGGCGCAGGATCTCCCGGGTGACCGAGGCGATCTCGCCCTGCCCGAACGCCAGGTAACGCAGCACGTTGCGGGCCGGGCCGCCCTCGGTCCACTCGAAGTAGATGTGGGGACGTCGCCCGCTGCGGTCGCGGATCTCCAGCAGCAGGGCGGCCAGCGCGTTGGGCACCGACGAACTGGCCAGGCTGAGCACCGGGAAGCGGTCGTGCGCCACGCTGCCGCGCACCAGCAGCCCGGTCTCGAAG
Source organism: Micromonospora sp. DT68 (assembly GCF_049847245.1). Classification (NCBI taxonomy): domain Bacteria; kingdom Bacillati; phylum Actinomycetota; class Actinomycetes; order Micromonosporales; family Micromonosporaceae; genus Micromonospora; species Micromonospora sp. DT68. Next base: position 373,859 of record NZ_JBNCNZ010000007.1, read on the forward strand.
TCCGACGGATCGGTGACGCGGACCTCGACGAAGACGACGTCGCTGTCGTCGGGGAAGTCGTTGTCGGCCATTGTCTGCGCGAGCTTGTCGCGGTACTCGGCCAGGTCGCGTCGCTCCGGCTCGTGGGCGATGAGGCGGATCCGACGCCCGGCACGCTCGGCGACGAACGCCGTCGCGAGCGGGTCCAACTCGACCCGGTCGACACGCAGTTCGAAGGCCCGCAGCACCCGCGACAGCGCCGACACCAGGATCATCGCGCCGATGAAGCAGGCGGCGATCTTGACGCCGTCGGGGCGTTGCACCACGTTCGCCGCCGTCGTGTAGACGAACACCACGGCGATGATCCCGAAGGCGATCATGCGCCCGCGCTGCCCGCGCCGCCGTGCCGCGAGGGTCACCGCCGTCGACGCCGAGGTGATCAATACCAGAACGCCTGTGGCGTACGCGCCGCCCTGCGCGTCGACGCTGGCCCTGAAGATGATCGTGATCAGGAAGGCCACCCCGGTGAACACCAGCACCAGCGGCCGGACCGCCCGCGCCCAGGCCGGCGCCATGCCGTACCGGGGCAGATAGCGGGGCACCAGGTTGAGCAGGCCGGCCATCGCCGAGGCGCCCGCGAACCAGAGGATCCCGATCGTCGACAGGTCGTACGCCGTGCCGAACACCTGGCCGAGATTCTCGTGCGCCAGATAGGACAGGGCCCGTCCGTTCGCCGGGCCACCCGGCTGGAACGCCTCGGGCGGAATCAGCACGGTGGTGGTCACGCTGCTGGTGATCAGGAAGACGCTCATTGTGGCGGCGGCGGTGGTGAGCAGGCGGCGCGCGCCGCGGATCCGGCCCAGTGGACGGTCCTCCGAGTCCTGCCGGTCCCCCCGGATGTGCGGCATCACCGCCACACCCGTCTCGAAGCCCGACAGGCCCAGCGCCAGCTTCGGAAACACCAACAGGGACAACGCGACGACCATCAGCGGGTCGCCGTGCCCGGTGGTCAGCGCGGTGGTCCAGTCCCCGACCGCGCTCGGATGGGTCACCACCTGCCACAGCGCGTCGACGATCACCACGGCGTTCAACGTCAGGTAGACAGCGACCAGGACGACGGCGATCCCGACGGCCTCACCGAAGCCCTTGAGGAACACCGCGCCGAGCAGCGCCACGAGCAGCAGCGTGAGCAGCACCTCGTGACCCTTGAGGCCACTGGGCCAGAACGGGTTCTCGTCGAGGTGGGCGGTGGCGTCGGCGGCGGACAGGGTGATGGTGATGATGAAGTCGGTGGCCGCGAAACCGAGCAGCACCAGCACGAACAGCTTGCCCGGCCAGTAGCTCAGCAGGCGTACCAGCATCGCGATGGAACCTTCACCGTGCGGGCTGTCCACCGCCACCCGCCGGTAGACCGGCAGCGCGCCCAACAACGTCACAAGCACCAGCACAAGGGTCGCCACCGGCGAGAGCGCCCCGGCGGCAAGCGCCGCGATGCCCGGCTGGTAGCCGAGCGTCGAGAAGTAGTCGACGCCGGTCAGGCACATCACCTTCCACCACGGGTGGTTCCGTTGCGCCGGTGGGCGGGCGTGCAGGCCCTGCGGCACGGGCCGCTCCGACGCGTCGGCGAGCAGCCAGCGTCGCACCCGGTCGGTCCGCCGGCCGGCGCGCCTGTCAACCTCCATCGGCGCTACCCCCGTCCCGCCCATGGTCACCGCGAGTATCCGTCGGCGCACCGGCGCCCGTCCGCCGGTGCGGGGAAACCGTCGATCGCGGGCGTCTGGCGGGCGGCGCGCCGACGGGTTTCGGGCTGCGGGCCCGGGGGAAAGCAGCGCGTCCCGGTGGGGAGGCCGCCGGACGGGCGGCACCGGAAAAGGGAGCGGGTCATGGTCGGCGGCCGTCGGTTCCGCCCGGGTGGTGGCTTCGGCCGTCAGCTCGACGAGTACGAGACCCGCGTCGGCGTGCCACCCACGGGGGAACCGCCCACCGCGCCCGCCGGGGGACTGATCGACAGCGCCGTCTACGTCCAGGGGCACCGGTTCGCCTCGCCGAACGGCCTCGCCGACACGTACCGCTGCCTCCAGGAGCAGGCCGACGCGATGGCCTGGATCGGGCTGTACCGGCCCGACATCGACCAGATCACCTCGCTGGCCCGGGAGTTCCGCCTGCACGACCTGGCGGTCGAGGACGCGATCAACGCCCACCAGCGGCCCAAGCTGGAGCAGTACGGCCACACCCTGTTCGTGGTGCTGCGCGCCGCCCGCTACGACGACATGCGGGAAGAGGTCGAGTTCTCCGAGCTGCACCTGTTCATCGGGCCGGACTTCGTGGTGACGGTCCGGCACGGTGAGGCCCCCGACCTGGCCGCGGTGCGACGACGGATGGAGGCCGACGCGCCGATGCTCGCCCAGGGTCCCGAGGCGGTCCTGTACGCGGTCCTCGACCAGGTCGTCGACGGGTACGCGCCGGTGGTGGCAGGGCTGGAGAACGACATCGACGAGATCGAGACGCAGGTCTTCGGCGGTGACCCGAACGCCAGCCGGCGCATCTACGGGCTCAGCCGGGAGGTAATCGAGTTCCAGCGGGCCGCCCGACCGCTACTGGCCATGCTCGGCGCGCTGGCCGGCGGCGACGGCGCCGACGAGGAACTGAGCCGCTACCTGCGGGACGTCACCGACCACCTCACCCAGGTGGTGGAGCGGGTGGACGGTTTCCGGCACCTGCTCCAGAGCATTCTCACCGTCAACGCCACCCTCGTCTCGCAGCAGCAGAACGAGGAGATGCGCAGCCTCACCGCCGCCAGCTACGCGCAGAACGAGGAGCTGAAGAAGGTGTCCTCGTGGGCGGCGATCCTGTTCGCGCCCACGCTTATCGGCACCGTGTACGGCATGAACTTCGTCCACATGCCCGAGCTGCACTGGCGCTTCGGGTACCTGTTCGCGTTGCTGCTCATGGTGCTGGTCTGCGGCACCCTCTACCTGATCTTCAAGCGGCGTGGCTGGCTGTGAGGGGCCGCCGAAAGGTCACTCGATGCCGCGCAGGATGTGCCGCTCGTCCTCGATGTCGTCGTCACCGGCGCTGATCCGGCCGAGCAGCACGGCGGCGGCCCAGATGGTAAGTGGCGTGGCCGCCCCGGTCATGCCGCCGCCGGTCCGGTCGTCCCGGGTCTGGCTCCGCTGGTTGCGCGGTGGCCTGCGCTGAGCCTGCATGGGCACTGCCTCTCCTCGTCGAAGCCGCCTTCGGCGAAGCGGTGTGCTCCCGCGCCACCGGCCGGGCCACCCGCATCCTGGCGGGTCGACACCGGTACGGCATCCACGTCGAACCATCCCACGGCCGGCCACATCCGCACCGCCTGTTTTCGGTTTCCCGACTGTCGCCTGCCAAACCGGACATTCGCCCCTACGCTCCTGGTCACCACGCCGCGGGCAAGAGCATGATCAACGTTGCGGCCGGGGTTTGACCGTGGAGTGCCGGCGGTACCTGATCCCCAATCGACAAGGGAGACGTGACCTGTGGACGTGAGTGACCTTCTGACCGAAACCTACGACCGGCTGCCCGACCTTGTCCGCTCGGCCGTCGACGGGCTCACCCCGGAGCAGCTGCGCTGGGCGCCCGGACCGGGCGCCAACTCGATCGGCTGGCTGGTCTGGCACCTGACCCGGGTCCAGGACCATCACGTCGCCCACCTGCTCGACGCCGAGCAGCTCTGGGCCAGCGGTGACTGGGCACAGCGGTTCGGCCTGCCCGCCGACCCGGACGACACCGGCTACGGCCACACGCCGGAGCAGGTCGCGGGCGTACGCCCGGAGAGCGCGCAGGCCCTCATCGACTACTACGCGGCCGTCTCGGCGCGTACCGGATCGTTCCTGGCCGGGTTGCGACCGGCGGACCTGGACCGCGTGGTCGACGAGTCATGGGACCCGCCGGTCACCCTCGGCGTGCGGCTGGTCAGCATCGCCGAGGACGACCAGCAGCACGCCGGCCAGGCCCACTACGTGCGCGGCCTGCTCGAAGCCGGCTGACCGGAGCCCGTCGGCTCACGGCACGATCACCGCCCGACCCTCGAGCGTGCCCTCGCGCATCTGGCGGTACGCGTCCATGGCGTCGTCGAGCGCGAACGTGGTGGTCTTCGGCCGGATCAACCCCTGCGCGCCCAGTTCGAGCACCTCGATCAGCTCGGGACGGCTGCCCCAGTAGGTGGTCGCGATGCTCACCTCGTAGGGCACCGAGAAGAACGACACCGGCAGGGTGCCGCCGCCGATGCCCACGATCGTCAGGTCGCCAACGGTACGGGCCACCGCCACGCCGAGCGCCAGCGTGGCGTCCGCGCCCACGAAGTCGAGCACCACGTCCGCGCCCCGGCCCCCGGTGGCCGCGCGGATCTCCTCGGCGGCGGTCGGGCCGGACGTGACGGTCTGGTCGGCGCCGCACTCCTGCGCCAACCGCAGCGCGTCCGCACGGGTGTCCACGGCGATCACCCGGGCGGCAGTTGTGGCCTTCAGGATCTGCACGCCGACGTGGCCCAGCCCGCCGACGCCGATGACGACAGCGGTGCTGCCCGGCGGCAGCTTCGGCCAGGAGCGCCGGATGGCGTGATACGGGGTGAGACCGGCGTCGGTGAGCGGCGCCGCCTCCACCGGATCGAGGCCGTCGGGCAGCGGCACGATGTGCCGCGCGTCCGGCACCAGCTCGTACTCGGCCATGCCGCCGTCCAGGCCGAGCCCGCCACCGCCACCGGGCACCGGCGCACCGGCCGGATTCTCGCAGTACGGGTCGACGCCGACGCGGCAGCGGGCGCAGGTGCCGCAGCCCCACGGCCCGTACACCGCGACGGGTTGACCGATCGTCAGTCCGGTCACGCCGTCGCCGACGGCATGCACCCACCCCGCGTTCTCGTGGCCCAGGGTGAACGGTGGGTTCCACGGCACCGAACCGGGCTCGAATTCGTCCATGAGGTGCAGGTCGGAGTGGCAGGCGCCAGCAGCGCCGATGCGCACCACAACCTCGCCCGTTCCGGGAGTCGGCTCGGGCACCTCCATCAGTTCCGGTTCCGACTTCCACTGCCGTAGCCGCAGCGCACGCATTCCGATACCTCCCATAGGTCTGGCTTGCCGGTGCCTGCCCGCTCCGGGAGGCGGCAAACAGCCCTCGGCCTGGTCACCGCGCGGACCTGCCCGCATCACCCTGATCGGGTGAGCCGGACTCATCCCGACGCGGGTGATCCTGTGGCAATGCCGGGAGAGGGGACGTGATGGGCGGCACGACGGCGGTGCAGTTCCTGCAACACCTGGACGCCGGCCGGCGCTATGAACTGCCGGAGACCACCTCCGGGACGGTGCGGCTGGACCTGCGCTGCGAAGGCTGCACCGACCACTGGTACCTGACGATCGCCGACCGGCACGGCACCGTCAACCAGTCCTGGAAGGACTCCGCCGACGCCATCGTGGACGCGTACGGGCGGGAACCCGCCTTTCCCCGGGCCACCTGCGAGGCGCAGGGCTACGCGTACGACGCCAAACGGCGGGGCGCGCGACTGGCACGCGAATGCTGGGGAGACCCCGAGTACGCCGACCGGCTGGAACGGGAGGCGGCGGCGCTGAAGGAGCGGTTCAACAGGGACTTCTGGTTGCCGCACCGGGAGTACTACGCGTTGGCCCTGGACCCGTACGGCGAGCCGGTCGACGCCCTGTCGTCGAACATCGGGCACCTGCTGTGGAGCGGGATCGTCCCGGACGACCGGGCCGAGGCAGTCGCCGAGCATCTCGTCGGGCCGCAGCTGTTCAGCGGCTGGGGGGTGCGTACGTTCGCCACCGGCCAGCGGCCGTACAACCCGGTGGGCTCGCACCTGGGATCGGTGTGGCCGTCGGACAACGCGCTGATCGCCGCCGGGTTGCGGCACTACCGCTTCGACGCGCACGCGGCCCGGATCGCGGCGGGCATCTTCGACGTGGCGCAGACGCTCGGCGGGGCGGTGCCGGAGGTGATCGCGGGCTACGAGCGCAGTCTCACGAAGTATCCGGTCCAGCTGCCCGTGGCCGGTCGGCCCCAGTCGTGGTCGTCGGGTGCGCTGCTGATGCTGCTGGGCACGCTGCTGGGTCTGCGACCCACCGGCGAGAACCTGCTGGTGAACCCGGCCCTGCCCACCGGCTTCGGACGCCTAGAGCTGCTGGGCATCCCCGGCCGGTGGGGCCTCCTGGACGCGTACGCCGGGGACCGCCGGCTGAGTCGGCCCCGCGTCGACTGACCGTCCACCGTCCGCGTGATGATCAACCGGAGAACCCGCGTCCGCTGAGCAGGGCGCCAGGAGACGGCTACGCGCCGGCCGTTGGTGCCGACTACGTGCCGGCCGCCGGCGGCGGCTGCGTGACGGGCGGTGCGGCCCGGGCGCGGCGGAAGGCGAGCACGGCACGACTCTCGCCGGTCAGTTCGCCGGGGCGCGGCGCGGCGCGCACCGCCGTCAGCAGCCGTGCCACAGGCAGTGGGTCGGCTGGCGAGTCGACGAGACGACCATCGAGCAGCCGCTCGCTGGTCACCCGGTCCAACTGTTCTGAGGTCATCTCGTGACCCTCAGCGCCGCGTCCCGGGCCGACGTCACATCAGGCCCGCCTCAGGGCTCAGCCCATCGTCTTGGCGCCGTCGATCGCCTCGCGCAGGATGTCGGCGTGCCCGGCGTGCTGGGAGGTCTCGGCGATCAGGTGCAGGAGCACCCGGCGAACCGTCCACGCCGCACCCGGCTCGAACCACGGCGCCTCGGGAAGCGGGTGGGCCGCGTCCAGGTCGAGGGTGCCGATCAGGTCGTCCGTCCGGCTGGACACCGCGTGGAACCGCTCGACCAACCCGGCGAGCGTCTCGTCGGGCGCCATCTCGAACTGACCGACCCAGTCGACGGGCTCACGCTGCATCTCCTCCGCGCCACCGACGGCGAAACGCATCCAGCGTTCCTCAGTGGTGGCCACGTGCTTGACGAGGCCGCCGAGGCACAGCTCGCTGACTGTGGTGCGCGTCGCCGCCTGCTCGTCGGTGAGCCCGTCGACGGTCTGCAACAGAAAACCCCGGTGTCGGCGCAGCGACTGGAGCAGGTCGGCCCGTTCGCGGGTGCGGTCAGTTGTGGTCATTTGCGGCAGCCCTCCGTCGATATGCGCTCCGCCGCAGCGTAGGACCGGGGCCCGACATTTCTCGGCCCCTCGCGGCCGCCGCGCGTGAGCCCTCACAGGTTGCCGATCCGCCCGGAGAGCGGTCCACTGAATGACATGGGTGTCATTAGGGTGGGTACGTCCTCCTGGGCCGACCAGTCGCTGCTGCGCTCCGGGTGGTACCCGCGCTCGGCGAACACACCGGCGCGCCGGTTGGGCTTCTACGCCGGCCGGTTCCCACTGGTCGAGGTGGACACGTCCTACTACGCGATCCCCGTGCCCGAGGTGACGCAGGGCTGGGTGGACGCGACACCTGACGACTTCACATTCGACGTCAAGGCGTTCAGCCTCTTCACCGGCCATCCCACACCGGTCGCCACACTGCCCCGCGACCTTCGCCCGGACGCCGGCCCGAGCCGGATCCGTTGGCGTGACCTGCCCGAGTCGACGTACGACGAGCTGTGGGCCCGGTTCCGGACGGCGCTGGACCCGATCGCGGGCGCCGGCAAGCTGGGTGCGGTGCTGTTGCAGTTCCCGCCATGGCTGGCGCGCGGCGCCGCAGCGGAGCGTCGCATCGTCGAGCTGGCGCAGCGCTGCCGGCCGTGGCGTGTCGGGGTGGAGCTGCGACACGGGTCCTGGTTCGACGGTCCGGCCGCAGCCGACACCCTGGATCTGCTGCGTGCGCATGACCTGTCGTTGGTCTGCGTCGACATGCCGCAGGGGCACCCGTCGTCGGTGCCGCCCATCCTGACCCGAACGGCGGAGCCGGCGATCGTCCGGTTCCACGGCCACAGCGACGCCTGGCGGGACGGCGACAAGCAGGAGAAGTTCCGCTACGCGTACGCCGAGGAGGAGTTACGGCGTTGGGCCGGGCGGTTGGCCGAGCTGGCCGACCCGGCCGACGAGCTGCACGTGCTGTTCAACAACTGCTGCGCCGGTCAGGCACAGCGCGACGCGACACGGATGGCGCAGCTGCTCACCGAGACTCTGCTCGGCGACGAGGCCGAGCGGAGGACCGTCCCCGCGGTCTCCGGCACCTGACGGGCGGGGCCACCGGGCTGACCCCGCCCCGGCGAACGGCCGCTCGACCACCGGGCCGGCCACGGCGAGTCCGGTCTTTCAGGAGCGCCGGCCGCGACTGCGCAGCGCGTCCTGGGTTCGGTCGTTGACGTCCGCGTCGTCGGGAAAGGACCGACCGCTGGGCGCCGGGTCGGGAGGCGCGGTCGGTCCGGCCGATGCCGTACGGGTCGGCTCCACCGAGCCGAAGCCGTGCCGTCCGGCCGGGTCACGCCGGCCCGCCGGCGCTCCGGCGCGACGTTCCCCGCGCCGTCCCTCGGGCACCGCCGCCTCCTCGCTGCCCTCGTCCAACGGCGAGTCCTCGCCCGTACCCCAGGGCGGTTCCGCGTCGAAGCCGCCGTCGGCCTTCCACGGCTGGGTCGCCTCCGGCTCCAGCCGGTCGCCCTCGCCACTGCGTCCCTCGTGTGCCGTCATGGCCACCTCGCTCGTCGGTCCACCGCAATTGGAGGGTGTGGGCCGGCCGGTGCCCCGCCGTCGAGGTGTCGGCGGGACGCCGGCCGGGCCGGGACGGTCAGCGCCCGGCCATCGCCATCTGTCGCTTGCCGACGCCCATACCCATCTTGGCCATCGATTTCGGGGCACTCATCAGCCCGCTGGACCGGCCGAGCAACCCGCGCAGGACCTGGCCGGGCTTCTGCTGCTCGCCCATGTACGCGGTCACCACCACAAGGGTTCCGGTAATCGCCGGAACGGCCCACTGGAGCAGCTTCATCTGCCGCTGTGAGGAGGCCACACTTGCCGGTGTCTGGTGATTGGGCTCGGTGATGCCGTTCACGGGCGGGTTGCCCGCCTTCTCCAGCCGCATGCCGACCAGGCGGCTGTAGCCGGTCACCGCGAGCGCGCCGATGGTAAGCGCCGTCTTGATGGCGCTGGCCCGGGCAACCCCGGACTGGGCGGCCACCCGTGGGCTCTCCGTCACCAGTTCGCCGACCGCGCCGGCCAGGTGGGCGCCGATAGCTGCCGCGTTGACCGGGGTCCACCTGGACCATCCCGCCGATGCGATCGGGAGCCGCTGGGTCGAATCGTTGATTTTCGCCGCTGCGCTGTTGACGCCAAGCGCTCCCATCAGGGAGCCGCCGAACCAGGCCGCCAAGCCCAGATCGTGCATGGAGCGCAGTGCGGTGTGCCGTTCGGACATCTGATCCCCTTCCGCCGTGTCGGGCGCTGCGGCTTACCCGCCGCCCGGGTGGCTAACCCCGCCCCGGGCCGGCCGATCCGTGCCGCAGCGGGCACGTCGCGGACACCCGGGTCCGCGGGGCGACAGCAGGAGTCGTCCGGGCGGTGGCGGGTAGATCCCACCGACCCGACGAAAGAGGGGAACGTCATGTCGCAGCCGGAGGAGAGCAGGGAGAAGACCGCCACCACCGACCCGGTGCTCATGCACCCGGACAACGACCCGCACAAGAACATCGCCGAGGTGGCCCCGCGCAAGGACCATGGCGAGATCCAGGTGGAACGCGACGACGAGCTGGTCCCGCTCGACCAGGACGAGTGAGTCGGCCCGGCCGTGCGGCTCGGGCTCAGCGGGCTGGCAGGTCCTCGGCGAAGCGGGCCACCTGCTGAGCCAGCGGTGTGCTCGCGCGGACCCAGGTGAAGTGGTCCAGCTTCGCGCCGGCCTGCTCCACCGTGTACCGCTGCCGGCTCACCGGGGCGGCGGCCAGCTTCCCGCAGAGGTGGTCAACCGTCTCGTGCGGGGTGTACTGGTCGTCGTCGACGCTGACCGCGAGCACAGGGGTCCGCACGGCGCGTACCGCCGCTTCGGTGTCCGTACCGTCGAGGTGGGGGAAACGGCCGGTTCGCGCGGTGTGTGCCCAGTCGCGGATGACGCCGCGTGCCTGCCGGCCGCCGAAACCCCAACCCGGCCAGACGCCGAGCAGCGCCGCGGTGGCGGCGATCCCCTGGGTGTACGGCAGCACGCCGTACCCTCGTCGGCCCGGGTAGGTGCGCCAGTAGGGGATGCCGACCGCGACAAGCGCCAACCCGTCGACCGCGTCGCCGCCGTCGAGGGCCAGGTGCAGGAGCGCGGCCTGCCCGCCGAGGGAGTGACCGAGCAGCACCCGGGTACGCCCGTCCAGGCGGGGCTTCAGCGCGGCCAGGACGGCGCCGACGTCGCTTGCCAGCTCGGCATAGCCGTACCGGTCGGCGCGGCTGGGCGCGGGAGTGCTCGTGCCGGTGCCGCGGAGGTCGGCGACCACCACGGCGAGGCCGGCGGCGCGTAACTCCGCGGCGAACGGCCGGTAGTAGCGGGCACGGACCCCCATCGCGGGCCAGATCACCACGACCGGGGCGCCGGGCGGGCCGTCCGGCTCCGGATAGATCTGTACGCCGATCCGGGCGCCGTCGACGTCGACGAACTCCTGCGTGTACTCCGGGTCCCCGTTCACCGGCTCAGCCTAGCCGTGCGAGGTTACCGGCTGGTAGCCGCCGGGGCCCGCCGGTCGTCGGCGGGCCCCGGGCGACGCCTCAGGAGACGGAGATCGCGCCGCTGCTGGCCCGGACGCAGCTCACCACGCGGGCACTGGTGGCCGCCGCCCCGGCGAGGCACTGGCCGAGCACCTGGTGCCCTGTGGCGTTCGGGTGCCACGACTCCTGGCAGGTCTGGAAGTAGCTGACGCAGGTGTTGGCGATCCGCTGAATGGCGATCTTGTCCTTGCCGGAGAGGCTGGTGACGAAGGTGCCGTTCGGGTTGCTGTCCTGCAACCGGATCGGGGTGGCCAACGCGCCGGTGGGGCTTGTCGTCGTCTCGCAGAGCCGCGCGCCGTCGAAGGCCCGCTGCACGTTGAGGTAGACCAGGTCGTCGGCCGGGAACTCGGCGGCCAGCGTGTCCCGGGTGGTCTTCACGATGGTGCCCAGGCCCTGCGAGAAGCGGTGCCCGGGAGCGAGGCTGGCCCGGTGGATCGGGCAGCCGGCCGCGTACCGCTCGGCCCCGAGGTCACGGAACTTGTCCCGGGTGTCGTCCCGGCCGTCCTCGGTGTGGAACGTCGCGTTCAGGTCCAACGGCAGCGGGTTTGTGTAGTCCTGGAACACCACCCGGTGCTGCCCGTCCGCGTCCACCTGGTCGAGGGTGGTCAGCAGTTGGCGTACGGCGGCGGTGGTCTCCGCGGTGGCGGCGCTGAGCTGCGCGGCGGTGGCCAGGTCGGCGTCGGTGCACGGCTTCTGCTCCACCGGGCCACCCAGGTACGCCCAGAACTCCCACCAGCCGGTCCAGGCGTCGGCGATGAAGCGGTTGGCGCACTTCTCGGCGACGCTGCCGAACGTGAACGAGCTGTTGTTGGATCCGAGGCCGATCAGCACCAGGTCGATGTCGTTGGTCTGCGCCACAGCGCGCAGCTGGTCGAGCTGCGCGGCCACCGTACGGCCGTTGGCGCGTGCGCCCGAGGCGTTGGCGATGTCGTGTGGCTGGCCGCCGGAGCAGGCCAGGTTGAACCGGTTCTGGATGCCCGGAAGGTTGGCCTTGTGCAGCGAGGCGTTCGCCGACCGGTGGCAGAAGTACGCGTTGTTGTTGGGAGCCGTCCAGCCGGGGAAGCCCTGGGCGACGCCGTTGGCGTCGACAACCGGCGCGTACGCCCCGGCGCCCTCGCCACTGATGAAGCTGTCGCCGAGCGCCACCGCGGCGGTGGGCAGCGCGGCTGCGGCAGCGGTCGACGGCGCGGCGGCCACGGGTGCGGGCAGCGCGACGGCCGTCGACAGGGCGGCCGTGACGATCGTGAGGGCCGCGGCGAGCGCGGTACGCCGGATTGTGGGCATGTGGCTCCCATCCATCGAAAGATGAAAGATTCTCTGAGGGCGCGATCACATCACCCGCGTGCGACGGACGTCAATGGCCCGTAACAGATTCGTTCGATGAAGGACACACGAGAACCCCACCGCCGACCCCTGCGGAGCACCCGTACCGGGAAGGTGGCGGGCTGTCAGGTTGCTCACGTCCGTCGGGTCCGGGCCCGGCGGGTCGCGCGGGGCCTACAGCTGATGTCTCAGCCTCCGGCTAGGCTCGCTGCGGCGCGCCACGCCGGCTGATGTCGCCGGTGACCGGCTGCACACCGCCGAGACCGGGGAGTACGACCAGTTGACCGCAGAGCCTGACACCCTGTACGGGGCCGATGACCTCACCCACCTTGAGGGGCTGGACGCTGTCCGCAAGCGGCCCGGCATGTACATCGGCTCCACCGACAGCCGTGGCGTGGGTCACCTCGTCAACGAGATCCTCGACAACTCGACAGACGAGGGCGTCGCCGGCCACGCCAGCCGCGTCGAGGTGATCCTGCACGCCGACGGCTCGGTGCAGGTCGACGACGACGGCCGGGGCATCCCCACCGACGTGCACGCCAAGTCCGGCATCTCCGGCGTCGAGCTGGTGCTGACCCGACTGCACGCGGGCGGCAAGTTCGGCGGCTCCGGCTACAAGACCTCCGGCGGCCTGCACGGCGTCGGCGCCTCGGCGGTCAACGCGTTGTCCCGCCGCTTCGACGTGACCGTCCGCCGGGCTGGCAAGATCCACGCGATGTCGTTCCGACACGGCGTCCCGGGGGTCTTCGACGGCGACGGTCCGGACGCCCCGTTCACCCCGGGCCCCGGCCTCCAGGTGACCGGCGCGATGAAGCGCGGCCATCGCACCGGCACCTCGATCCGCTGGTGGCACGACGCCCGCTACTTCGAGACCGGCGCGGCACTCGACGTCGACGCGGTCCGGATGAAGCTGCGCAACACCGCCTTCCTGGTCCCCGGCGTGACGTACCTGCTGCGCGACCTGACCGGCGAGACGCCCGCCGAGGAGCAGTTCCACTACCCCAACGGGCTCAGCGACATGGTGGAGTTCCTCGCCCCTGCCGGCGACCGGCCCGTGTCCGGCATCCTGCTCGTCAACGGCGAGGGGACGTACCGGGAGAACGCCGCCGACGCCAACGGGGTCATGCAGTCCAACGTGCAGCGTCGCGCCGAGGTCGAGGTCGCGTTCCGCTGGGGCACCGGCTACGAGCGCACCGTCGAGTGCTTCACGAACACCATCCGCAACGCGCACGGCGGCACCCACCGCAAGGGCTTCGAGCGCGCACTGGTCCGCGCCCTCGGTGACGCCGTCCGCAACACCCGTGGGCTGCTCAAGGCCAAGGAGGAGCCGCCCACCCTGGACGACGTCCTGGAAGGCATGACCGCCGTGGTGCACGTGCGGATCCCCGAGCCGCAGTTCACCTCGCAGACCAAGGACGAGCTGTCCACCACAGGCATCACAAAGGTCCTCCAGACCCTCGTCGACGCGCACGTCAAGGCGTGGCTTGAGGACCGGCGCACAAAGGCCGAGGCGCGCGTCGTCCTTCAGAAGATCGTCGACGCGGCGCGGGTGCGACTGACTCAGAAGCAACAGAAGGACGCGGCCCGGCGCAAGACCGCCCTGGAGGGCGCGTCGATGCCGCCGAAACTTGTCGACTGTCGGGCCACCGGCGTCGAACGCAGCGAACTGTTCATCGTGGAGGGTGACAGCGCCCTCGGCACCAGCCGGATGGCCCGCTCGTCGGAATACCAGGCGCTGCTGCCGATCCGGGGCAAGATCCTCAACGTGCAGAAGGCCAACCTCCAGCAGGTTCTGGACAATGCCGAGTGCGCGGCAATCGTCCAGGTGCTCGGGGCCGGCTCGGGGCGTACCTTCGACCTGTCCTCGCTGCGCTACGGCCGCGTGCTGATCATGGCCGACGCCGACGTGGACGGCGCGCACATCCGTACCCTGCTGATCACCCTCTTCGCCCGCTACATGCGGCCGTTGATCGAGGCGGGTCGGCTCTACGCCGCGATGCCGCCCCTGCACAAGATCACCACCAAGGGGCGCAACCCGCAGACGGTCTACACCTACACGCAGGCCGAGATGGAGACGACGGTCCGCAAGCTGGAGAAGGCCGGCAAGCAGATCGTCACCCCCATCCCGCGCTTCAAGGGTCTCGGTGAGATGGACGCCGACGAACTGTGGGACACCACGATGAACCCGGCCACCCGGGCCGTACGCCGGATCACCATCGAGGACGTGGACGCCGCCGAGCGGATCCTCGAACTGCTGATGGGGGAGAAGGTCGAGCCGCGCCGCAACTGGCTCATCGACTCCGCCGACCGCGTCGACCGGGAAGCGATCGACGCATGAGCACCCGTACCGTTCGAGTGGAGATCTGAGTCATGGCACGCCGTAAGGAAAACAAGGTCGATCTCTCCTCGTTCGACCAGGCCGGCGCGCGGGTCTTCGACAATCCGCTGGTCACCGAGGTGTCCGACTCCTATCTGGAGTACGCGTTCTCGGTCATCCACTCCCGCGCCCTGCCCGACGCCCGCGACGGCCTCAAGCCCGTACACCGGCGCATCCTCTGGTCGATGTACGAGCAGGGCTACCGCCCTGATCGCGGGCACGTGAAGTCTGCCCGAATTGTCGGGGATACAATGGGTAAGTACCATCCGCACGGCGATACGGCCATCTATGACGCGATGGTCCGCCTCGCGCAGGACTTCTCGCTCAACGTGCCACTCATCGACGGGCATGGAAATTTTGGATCTCCAGACGATGGCCCGGCAGCGAGCAGATATACCGAAGCGCGGATGTCCCGCGAGGCGATGCTGCTCGTCGGTGAGCTGGGCGAGGACACCGTCGATGTCGAGCCCAACTACGACGGCTCGCTGACCCAGCCGACAGTGCTGCCGGCGGCCTTCCCGAACCTGCTCGTCAACGGCGCGTCCGGGATCGCGGTCGGGATGGCCACCAACATGATCCCGCACAACCTGGCCGAGGTGGTCTCCGCCGCCCGCTGGCTCATCAACCATCCGGACGCCACTCTGGACAAGCTCATGGAGTTCGTCCCCGGCCCCGACCTGCCCACCGGTGGCGTGCTGCTCGGCCTGGACGAGGTGCGCCGCGCGTACGAGACCGGGCGTGGCGTGGTGCGGATGCGCGGCAAGGTGGAGATCGGTCCGCTGGAGGGCAGCCGGGGCCGCCAGGCGATCACAGTTGTGGAACTGCCCTACGGTGTCGGCGCGGAGAAGGTCATCGCGGCGATCACCAACGAGGTCACAAAGACCAAGCGGCTGACCGGGATCGCCGACGTCAAGGACCTCACCGACCGGGAGAGCGGCACCCGGCTCGTCGTCGAGTGCAAGGTGGGGGTCAACCCGCAGGCGCTGCTCGCCGACCTCTACCGGCTGACCCCGTTGGAGCAGTCGTTCGGCGTCAACAACCTGGTCCTTGTCGACGGTCAGCCCCGTACCCTCGGGTTGAAGGCGCTGTTGGAGGTCTTCCTGGCCCACCGGTACGAGGTGGTCACCCGGCGCACCTCGTTCCGCCGTCGCAAGCGTCAGGAGCGGCTGCACCTGGTCGACGGTCTGCTGATCGCGTTGCTGGACATCGACCGGGTGGTCCGGCTGATCCGGGCCAGCGACGACGCCCAGGCCGCAAGGGACGGGCTGATGAGCCAGTTCGGCCTCTCCGAGATCCAGGCCACTTACATCCTCGACACTCCGCTGCGCCGGTTGACGAAGTTCGACAGGCTCGAGTTGGAGGCCGAGCAGGAGCGGCTGCGCGCCGAGATCGCCGAGCTGTCCGCGATCCTGGACGACGAGCGGGTGCTCAAGAAGGTCGTCTCCGACGAGCTGGCGGCCGTGGTCAAGCAGTTTGGCGCGGAGCGTCGCACGACGCTCGTCGACGGTGACCTCAAGGAGGTGCTTGCCGCGTCCGCGCCGGCCGGCCCGCTGGAGGTCGCCGACGACCCGTGCCAGGTGATTCTCTCCGCGACCGGGCTTGTCGCCCGGACCGCTGCCGAGTCGGAGGAGAGCGCCGAGGGGCGCCGGCGCAACGGCCGGGTCAAGCACGACACGGTACGCGCGATAGTGCACTCCACGGCCCGTGGCCGCGTGCTCCTGGTGACCAGCGCCGGCCGCGCCTTCAAGATCGACGTGTTGCCGCTGCCGGTGCTGCCCGAGCAGGCCGGGACGGTGTCGCTGCGGGGCGGCATGTCCGCCGCTGAGCTGGTGCCGCTGGAGGCGGGGGAGACGGTTGTCGGCCTGGCCCCGCTCGGCGGCCCGGCGGAGGGCTCACCCGGGCTGGCGCTCGGCACCCGGCAGGGCGTGGTGAAGATCTGCTCGCCCGAGTGGCCGGTGCGGTCCGACGAGTTCGAGGTGATCGGCCTGCGTGACGGCGACGAGGTGGTCGGTGCGACCTGGCTGACCGACGGAGCCGAGACGCTTACCTTCGTCACCTCGGAGGCGTCGCTGTTGCGCTTCGCCGCCGGGCTGGTCCGTCCGCAGGGACTCAAGGGCGGCGGGATGGCCGGCATCAACCTGCCGGCCGGGGCGCGGGTGGTCTTCTTCGGGGCGGTCCGCACCGACGATCCGGGGCACGGCGAGCCGATGGTCGTGACGTCCACCGGGGCGACGGTCAAGGTGACGCCGTTCAAGGCGTACCCGGCCAAGGGTCGTGCGACAGGCGGCGTGCGGGCGCACCGCTTCCTCAAGGACGAGACGGACGTCGCTGTCGCCTGGGTGGGTCCGCGCCCGGTCGGCGCGACGGGCACCGGCGAGCCGGTGGAGCTTCCCGCAGCCGATCCTCGCCGAGACGGCAGTGGCTTCGCCGTGATGCTCGGCCCGACGGTCCTGGGTCACCTGGTGGAACGCGACTGACCCGGCCCTGGCGGGCCTGTGTCGGCGTCACCGCGCGGCGCTGCGCCCTTTGGGCACGCCTGGGTGGTGGGTCAGGCCACGTTGACGGGGCGGAACTGGACGCTCACCCGCGGGCCTACCGGACGGGTGGTCTTGGGGATGGCGTGTTCCCAGGTGCGTTGGCAGGAGCCGCCCATCACGATCAGGTCGCCGTGGCCCACCGGGAAACGCATGCTGTCGCCGCCACCGCGCGGACGCAGCAGCAGCGGTCGGGGCGAGCCGAACGACACGATCGCGACGATGGTGTCACTGTGCGCGGAGCGGCCGATGGTGTCGCCGTGCCAGGCGACGCTGTCCCGCCCGGAGCGGTAGAGGCACATCCCGGCGGTCACGAACGGCTCACCCAACTCGGGGGCGTAGTACCGGGTCAGGGCCGCCCGTGCGGCGGTGAGCACAGGATGCGGCAATGGCCGGTCGGCGGCGTACCAGCTGAGCAGGCGGGGCACGTCGACCTCGCTGTCGTACATGGTGCGTCGCTCGGCACGCCAGGGCACCTCGGTGAGCAGGGTGTCCAGCACCGCGTCGGAGCCCCGCACCCACCCGGGCAGGTGGTCGACCCACGCGCCCCGGCTGAGCTGGCGCCGGCGGATCTGGCCGGGCAGCGGCCCCACTGTCGGCCCGGCGTCGGTCAGGTCGAGCATCGACGGCTGGTAGGCGGCCTGCGTCATGCGGCCACCCTAACAGCACATTCGTACACACGTGCTAGGCGCGCGCCCTTCGCGTCGCCCCCATGGTCGTGCTCGATCCTGGATCCAGTGGTCTCGCGTTCGGATCGAGGGGACTACAGCCAGGATCGAGCGTGATCATGGCGTAGCGCCTCGAACACCGCGTCGACGACCCGTGCTCTGCCCAGCCCGTCCACGGCGGCCCAGGCCCGGGCGGCAAGCGCCGCTCGGCGTTGCGGCGAGCTGAGCAGCCCGTGCAGGGTCCGCGCCGCCGCCGCCCGCGCGGTACGCCCGCGGCGGCCACCCTCAGCCAACTCCGGCAGCTCACCGAGGCCGGCCGTCAGACCGTGCTGGACCACCCGGGCGTACGACTCGCGTTGGTTGTCGACCACGCAGACCAGCGCGGCGGGCGCGCCGAGGCAGCACAACTCCCACGTCGACGTGCCGGCGGCGCTCACCACAAGGTCCGCCCCGGTGATCAGCGACGGTAGCGAGCCGGTGGGCGGGACGGTACGGATGATCTGCCTTCGTCCGGGCGCGATGTCCTCCAGGTCGGCCTCGATCTCCTGTCGCCCGACGACGACGGTGAGGTCCATGGGGTGGCCGGTGGCCAGCAGCACCCGGGTCAGCACCGGTGCGGCGCCGAGGGCGTCGGTGCCGCCGAAGAAGGCGCGCCAAGAACTCCTCAGTCCTGAACTCCGACGGAGCAGGAGGTAAACAACGGCCGCCCGGTTCACCCGGGAGTGACCCGGTAAGGTGCCCCGGTGCGGCCTTCCGGGGCCGCCACGTCGTTTGACCCGCGCCGAGGAGGAGACGTACGTGCTGGTGACCCTGCGAAGCGTCGGGACCCCGGCATGACGAGCACCGTTGACGCCTCGGCGGCCCCGCCCGCGCCCGTGTTCGCCAGGCTTCCCTCGCTGACCGGGCTTCGGTGGATCGCCGCGCTGCTGGTGTTCGGCTTCCACGCCGGCACCATGCGGATCATCGCCGAGCCGGACTTCAAGGCCGTTGTCGACGCGGTGTTCTCCCTCGGCCTGTCCGGGGTGCAGTTCTTCTTCATCCTGAGTGGCTTCGTGCTCGTCTGGTCGGCCCGCCCGGGCGACTCACGGCTCGCCTTCTGGCGACGGCGGGTCGCCAAGATCTATCCGAATCACCTGGTGTTGTGGGCGGCGGCGCTGCTTGTCGCCTGGTGGTTCGCCGACCCGGTGCTGCCGGCGGTGGCACTGGAGAACCTGCTGCTGTTGCAGGCGTGGGATCCCCGGCCGGGCTGGTTCTACAGCATCAACACGGTGAGCTGGTCGCTCTCCTGCGAGTTCTTCTTCTACCTCTGCCTGCCGCTGGCGCTGCCTCTGCTGCGCCGGGCCCGTCCGGCGGTGCTGTGGACGCTGATCGTCGCGCTGCCCCTGCTGATCCTCGCGCTCTGGCCGGCCCAGCAGTTGGTGCCGGAGGTCAGCCGGTGGTGGTTCACGCAGATCTTCCCGCCCGTACGGTCGCTGGAGTTCTGGCTGGGCGCGGTGGCGGCCGAGCTGATGCGTCGGGGTCTCTGGCGTGGCCCCGGGCTGACGACGGCCACCGTGATCTTCGTGGCGACCTGGGTGGCCGCCTCACAGTGGATCCGCGCCGAACTGTGGACCACCCTGCTCGCCGTCGTGTACCTGCTGGTGATCACGGCCGCCGCGGACGCGGACGTGCGGGACCGGCGCTCGCCGTGGCGGTCCCGTCCGCTGGTGTGGCTCGGCGAGGTCTCCTTCGCCTTCTATCTGGTGCACGTGCTGGTGATGACGAGTGTGCTGCGGTGGAGCGGGGACTGGGGGACGGGCTTCCAAGGCTGGCGCGGCCCGGCTGTGGTGCTCGGGTTCCTTGTGGTCAGCCTGGTCCTGGCCGGGTTGCTGCACCGCTACGTCGAGACTCCGCTGATGCGCCGACTGGCACCGCGCCGCCCGGCCCGTCCGCCGGCCGTTCCCCGGCAACGGACCACGGCCACCGAAGCCGGGGGCGAAAAGCCCGACGACCGATCGACGTACGCCGACTCGCGCTGACGGGTCCAACCTGGTCAGACGCGGTCCGGCGCGGCGTGCGTCGACACGCCCGGCGCCCGATGCGCCCGGTTCGTGCCGGCGGTAGCGTCGGACCGAACGCGTGCGGCTTCCCATCGCAATGCTCTCCCGCCGAGGTGCCGACCATGGAGACCGTCGTCTTCTACGAGTTCCTGACCGAGGTGCCGCAGGCCGCCGCCATCTGGTCGGCCTTGCTCCTGCTGACACTGACAGTGCTCGCCGTCCTGGTGGCCCGTCCGGAGCGGGACTCGACGGCCGCCGAACGGGACAGGGCGGCCGTCGAGCCGCCGCCCACCGCCCGTGAGGCCGCCGCCGCCGAGGCCGCCGACCTGCGCCGGTACGCCGAGGAGGTGGCCGTCGCCGCGGCCCGCGCGGCGCAGACCGCCCGACGACGGCGTGCGGACTGGCTGACCGCTCAGGAGCAGGTGGAGCAGATCTGGGTGCGGTACGACGAGGCGGACGCCGCGGCCCGACGCTTCGCCGGTGCCGGAGCGCTGCCCACCCCGCGAACCCCGCGCACCCCCGCCGAGTACGCCACCCGGGAGCGTTACCTGCACCGGGCTGCGATGGCCGCGTACTGGCGGGGGGATCTGACCATGCGGCAGCTCGGCGACGTGTTCGGCCAGCGGCACGGCTGGGATCCGCGTCGGCACCCGGTGGAGCAGGAGGTGCTGCTCAGCCGGGCGGTCCGGGAGACGCGGCGGGCCGACTACGAGGCTGCCGCCGGGCGGGAACGGGCGGCCTGGCGCGACGCCGAGCTGGCGACGTCCGCTGCGCGTGCCCTGGCCGAGGAGGCCTACGCGGCGGCGGCCCGGTTGCGGCCGACCCGGGTGGCGGCCCGCCGCACCGTCCGTGTCGCGGTTCTTCCGGCGGCGGCGCGGTGGCGCCCGGCGCGGGTGGGCTGAAACGCCCCGATTATTCGGTGAGCCCGGTCACACGCGCGGGAAATCGGGCGGCTGACGCGTTCGGCCGGATTGTTCCCGCAGATCCGGCGGCATTGTCGACGGCCTGTCCGCTTGTCGACCTACGGTGCCTCCGTAACCGCTCGTCCCATCGAGTCACGTCAGCGGCAATACGCCCAGAAATTGTCGCCGCGTTCAAGGTTTACGCAGGTGAGCGAGGCTTGGCAGGGCTCAGGAGGGCCAGTAGGGTCATCCCGTCCGGTGCGGTAACCGATCGCGAATGGCGACGCCGCGCTGACCCGCTCAATCGTGATCAACGAACCGGGGACCCACAAGTACGTCCGGGGTGAATCCGCGAGCCACGGCCCGCGGTAGGGCGATCTTCCCGCCCGAATCCGTCAGCTAACCCGGTAGGCGGTGTCGGAAGGAGTTCCATCCCCATGCAGCACCCGCATACCCCTCGGCTATTCCTCCGCCTTCACGGCGTCGCGGTACCCACGCTTGTCCGCCTCGTGGCGGTGAGCTGACCCCCAGGGTCACCGCACTTTCCGCCCGGCCACGCCGGGCGTTCCCCTGAGCGGCTCCACCATCCGCGGACCACGGTCCGCGCGCTGGCGCGTGCCCGGATACCGGCTGCCCCCGGTGTGCCGCTCTCCCCCTGAACCGTGGAGGACCCGTGAAGCACACCCTGCAGCGTCAGCTGCGTCGCCTCGCCACCGAACGCCCGTACCAGATCGCCGTCGCCTCCGCCGCGGCCCTCGCCATCGCGACCACCACCGGCGCCCTGGTGGCCGGCGCCGATGAGGCCCCCGTCGGCCAGCACACCGCCTCGACCGTCGCCGAGATGCGCAGCGACACCGCCGCCTCCCGCGGCGACGCCCGGGTCGCGGACCCCTCGGCCAGCGCCGCCCCGACCAGCGCCAGCCCGAGCGCCGCCGCCCCCTCCGCAAGCGCCGCGTCGCCGGCCGCCAAGGCCAGCAGCGACCCGGACCTGACCGCCAGGAAGGCGGCGCCGAAGCCGCCCGCGACAAAGGTGCTCGACTTCCGCTACCAGGCGCAGAACACGTACTACAACTGCGGCCCGGCGGCCGTCCGCAACGCTCTCAGCGCCGCCGGCATCAACCGCACCCAGGACCAGTTGGGCGCCGAGCTGGGCACCACCGAGATGGGCACCAACTCGGCCCTGGACACCACCCGGGTGCTCAACGCCGAGGTGAAGGGCTCCCCGTACCGGACCCGGATGTTCGCCGGCTCGCCAAGCCCGGCCCAGATGGACCGTCTCCAGGCTGACGTCGTCGCCGCGATCACCGACGGCCGTGGCGTGGTGGCCAACGTGGCCGGGGACGCCGTCGACACGAACGGCGGCTGGCACTCCTTCGGCGGCGGGCACTACGTCGCAGTGGTGGGCTACAAGGACAACGGCCGTACCGTGCGGATCGCCGACTCGGCGAACGCGGCCTACGGCGAGTACTGGATGACCACGATCAACCTGGCCAACTGGATCGCTACCCGGGGCTACTCCGCCTGACCAGGCGTGAGACCCCACCAGACGCCGCGGGCGCCGTCTCCCACGAGGGCCGGCGCCCGCGGCGTCTTCGTCGACGCCGGGTCAGGACCGCGACGGATCTCGCTGCGAGCCGGTACGCCGTGGGAGACTGCGGCCGTGGTGGATGAATCGGGTGGTCACGCCGACCGTAGGCCGGTCCTGCTTCTGCTGCACGGCATGGGGGCGACAGGTGACGTCTGGCTGCCCTGGGCGCCGCTGCTGGAGCAGCACTGGCCCGGCAGGTGGCTGGCGCCCGACCTCGCCGGCCACGGCTGGTCGGAGCCACTTCCGACGTACTCCTTCGAGGGTTTCGCCAAGCGGATCGCCCAGGCCCTGGCGCCCGGCGACCGCATCGTGGTGCTCGGGCACTCGCTGGGTGGTGTGGTCGGCCTGGCGCTGGCCGCCCGCGCCGCCGGAACGCCAGTGGACGCCGTGGTGGGGCTCGGCATCAAGGCCGTCTGGACGCCGGACGAGCTGACCCGCGCCGCCGACGTCGCCGCCCGCCCGGTCAGCTGGTTCGCCAGCCGGGCCGAGGCGGCCCGTCGCTACCTGCGGGTCGCCGGGCTGACCGGCCTGATCCCGCCGGACCACCCGATGGTGGACGCCGGTCTGCGCCAGGTCGACGGCCGGTGGCGCCTGGCGATGGACACCGGCGCGTTCGCCGTCGGGGAGCCCGATCTCGCCGCGCTCCTGGCCGCGACCGACGTGCCTGTTGTGCTGGCGCGCGGCGAGCACGACACGATGGTCACCGACGCGCAGCTCAAGGAGTACGGGGTGCCGGTCGCCACGCTGCCCGGGCTCGGGCACAACGCGCACGTGGAGGACCCGGCTGCCGTGCTGGCGCTGCTGGACGCGTACCGCTGACGCTCGGCACGCCCTTGTCAGGCCAGCGGGGTGAGCTGCGCCGGCCGCTCGGTCGTGTGGTCCGTCGACGTCAACTCCCGGCGGGCGGCGGTCAGGAACGCCTCCGCGTACGACTCGGCGGGGAAGTCACCCAGGTAACGCCGGCGGGTCGCCCAGCGCGCCTCGGCCAGCGGGTCGGTGTCGAGCAGGGCGGTCAGCACCTCGTCGGCGTTGGACATGTCCCGGCGCAGCACGTAGCCCGACGCGGCCAGCGGGAAGTTCTCGGTGAACCGTTCGCCCTCGTTGCCCATGTCGGTGACGGCGTACGGCTTGCCGGAGTAGAGGTAGTCCGAGATGACCCCGGACACGTCGGAGATCAGCGCGTCGGAGCGGTTGACGCACTCGGTCAGGCTCAGCTCCCGGGCCGCCGCCCCGACCACGTGTGGCCGCCCGGTGCGGCTCCGGTCGGCGACCAGCAGCTCGGTGAGCCGGCCCAGCTGACGGGCTGACGCCGGGTTCTGCGTCGTGTACGGGTGGGCCCGCAGGATCACCGTCGCGCCGCGCGCCAGCAGCCGCCGCAGCAGTGCCTCGGCCACCGGCAGCGAGCAGTAGTCGGCGTCGGCGTGGTGCCCGGTCCAGGTCGGCGTGTAGAGCACGGTGGGCTGGGCCAGCCCGACGGTCGGCTCCGGGCGTACGTCGATCGACTCGACCTGCGGGCGGCCCACCACGACGAACTTCTCCGCCGGGATCTGCACGCCGGCGCGGGCGTACCTGTCGATCGCCGCCGGACCGGCCACGAAGATCCGGTCGAAGATTCCCGAGACCGGGTTGGCGCTGGGCGCCTTGTCGCTGTCGCCGTGGTGCAGCTGCACGTGGGTGAGCTGGGTGAACCGGATGCAGTGGCTGTTCTTCGCGCCGTGGTTGACGTAGAAGGCGGCGCGCAGGCTCGGCACCAGCGCCTCGTCCATGGTCCGCAGGGTGGGGCAGTAGACCACCGGCGCGCTTGTGGCCGCGGCGATCGGCGCGAGGAACTCCGGCTCGCGCACCATCACCAGGAACGGGCGGCCGATCCGCTCCAGGTACGGCAGCCACATGGTGACCTGGTATTCCGAGCCGGGCGGCGCGGAGAAGTGCAGCAGGAACTCCGGCTGGTGCCGGCGCAACGCGCGGGCCACCGGGTTGCCGCCGCTGGCCGGCCGGAACCGCCGCCGGGCCAGGTCCAGCGCGACAGCCCCGGCGCCGGCGCCCACCAGGAGGCTGGCGGCCAGCGCGACGACGGCGGGCAGGGCGAGCGCGGCGGCCAGGGCCACGACGGCGAGCAGCCCGAGCAGTGCGGTGCCGAGCTGACCGGCGATCAGCGGGGTCCAGGTCCGTACCGGCAGGTTTGCCGCCCGGATCTCCAGGTTGCCGGCGCTCCGCAGCGGCCCCACCAGCAGCACCAGCCCCAGCAGGACCAGCGCGGTGGCGGCGAGCGCCAGGTCGAACCCGTCGTCCAGCCGCCGGGCGTAGCCGACAAGCACGGCGGCGGCGATCAGAGTGGTCTCCGCGACCAGGTCGGCGCCGGCTCGGATCCGCTGTTCGGCGGCGGCTGCCGCCAGCGCGGCGACAGCCAGCGCCAGCCCCCAACCGGTGGC
The DNA here is from genome assembly GCF_049847245.1 of Micromonospora sp. DT68. NCBI lineage: Bacteria > Bacillati > Actinomycetota > Actinomycetes > Micromonosporales > Micromonosporaceae > Micromonospora > Micromonospora sp. DT68. Next base: position 398,371 of record NZ_JBNCNZ010000007.1, read on the forward strand.
GCCGGTCAGCGCCACCACGACGAACGCCAGCACGGCCAGGCCGACGCTCAGGCACCGGGCGGCCAACTTTCGGACCAGGTCACCGCGCATGTCGCTCCGTTCGCCGCCGTCGCGCTTCCGCTGCCCGCGTCAGCTTGCGGCGGTCGTGCCGGCAGACACCTCGACCCGCCCCGCGCCGGGCTGGGCCGGCACGGCGGCCGGCGCGGGCCCGTCGCCGGGCGCCCGGCGTACGTCGATGACCTGGCCGGTGAGGTCGGAGACCAGCACGTCGAGCGAGGACTGGGCGACGGCCTCCGCGGCGAGCAGGGTGTGCTCCGGCTCCTCGCCGAAGGCCCGCGTACGCATCGGGGTGGCGGTCCGCTCCGGGTTGATGCAGTTGACGCGGACGCCGACGTCGGCCCACTCGTCGGCGAGCGCCTGGGTCAGGTTGACCAGGGCGGCCTTGGTGGCCGAGTAGAGCGCGTAGCGGGCCCGACCCCGGGTGTACGAGCTGGACGTGTAGAGCAGCAGCTGACCCTTGGTCTGCTGGAGATAGGGCAGGGCCTGGCGGGCGATGGTCACCGGGCCGACGAAGTTGACCTGCAACAGCCGGTCCATCGTCTCCTCGTCCATCTCGGCCAGCGCGCCCCGCTCCAGGATCCCGGCGGTGACCACCACGTGGTCGATCCGTCCGGTGGCCTCGAAGGCGGTCTTGAGGGCGGCCTCGACGTCCTCGGCGCGCTCCACGTGGGTGCCGGTGGTGGAGCGGCTGAACGGGAAGACCTGGGCGCCGTAGCCCCGGGCCAGCTCGGTCAGCTCGTGGCCGATGCCGTAGCTGCCGCCGAACACCACGATGGTGCGCCCGGTCAGCTCCTCGGTGTAGCTGCGGTGGTTGGTCAGCCGGGGCGCCTGCGCCGCGGCGAGCTGGAAGAGCTTGTCCGCCAGGTGTACGTCGACCGGGTGGGTGACCTTGATGTTCTCGTCCGAGCCGTCGATCACCTTGATCGGGGTGCCCGGCAGGTAGCGCAGCACCACGCCGCAGTCGTCGGTTGCGGCGAAGTTGGGGTCATCCTCGGCGATCCGGTACGCCTCGCGGATGGTGGGGGAGCGGAACGCCTGCGGGGTCTGGCCGCGGCGCAGCCGGGAGCGCACCGGGATGTCGGTGATGCAGTCGTTGTCGTCCACCTGGATGATCGTGTCCGCGGACGGGATGGCCACGTCCACGGCGTCGTAGGTCCACAGCGCGTTGACGCACTCGCGGACGATCCGGCCGCTGAGCAGCGGGCGGACGGCGTCGTGGAAGAGGATGTTGCAGTCGGCCGGGCCGACAGCCTCCAGCGCGATCCGGGTGGTGGCGTTGCGGGTGTCGCCGCCCTCGATCACCTTGGTGACCTTGCGCAGGCCGGCCTTCTCGACGATCTGCTGGGCGTCCTCGACGTGACCGGCAGCCATCAGCACGATGATCTCGTCGATCTCCGGTGCGGCCTCGAAGACGGCAAGGGTGTGCTCGATGATCGGCTTGCCGGCGATCTTCAGCAGCTGCTTGGGAATGCCGAGGCCCAGCCGGGTCCCGGTGCCGCCGGCCAGCACCACGGCCACTGTCCGCGACGGCCGCCAGGGTACGGGGGTCTCCGTTGCGGCGTCCGGGCCAGTGGTCTGGTCCTGCGTCATTGCCGGATCCTCACTCTCGTCGAATGCGTTAACGGAAGGTTCCGCCCGAGCGGCGACGGAATGAACCTTAACGCGCGGACCGCGCCGCCCCAACGCGGGCGACGCGGCCACATGGTGCCGGGTCGATGCGTGACCTCGGCGCTACTTCTTGTTCGCGTACGCCTCGTACGCCCGGATGACCTCGTCGGTCGGGCCGTCCATCCGCAGGACGCCCGATTCCAGCCAGAGGGTCCGTTCACAGGTGTCGCGCACCGAGGAGAGCTGGTGGCTGACCAGGAACACGGTGCCGGCGCCCTCGCGCAGCTCCCGTACCCGCTGCTCGCTGCGCTTGCGGAAGCCCTTGTCACCGGTGGCGAGGGCCTCGTCGATGAGCAGCACGTCGTGCTTCTTGGCGGCGGCGATGGAGAACCGCAGCCGGGCCGCCATGCCGGACGAGTACGTGCGCATCGGCAGGCTGGCGAAGTCACCCCGCTCGTTGATCCCGGAGAAGTCGATGATCCCCTGGGCCTGCTTGGCGACCTCGTCGGGATGCATGCCCATGGCCAGGCAGCCCAGCACGACGTTGCGCTCACCCGACAGGTCGTTGAGCAGGGCGGCGTTCACGCCCAGCAGCGACGGTTGCCCCTGGGTGTGGATGGCGCCCCTGTTGACCGGCAGCAGGCCGGCGATGGCCCGCAGGATCGTGGACTTGCCGGAGCCGTTGCTGCCGATCAGCCCGATCGCCTCGCCCCGGTACGCGGTGAACGAGACGCCCTTGACCGCGTGCACCTCCCGGATGTTCGGCGCGTTCGTGCGCTTCACCAGCCGGCGCAGCGCGGCCACCGGTGTGGTGCCACCACCGGCGCCCTGGTGCACCCGGTAGATGATGTGCGCGTCGTCCACCACCACCGTGGGGATCCGTTCCGGCGTCAGCACGGGCAGGGCGACGGTCGCCTCGTTGGCGGCGTGCAGGGAATCAACCACGGCCGTACTCCTGTTCGCCGCGCCAGAAGTAGATGAAGCCACCGATACCGGCCACGAGTGCCCAGCCGGCGCCGACCAGCCAGAGCTGGGTCAGCGACTCGTTGAGCAACGGCGGCTCGTCCAGCAGCGCGTAGCGGGCCAGCTCGATGTAGACGAGCAGCGGGTTGTACTGGACGAGTGTCGCCGCCCAGCCGGGCAGCCGGGAGAAGAGGCTGACGCTGTAGAGCACGCCGGAGCCGTACATCCAGGTGCGCATGAGGAACGGCATTACCTGCTTGAGGTCGCTCGCCTTGGAGCCCATCCGGGCGACGAACAGCACCACGCCGGCGTTGAACACCGCCTGTAGCAGCAGGGCGGGCACGAGGATCAGCCACTTCCACGTGATCGGCTCGCCGGTGACGAGCACGATCCCGATGAGCACCACCATCGAGGCCAGCAGTTGCTGGAACTGGGTCACAGTGGTGGACAGCGGCAGGCTGGCGCGGGGGAAGTGCAGTGCCCGGATCAGCCCGAGGTTGCCGCTGATCGACTGGGTGCCCGCCAGCACCGCGCTCTGGGTGAAGTTGAAGATGAACAGCCCGGTCGTCAGGTAACCGATGAAGTTCGGGATCCGGTCGTTCTGCGCCAGCACCACCCCGAAGATCAGGTAGTAGACGGCGGCGTTCGTCAGCGGCGTGAGCACCTGCCAGAGCTGGCCCAGCTTGGCATTGCTGTACGAGGCGACCAGCTTGGCGTTGGCGTACGCGGCGATGAAATGCCGGTAGGCCCACAGTCGGCGGCTGTACTCGACCAGGGAGGGGCGCTCACCGGCGACCCGCAGTCCGTGTCGAGCGGCCAGCTGCGCCTGGGTCAGGCCCGTGTCGGGGTCGACCAGCGCGGTGGTGGCCATGGAAATGGCGCTCCGATCTTTCGTGCAGACGGGGTGGCTCGCGACGATGGAATCCTAGTGGGAAGTGTGCGCGGGGCGCCGCCTCGTCGCTGCCAGGACAGTAGTCCGAAACACGTCGGGACGCAACCGTACCGTCGTTGCGCTACGCTGGCCGGCGTGACCTGCGAGAAGAGTCTCTGGTGACGACCGAAAAGAGGCGTGCCCCGGCCGGTGCGGCGGTGCTGCGTGACGAGATCACCACCGCCATCCGCCGCGCCTTGATGCAGGAGCTCGCCGCTGTCGGCTACGGCCGGCTCTCCATCGAGGCGGTGGCCCGCCGGGCCGGCGTCAGCAAGACCGCCATCTACCGACGGTGGAACTCCAAGCTCGACCTGGTGGTGGAGCTCGTCGCCGCCGCGGCGCACGGCAAGCTGCCGGTGCTGGACACCGGCACCCTGCGCGGCGACCTCGCGCTGCTGTTCCAGGCGGTGGCGCACGCGCTGCGCCACCCCCTCGCGTCGCAGATCATCCCGGACCTGCTGGCCGAGGCCGCCCGCAACCCGGCCATCGACCAGACCCTGCGGCAGGTGCTGCACGCCCGGCAGCAGGAGATCGGCGGTCGCCTGATCACCCGGGCCGTGCAGCGCGGCGAACTGCCCGCCGACACCGACCCGGACGCCGCCGTCGACCTCATCGTCGGCCCGCTCTACTGGCGGCTCGCCATCGCCCGGCTGCCGCTCACCGACAGCTACCTGGACAACCTTGTCGAATCAGTTGCCGTCGCGCTCGGCGCGAGCGTTTCCCTGCCGCAGCCGAGGGTGGCGCCAGCCTCCGGCTGAGCGGCCGCGCGACACCCGCCGCGCAAGGACCGACCATCCCGTTCACCTCGGCTAGGCTGCCCCCTTGACACTCGGCCGTCACCAGGCCGACACCTCCCTTGATCCCCGCCCTGACGAGAAGGACGCCCGTGGCCAACGTCGACAGCATCGCCGTCGCGCCCACCGATTCGGACCCACCGTCGCGGTCCGCACAGGCACCCGGGCCGGCCGTCGGCCCCGACCGAAGCCCGGCAGCGCGGGTACGCGCGCTGGTGGCCGCCGCCCCGGCGCTGCTCACCGATGGCGCCGTTGTCGCGTTCGCGCTCTTCACCGTGATCTATCACGCGGCCTTCATCTTCGCCCTGCGTCCGTCGGTGACCTTCCGGATCTGGCTGCTCGCCTGCGTGGTGCTCGCTGTGGTGGCGCTGGTACGTGCCCGCCGCCGCTCGGCCGCCACCGGCGCGGAGAGTGAACAGCCCGAAGCTGTCGCGTCGACCGACACGCGACCCGTCGTCGACCGCCGTCTGCTGATCGGCGTGCTCGTCGCCGCCGCGGTGGCCGCGCTCACCGCCGGTGTGATCGGCACTGGCGCTGGTGTCTCCTGGTGGATTCCGGCGGTGTCCGGCCTGCTCGCGGCCATCGGGGGGATCCTGCTGCTGCGCCGGGTCTGGCTGGCCGGCCCGACGTCCACGTCGATAGGGCCGGCGCCGACCGCGGCGCAGTCGGCGTACGCGCTGGTCGTGTCGGTGCTTGTGGCGATCTCCTCGTTCTTCCTGGCCCGGAACACGCCCGACGACGTCTACTACGTCGGGAAGTCGGTCTGGATCGCCGAGCGGGATCTCATCCCGTTCAACGACTTCCTGTTCTCCGAGAACGTCCTGCCGGCGATGGGTTCGCAGCCGCCCATCCCGTCGATCGAGGTGTTCAACGGCGCGCTGGGAAACGTGCTGGGCATCCACGCCGCGTCGGCCACCTGGTATCTGATGCTGCCGATCCTCGCGGTACTCGCGGTGCTGGCGCTGTGGCGGCTGACCCACCGGTGGGCCCCGCGCCGTCCGGTGCTGGCCTTCACAGTGGCCATCGCGTACCTCTACCTGGTCGTCGGCGGGGACGCCGCGCTTGGCACGTTCCACCTGCCCCGCCTCTACGAGGGCAAGGGCATGTTCGTCTCGGCCGTCATCCCGCTGATGTGGCTCTACCTGACCGAGTGGTTCGACACCCGGTCCCGGCGCAGCCTGGTGCTCATCGTGGCGCTCTCGATCACCGCGATCGGTCTCACCACCACTGCCGCGATCATCCTGCCGATGCTTGTCGGCGCCGCAGGCTTCGCCATGCTGCTTGTCGGGCGGTGGAAGGCCGCAGTCGTGGCGGGCGTGGCGGCGCTCGCGTACCCGATCGGCTCGCTCGTGGTGTCCCGCCTGGTCCTCGGCGGGCTGAGCGCAGACGGCGCGGACGACGCCTTCTTCGACGCTGCCTACACCTACAAGCGGACGCTGATGGTCGGCGTGGTCGGGGTGATCAGCGGCCTGGCGCTCTGGTGCGGCCCGCTGCTGGCGCGTCGACGCACGCCCGCGCTGCTCACCGCCGGTGCGACGCTCGCGTTGAGCGTCATGTTCGTGCCCGGTGTGCTGGAGGCGCTGAGCGCGCTGAGCGGCATCTCGGTGGTGCTGTGGCGCGTGCCGTGGTTGCTCGCCCTGCCCACGCTGATCGGGCTGCTCTGCACGGTGCGGGTGCCGGCGCCCACGCCGTTGCTGCGACGCGCGGCGGCGGGCGGGCTCGCGGCAGCGCTGGTCGCCTCGTTCGCCATCTTCGCCACCCCGATGTGGTCGGCGACGAGCTGGGTCGAGGTGCACGACCGGCCCACCTGGAAGCTGCCCCAGCAGCGCCAGTCCATCGCCTTCTGGATCAAGGGACTGGAACGGCCGCCGGGACTGCTGCTCGCCCCGAAGACGATCATGCGGACGTCCCTGATCGTCACCAGCGAGGTCCGGGTCGTCCTGCCCCGCGACTTCTACCTCGTCGAGTACGACCTCGAATCCCAGTTCGCCAAGGACCGGCTGCTGCTCTCCGATTTCGCCGACGGCACCGAGAAGCCGACGTCGACCGAGCTGGCACCGGCGCTCGACCGGCTCGACGTGGGCACCATCTGCGTCTACAACGGCAACGGGTACGCCCGTGAGATGGCACCGCAGCTCGGTTACCAGGAGTTCGCGAAGCGGCGGGCGCCCGGCGCGACAACCTGTTTCCGGCGGGCCGGCTGAGCGCATCGTCGATCGGTTCGGCCGGGCCCGCAGCGGGGCCCGGCCGGCCGAGGTACGAGCTTTGACCGAAATGGTGGTGGATACCCGAGCGACGCCTCCTTGTCCCCTCGCGTTAAGGTCGCAGTCACGCGCTGCCGGCCGTCGCACGGGAATCCGGACCACAGCCGCCGTGGCCTGCCGCACCCCTGGGCATGGCCGTCCGTGCGCGATGGGGAGTGCCGTCGACCCACCGAGGGCTCCGGCCCGTCCTGGAAATCGTAGGGAGCGAACTCTTTGTTCGGCACGTTGACAGGTCGCCTTGGAGTGGCCGCCCACAGCGCGTTGCTGGTGCTGGCCTATCTGCTCATGCTCGTCGGCGGCGTATTCGGCTGGGTCAGCCTGTTCGCCGTCGCCGGGCTGGCAGCCATCATCGGCGAGTTCGCCGTCGCCCGCTGGTCACCGTCCTCGCAGCTGCTCCTGGAAAAGGTCGGCCTGCACTGGTCGTACCGGCAGTTGACGCGTGACCTCGCGGCCGTGTTGCTGGTCGCCGCCGAGGTGCGGTTCAGCGGCGGAGAGCTGACCCTGCTGCTGGCGCTGCCGGCCGCGGTGTGGGTCGTGTCGGTCTTCGCCGGGGCGTTCTCCACAATGATCGAGCGTCGTAACCCGCTTTCGGCAATGGTGCGCAACATCGAGCTGGGCCCGCTGCGCGCCGCCCCCCAGCCGCCGGCCTGGGCGGCAGCGGTCGCCGGGGACCGGATGCCCCTGCTCAACCTGCTGCTGGTGCCGGCCGCCGTGGCCGCCGCGGTGCAGCACGATCCGACGCCGTTCTTCGTCGCTGGCGCGGTGGCGGTCGCGGCGACCGGTGTGGTGGGTGCGATCGTGGCGCTGACCTGGCTGCGCGGTCGGGGCCAGAAAGCCGGCCAGGGCACGCTGATGGCCGCCGTGCAGCGCTGGCTGGACACCAACCAGCCCGAGGTGGCGCTCTACTTCGCGGGGCCCGCCAAGGACGTCTACCAGGCCAACATGTGGCTCGCGCCGACCGAGGCGCTCAACCAGCGCGCTGTGGTCCTGCTCCGCAGCAAGGAGGCGTTCGCCGAGCTCGCCGACACCCGGCTTCCGGTGATCTGCGTACCGGCCGGGGTGGACTTCATGAATCTCGAACTCGGCAGCGTCCGTGTGGCGCTCTACGCCGCGAACGTCGGCGCGAACATCCACATGCTCCGCGAGCCGGGCACGAAGCACATCTTCGTCGGGCACGGCGACAGCGACAAGCAGGCGAGCGTCAACCCCTACAGCAAGGTGTACGACGAGGTCTGGGTCGCCGGTCTGGCGGGCCGGGAGCGGTACGCCCGGGCCGGGGTGGGGGTGCTCGACTCGGACATCGTCGAGATCGGCCGGCCGCAGCTCGCCGGTGTGCACACCTTCGGTGCCGAGTCGGTGGACCGGCCGTTCACAGTGCTCTACGCCCCCACCTGGGAGGGTTGGCTCGACGACGACCCGTACCACACCTCGCTGGTGTTGATGGGTGAGCGGATCGTCAAGGGGCTGCTGGCCACGACTCCCCGGCTGCGCCTGATCTACAAGCCGCACCCGCTCACCGGGTCGCGCTCCAAGGCGGCCCGGGCCGTGCACGAGCGCGTGGTGGCGGCCATCCGCGCCGCCGGCGGCAACCCGGATGCGGGCTCCCTGGACGGCACCGCGCACCTGGTCGTGACCGGCCGGACGCCGGCGCTGTTCGACTGCTTCAACCAGACCGACCTGCTGATCAGCGACGTGTCCAGTGTGGTCTCCGACTTCGTGCAGAGCCAGCGGCCGTACGTGGTGGCCAACCCCGCCGGCCTGCCGGAGGACGAATTCCGCAGGCAGTACCCGACGGCTCGGGCCGCGTACCTGCTCTCCAGGGACTGCGGTGAGCTGGAGAAGATCGTGACGGTGACCCGGGCCGGCGACGACCCGATGACCGAGGCGCGCCGGGAGCTGAAGACCTACCTGCTCGGGCCCGCCGAGGCCAACCCGATGGACCGGTTCCAGGAGGAGATCGCCCGCCTCTGCCGCTGACCGTACGACGATCCGCGCCCGGCCCGACACCTGTCGGACCGGGCGCTGTCGTGTCAGCCGAGCAGCGCGGCCACCGCGTCGGCGACCGGAGTGTCCGCCGGCAACGCCTGCGCCGCCACCACCGCCGTCACCGGCAGCGGGCCGTACACGTGCGGAAACAACTGCCCGCCCCGCGACGGCTCCCAGCGCAGCGCGTCGCCCAGCGGCTGCTCGTCGACGCTGAGCAGTGTGAGCCCGGTGGTGCCGGTGAAGTGCCGTCGGGCTGTCTCCACCACCTGGTCGGCGGCGGACAGGTGGATGAAACCGTCCTGCCGGTCCACGGCCGAGCCGGTGAAGCTGCCGGAGGCCCGGGCATCGTCCCACTCGACTGTCGGCAACAGCTTGTAGATCATTTCCGCAGCCTACGTTGGCCGGTACGCGCGTTTCGGCCGTACCGCCGCCGACGCCGGTCGCGGCCCGGCATGCTCAGGTGGAGCGGCCGTGGAGGGATGGACGATGGCGAGCTACGACGACGACTGGACCGACACCCAGCGTGCGCTGTACGACGAGTGCTACCGGGCCGGCGGTGAGTGGGCCGAGGACCCGGACACCCCGTCCGACGACGTGCAGCATGTGATCAACCTGGCCGAGGCGGACGACGACGCCTTCAACGACGCCGAGATCGACTACCCACCTCTTGTCGACGCGGTCACCCAGGCCAGCGGAGTCGAGGTCACGAGCGTGCCGGCCCGCCACGACGATCCGGGGTTCCGGGGCTTCGCCGACGGCGTCCGGGACGCTGTCGCCGACGACGTCTTCGGTCTCTGATCGCGGGCGGCCGGGAGGCGGCCCTCCCGCTCGCAATGCCCTTCTGCGACCATTCGCAGGACGGCGCTGCGAGGGATGGAGGGCACGGGTGCGGATCCTGCTGGTGGAGGACGACCGTCGGGTGGCCGCAGCGCTCTCCTCCGCCCTCACCCGCCGCGGCTACGAGGTCGAGCACGCCGCCACCGTCGCCGCAGCGCTCTCCGCCGCCCCGTGCGACCTGGTGCTGCTCGACCTGACCCTGCCCGACGGAGATGGCACCGACCTGTGCCGGGAGTTGCGGCGGCGCAGCAACCAGCTCGGCATCATCGCGGTGACAGCGCGGGGCGAGGAACGCGACCGGGTGCTCGGCCTGCGCCTGGGCGCCGACGACTACGTGGTCAAGCCGTTCTCGATGGTCGAGTTGCAGGCGCGGATCGAGGCGGTGCTGCGACGGGCCGCGAACGCCGCCCCCGAGCGGCACCTCATCGAGGCGGGGACGGTACGCATCGACGTGGCTGCCCGCGCGGTGACCGTGGAGGGGCGTGCTGTCACGTTGACCCGCAAGGAGTTCGACGTGCTGCTGTCGCTGGCCCGCCAGCCGGGGGTGGCGGTGCCCCGCGACCGGATCCTGCTCGACGCCTGGGGCACCACCTGGGCCGACCGGCACACCGTCGAGGTGCACGTCGGGTCGTTGCGCGGCAAGCTGGGCGACCCGCGCCTGGTCGAGACGGTACGCGGAGTCGGCTACCGGTTGCGCGATGCGTGAGGGGCTGCCGTGCGCCGTCGACTGGTGATCAGCTACCTCCTGTTGATGGTGCTCGTCCTCGTCGCGTTGGAGAGCCCGCTGGCCATCACCCTGGCCAGTCGGGAGACCGAGCGGGTCCGCGCCGACCGGCTCGCCGACGCCACCCGGTTCGCCTCGCTGGCCGGGCCGGCGCTGCGCGGCGGCGTGCCCGGCCCGATCGCTGCGGAGCTGCGCAGCTACGACGAGTTGTACGGGATCGGCGCGGCCGTCGTCGACCGGGACCGGGACATCGTGGTCGGCTCGGCGCTCTGGCAGGCCGCCGATACCTCAACGGTCCTGGACACCGCTCTGTCCGGCCAGCAGGTCAGCGACCCCGATCTGGTGTGGCCCTGGTCGACCGGCCCGGTGGTGGTGGCGGTGCCGATCAACGACGGCGGCGAGGTGCTCGGCGCGGTGGTGATCGTGACGCCGGCCGACGAGATCCGACGGGCCGTCGTCACCTGGTGGCTGCTGCTCGCCGTGGCAGGCCTGCTCGTGGTGTTGGCGTGTGTCCTCACGGCGTTCGGGCTGGCCGGGTGGGTGCTGCGCCCGGTCACCGAGCTGGACGCGGTCACCCACGAGATCGCCGAGGGTGACCGGCGTGCCCGGGTGCAGCACCGGCTCGGCCCTCCGGAGCTGCGCCGGCTCGCGACGAGCTTCAACCACATGGCCGACGTGGTGTCCGACGTGATGGACCGGCAGCGCGCGTTCGTCGCGCACGCCAGCCACCAGCTGCGTAATCCTCTCACCGCGCTGCGGCTGCGGGTGGAGGAGCTCGGGCCCAGCCTCACCGACCCCGACGGGCGCTCCGAGCACCGGTTGGCGTTGGAGGAGACCGACCGGCTGGCGCTGGTGCTCGACGCCCTGCTCACTCTGGCCCGGGCCGAACGCGAGGAGAACGAGCGGGTCACGGTGGACGCCGCCGCGGTGGCCGCGTCCCGGGTGGCCGCGTGGACGCCGCTGGCCCGGCGTGAGTCGGTCACGCTGCGGCTCGCCGTGACGGACGCTCCGGCGTACGCCCTGACCGTGCCGACCGCCGTCGACCAGGCGTTGGACGCCCTGATCGACAACGCGGTGAAGTTCAGCGGGGCCGGCGGGGTGGTGACGGTGGCGGTGGCCTACCAGGACGAGGGGGTGGCCCTGGAGGTGCGCGACACCGGCCCGGGGATGACCGAGAGTCAGCTCGGTCAGGCCACCGAGCGGTTCTGGCGGGCGCCGGACGCGCAGAACGTCGACGGCGCCGGGCTCGGCCTGACCATCGTCGCCGTGCTTGTGGACGCGTCCGACGGTCGGCTCACCATGCGGTCGGGAAAGCCGCAGGGGCTCGTTGCCGGCCTGTGGTTTCCAGCGCCCGCACCCGTACCGCCTGCGGACGCTGTGGACGAGGAGGACCTGGCGGTCGACCTGCGGCCCACCTCGGCGCGGTAGCGAATCAGGGTTTCGCCGCCCGGTACCAGGCGGCGGCGCCGGGGTGCAGCGACAGCGGGGCGGTGGCGATCGCCGAGCGGGGGCTCATCCGCCCCGCCGCCGGATGCGCGGCGGCCAGCTCGGTCCGGCGTTCCATAAGCAGCCGGGTCACCTCCCGCACCAGGCGTTCCGGCAGGTCGGCCCGGACGATCAGATAGTTCGGGTTGGCCACCGTGGTCACGGACATCACGCCGTACACGGAGCGGGGGATGTCCCGGGAGACGTAGACCTGCCCGTAGCGGACGCGCAGCAGCTCGGTCCACTCACCGAGGTCCACGATCCGGGTGGCTCTCTGCCCAGCCAGGTCATCGATGCCCCGCACCGGCAGACCGCCGGAGAAGAAGAACGCGTCGATGCGTCCGGAGCGCAGCGCGGCCACCGAGTCGTCCAGCCCGAGACGCTCCCTGTGGACTCCGTCGGGGCCGCCGAGCGCGGCCACCTCCAGCAGTCGCATGGCGGTGATCTCGGTACCGGAGCCGGGTGCGCCCACGGAGACCCGCCGGCCGCGCAGGTCCTGGAGCGTGCGGACCGGCCCGCCGTCGGTAGTGACCAGGTGCAACTGGTCGTCGTACACCCGGGCGACCGCGTCCACCAACGGGACGTCCGCCGGGTTGGTGGGCAGCACGTCCGCCTGCGTGAAGCCCAGTTCGGCCGCACCGGAGCCGACCAGGCGGACGTTCTCCGCCGAGGCGGCGGTGACCACCACGGTGGCCCGTACCCCGGGCAGTTCCCGGTTGAGGATGGTCGCCAGGGACTGTCCGAACGCGTGGTAGACGGCGGTGGGGCTGCCGGTGGCGATGCGGATGGCCACGGGTTCGGCGCGGGCCTCCCGGCAGCCTGCGGGAAGGAAGGCCGCGATCAGCAACAGCGCGGCCGTTCCCGCGCGGCGGTGACCGACCCGGCCCGACGAGGTACGACTCACGCGGTGCACTGTGCGCCGTCGAGCGGCGGTGCGCAAGCTCGTCCCGGCGGCCGGTCAGCACGGCGACGCGGCGTTGCCCGGTTCAGCCGGCGCGGAGTGTCACCTCCGACACCGTGCCGCGAGCCGCCTCCATCGACGCACTCCGCAGGATGCGCTCCCGGTCCGGGCCGTCGGCCACGCTCACCAGGCAGCAACCGGTACCCGCGCGGAGCACTGCCGGCACGTCCAACACGGCCGCGCCTCGGACCAGCACGGCGGCCAACTCCCGGTCGGTGATCCGTACGCCGAGGATGTGCCGCCGCACGTGGCGCCCGCCGGCCAGCAGCGCCGACCGCCACGCCGCCGCCGCGAGCCGGGACACCCACAGCCGACGGGCCGGCGAGGCGCCCGGCAGGGGACCGCCCAGCAGCTCCCGTCGGCCCTGCCACCAGCCGGCGTTCATGAGCCGGGTGTACGAGCCCCGGTGCGCCGGGGACACCTCGAGGCGGTGCAGTTCGTAGCGGCGGCGCAGACCGCCGACGGCCACCTCCTGGGTGACGGGGATGTCGAGGCGGCCGAGCAGTTGCCGCATCCGCTGGGCGGCGTCCTCCCTGTTGAATTCCACATACGGTGAGTGCGAGGGGAGCGCGGCAGCCGGCCGGGTGGTGGTGGGCGGTGCCGCGCAGCGCAGCAGGCAGGCGGCCTCGAACGCGTCGCCCAGGGTCAGCCAGTCCAGCGGAGGTGGTGTTGTCACCGGTGGGCGGGGCCGTTCGAGCAGAGCGGGATCGCGGGCCAACGGGGCTCCCTCGTCGGAGTCTGGGTTCCCCTACCGTGGCGTCTGCAGGGCCGTTGCGGAACCGTTGCCGCCCAGCCTTGAGGAAAATTTGCGGCAGCCGCCCCTACAGGTCGGTGACAACGAGGTCCACCTGCCGCATTCGGCCCGCGGTGGGTGCTTCCTCCTCGACTGTGTACTTCAGCTCGCGCAGCACCTCGACAAGCCCTGCGGCGGTTCGTGGCCGTGCCCCGGCAAGCAGCAGATCACGGACCAGCCGACCCTTTGTGGCCTTGTTGAAGTGGCTCACCACCGAGCGCACCGGAACACCGTCGACGTCGCGCTCGTGCAACACCCGCACGGTGACCGTCCGCTCGGCCAGGTCGCCGCGGGGCGTCCAGGTCGCCGCGTACGCGCCGGAGCGCAGGTCCAGCACCGGGCCTCTGCCTGCCGCGCCGGCCAGGACCGGCGCCAGCTCCCCACGCCAGTACGCCGACAGCGCCCCGATGCCGGGCAGGCGTGCTCCGATGGGGCAGCGGTACGGCGGGATCCGGTCGGCGAGACGTACCGCGCCCCACAGCCCGGAGCTGACGAGGATCGACCGGCGTGCCGCCCGCTGCGCCTCCGCCGGCAGCGACGCCAGGTCCAGCGCCTCGTAGAGCACACCTGTGTAGATCTGCGCGGCCGGCGCGGTGGCGGCCACCCGCAGTCGGGCGTTGCGGCGCAGCTCGCCGCGCTGGCCCTCGCTGAGGCCGAGCGCGGCCCGGGCCGCCTCCTCGTCCGGCCCGTCGCTGAGCGTCACCAGCGCGTCGAGAACGCGCTCGCGGGCCGGGTTCAGCTCGGGCAGCGAGAGCTTGTCCGGGTTCCACCGTCGTCCGGTGCCGGCGTCGGCCTTCCCCTCCGAGGGCGGCAGCAGGATGAGCATCGGGGTCTCCTCGACGGGCGGTACGGCGCCCCACGCGCCGGCCCGGCCAGCGTACGACCCGTCGTTACCGCCAGGGCCGTACCGGGGTGTCGGGGTGGTACACGCGATAGCCACCGACCTCCCGCACCAGCGCGGTGTCGGCCCGGTCGGCGAGCAACCCGCGTAACCGCCGGTCCATCGGCGAGTCGGCCTCCACCACATAGCCCGGCCGCTCGGACCGCCCGACCTGCCGCCAGTACGGCCGGTAGCGGTTCTGCCCGGGGGACAGGTCGCCGTCGAGCACAGCGCACACCACCGTCTCGTCGGTGTTGAACACCAGCCGGTTGCAGGTCCAGTAGTCCCCGTACACCTCGTGGGGGCCGTGGGCGCGCAACGCGGCGGCCAACTCCCGGGCCTGGCGCTCCTCGGTCCTGGGCGCGGCGACGCCGGTGGTCGCGAAGAGCACTGTGACCACGAGCGTGGTCACCGTCAGCGCGACCAGTGCGGCGGTGGCCAGCGCGCCGGTGAGCCGGCCGAGCGCGCCCACAGTGCCCCGCCAGGCGGCGACCGCCGCCAGCCAGAGGGGCCAGAGCACCGCCGGCAGCGACAGTTGCAGCACCGACAGGTAGCGGGCGTTGTCCAACGGGCTTGTCGCCGCGAGGGGGCTGCGTACGTACGACAGCAGTGTCAACGCCGCGCCGGCGACCAGCGCGAGGTGCACCACCGGCCCGACCCGCGCGCCGCGTGGCGTGTTCGTGGCCCGGCGGTACGCGAGCACCGCGAGCACGGCGGCGGCCACCAGCAGCACCGGGTAGAGCAGCCCGAACCACTGCTGCCAGCGGCCGCAGCCGTCCACCGGGCAGAGCCCGTGCGCCAGCGGCACCCCCTCCAACAGGCCACCCCGGATCCGTTCCGACCACTGCGGCATCGGGCCGGCCTTGGTGCTGACCTGCCGGAACACCGACAGGGAGTCCTCGCCCGGACCGGCCCGCAGGTTGTCCCAGAGCATCGGTGCCACGCCGACGGCGAAGCCCGCCACCAGCAGCAGACCGGACCAGCCGAGCAGGTCCCGCCGCAGCGCCCAGACCAGCGCCAGCCCGGCCACCGCCAGGTACGGCAGGATCAGCCAGTCCGACCAGGCGGACAGCCCGACGAGCAGGCCGAACAGGGCGACGGCCAGCCGGCGGTGGCGTACCGTCCCGGCGGCCAGCCCGACGGTGATCAGCAGCATCAGCAGCACCGCCGGCTTCACCTCCGGCCGCCCGCCGACGACTGTGAGCTGGTCGCGCACCACCCGTTCCGCCCCGAGCGCCAGCAGGCCCACGACGAGGACGGCGAACCACGGTGAGCAGATGCGTCGGGTGAGCCGGTAGATCAGGTAGAGGAACACCGCGTACAGGGCGAGCATCGGCAGCCGCAGCACCGGCCAGCTCGGCCCGGTCACCGCGAGCAGCGGCGCGGCGAGATACGACTCCAGCATGCCCATGTAGTGCTGGCCGTAGAGGAAGACCGGGCGCTCCCGACCCTGCCCGATGTGCAGGGCGGCCAGCCCGAAGGTCGCCTCGTCACTGTTCGACGACGGCACTGTGTACAGCGTGAGGACCAGCCGGTACCCGACGCCGATCAGCCCGAACAGCAGCGCGACGAGCGCCGGCCGGTCGAGTCGCGGACGCCACCGCCCACGGTGCAGCTCTGGATGTGACACGACCACGCCCCCGTCGTCGCTCCGACGGAGTGTTTCACGTTCGCCGGGGTCGCCGAGGTGGATCGCCGCAGCCGGGCCCGCTCGCGTGGCCGCTGCTGCCGACGTGTGGCAGGGTTGGCGGGTGCCACCCACTCCCGCCGGCCAGTTGGCCGTGCCGAACCTGCACCGGGCCGCGCGGATCGAGGACGCCGTGCACCAGCTCGTGGAGCGCCGGTTGCGGCGCACCGGCTGGCGCATGAACATCGTCGCGTACGCCGGCTACGGCCGCCCCGGTTGGGTACGCGTGATGTGCCGGGTGCTGCTGGGCCGTCCGGACACCCGTCAGCGGGGTCGCCTGGACAAGGTCCGCGGCTGGCGCAGCTTCACGACCCTGCCCGCCAAGCACGTCACGGTGCAGATCGAGGCCGGCGGGGTGCGGTGTGAGGCGCAGGCCGACCGCAGCGGCTTCGTCGACACGCTCGTCGAGGCCGATCTGCCGCCCGGCTGGGGTTCGGTGCGGCTCAGCGTGCCCGACGCCGAGCCTGTCGACGCGCCGGTGCGGATCCTCGACCCGGACGTCACGTTCGGCATCCTGTCCGACATCGACGACACGGTGATGGTGACCGCGCTGCCCCGGCCGCTGCTCGCCGCGTGGAACACCTTCGTCCTCGACGAGCACGCCCGCAACGCCGTGCCCGGCATGGCGGTCCTCTACGAGCGGCTTGTCACCGCCCACCCCGGCGCCCCGGTGTTCTACCTGTCCACCGGCGCGTGGAACGTCGCGCCGACGCTGACCCGGTTCCTCTCCCGGCACCTCTACCCGGCCGGGCCGCTGCTGCTCACCGACTGGGGTCCGACCGCCGACCGCTGGTTCCGCAGCGGCATGGAACACAAGCGCAGCACCCTGGCCCGGCTGGCCAAGGAGTTCCCCGACGTGAAGTGGCTGCTTGTCGGCGACGACGGCCAACACGACCAGGAGATCTACCGCGAGTTCGCCGCCGCCCACCCGGAAAACGTCGCCGGGGTGGCGATCCGCAGGCTCTCCCCGACCCAGGCGGTGCTTGCCGGTAGCCTGCCGGCCCCGGCCGGCGCCTCGTCGGCGGGGCCGGTGGGGCAGAAGTGGCTGTCCGCGCCGGACGGCGCGGGGCTGTGGCAGTTGCTCCGCGACGCCGGCCTGGTCTGACGTCGGGTCAGTTCCTGCGGAGCCACACGGCACCCAGCGGGGGCACCTGGAGGGCCGCCGACGCCACCATTCCGTGCCACGGCACGTCTTCGGCGTGCACCGCGCCCAGGTTGCCCACGCCCGACCCGCCGTAGTGGTGGGCGTCGGTGTTGAGCACCTCGATCCACGTCCCGCCGGCCGGCAGGCCGATCCGGTAGTCGTGCAGCGGCTGGGCGGAGAAGTTCGCCACGCACACCAGCGTCGAGCCGTCCGGGGCGATCCGGATGAACGACACGGTGTTGTTGGCGACGTCGTCACCGGCGATCCAGCGGAACCCGGCCGGTTCGGTGTCCTGTGCCCAGAGCGCCGGCGTGTCCCGGTAGACCCGGTTCAGGTCGCCGACGAGCCGCTGCACGCCCGCGCGGGCGGGGTCGTGCAGCAGATACCAGTCGAGGCCGCGTTCCTCGCTCCACTCCCTGTCGTCGGCCAGCTCGGAGCCCATGAAGAGCAACTGCTTGCCGGGGTGCGCCCACATGTACGCCAGCAGCGCCCGGACGTTCGCCAGCCGCTGCCAGGTGTCGCCGGGCATCTTGCCGGCGAGCGAGCCCTTGCCGTGTACGACCTCGTCGTGGCTGATCGGCAGCACGTAGTTCTCGCTCCAGGCGTACGCCAGGGAGAACGTGAGCTGATGGTGGTGGTGCTGGCGGTAGATCGGGTCCTTCGAGGTGTAGAGCAGGGTGTCGTGCATCCAGCCCATGTTCCACTTGAACCCGAAGCCCAGCCCGCCCTCGGCCGTGGGCTGGGTGACCCCCGGCCAGGCCGTGGACTCCTCGGCGATCATGACGACGCCGGCGTGGTGCTTGTAGACCGTCGCGTTCACCTCCTGCAGGAACGCGATGGCCTCCAGATTTTCCCGACCGCCGTACTTGTTGGGCTCCCACTCGCCGTGGTTGCGGGAGTAGTCCAGGTAGAGCATCGAGGCGACCGCGTCCACCCGCAGCCCGTCGATGTGGAACTGGTCGCACCAGTAGAGCGCGTTGGCGACCAGGAAGTTGCGCACCTCGCGGCGGCCGAAGTCGAAGACGTACGTGCCCCAGTCGGGGTGCTCTCCGCGCCGCGGGTCGGGGTGCTCGTAGAGCGGGGTGCCGTCGAAGCGGGCCAGCGCCCACTCGTCCTTGGGGAAGTGGGCGGGAACCCAGTCCAAAAGTACGCCGATGCCTGCGGCGTGCAGCTCGTCGACGAGGTGGCGGAACTCGTCCGGGTCGCCGAAGCGGGACGTGGGCGCGTAGTAGCCGGTCACCTGGTAGCCCCAGGAACCGCCGAACGGGTGCTCCATGACGGGCAGGAACTCCACGTGCGTGAAGCCCAGTTCGGTCACGTACGCGGTGAGCTGCTCGGCCAACTCGCGGTAGCCCAGGCCGGGCCGCCACGAGC
This sequence comes from Micromonospora sp. DT68, assembly GCF_049847245.1. Taxonomy (NCBI): domain Bacteria; kingdom Bacillati; phylum Actinomycetota; class Actinomycetes; order Micromonosporales; family Micromonosporaceae; genus Micromonospora; species Micromonospora sp. DT68. Next base: position 416,862 of record NZ_JBNCNZ010000007.1, read on the forward strand.
CGAGGTGCACCTCGTAGACGCTCATCGGCTCCTGGTGCGGCTGCCGCCCGGCGCGTCGGGCCAGCCAGTCCGCGTCGTTCCACCGGTACGTCGAGTGGTACACCACCGACGCGGTGGCCGGCGGCACCTCCGCGTACGCCGCCATGGGGTCGGCCTTGTCGCGCCACTGCCCGTCGGCGCCGAGGACCCGGAACTTGTAGCGGGCGCCGACGCGGGCATTGGGCACGAACAGCTCCCACACGCCGCTGGACCCGAGCGAGCGCATCGGCCACCCGTCGTCGGGCGCCCAGCCGGTGAAGTCGCCCACCACCCGCACGCCCCGGGCGTTGGGTGCCCACACGCTGAACGCCACGCCCTCGTCGAAGACCCGCGCGCCGAGCGCGTCCCACAGCCGCTCGTGCCGTCCCTCGCCGATGAGGTGCAGGTCCAGTTCGCCGAGGGTCGGCGGGTAGCGGTACGGGTCGTCGTGGACGGCCCCGTCGACCTCCACCCGGTAGTCGAGCACTGTGCCGTCGACCTGCGCCTCGAAGACGCCGACGTCGTGCACCCGCTTCATCGGGTAGCGCTCGTCGCCGACGAGCAGCACCACGTCGCCGGCACCCCGGCGCATCGTCCGGACCGTCGTCGAGGAGTCGGTCGGGTGCGCGCCGAGCAGTGCGTGCGGGTCGTGCGTCGCGCCGGTGATCAGCTGGTCCATCGGGCGTCCTTCGGGGCGGCGTCGGTCGGGGCGGCTGGTGCCGGGGTCGTCGGTGCGGTGCCGCCGGAGAGCTCGTCGGGCACCTCGGCGACGGTGAGGTCCGCCGGCTCGGCGCCCGCCGGTTCCGGCGTGGTCGGCGGGGTGGGGCGACGCACTGTCAGCACGTGCGCCGGTTGCAGATACGGGTCGAGTCGCACGGCGTTGCGCTGACCCCAGTCGTAGCTGGTGCCGGTCAACTCGTCGTGCACTGTGAACCGCTCGTGCCAGTCGAAGCCGAGCGCCGGCATGTCCAGTGTCGTGTTGCCCCACTGCACCTCGCGCGAGTCGAACGAGCAGACCACGATCACCGTGTTGCCGGTCGCCGGGTCGTGCTTGGACCAGCAGAGCAGCGCCGGGTTGTCGATCTCGTGGAACCGCAGGTTGCGCAGCTGGTGCAGGGCCGGGTTGTTCCGGCGTACCCGATTGAGGGTGGTCAGGAACGGTGCCAGCGAGCGGCCCTGCGCCTCTGCGGCGGCCCAGTCGCGGGGCCGCAGCTCGTACTTCTCGTTGTCCAGGTACTCCTCGGCGCCCGGTCGGGCCACGTGCTCGAAAAGCTCGTAGCCCGCGTACAGACCCCAGGAGGGGGACAGCAGCGCGGCAAGCACCGCCCGGATCTTGAACATCGGCGGGCCGCCGTGCTGCAACGACTCGTGCAGGATGTCCGGGGTGTTCGGCCAGAAGTTCGGCCGCATGTAGTCGGCCGACGCGACCAGTTCCTCGCAGTACTCCCGCATCTGCGCGGCCGTCGTGCGCCAGGTGAAATAGGTGTACGACTGCGTAAAGCCGATCTTGCCCAGCCCGTGCATGATCGCGGGCCGGGTGAACGCCTCGGCCAGGAAGAGCACGTCCGGGTCGACGGTCTTGACCTCGGCGATCAGCCAGTGCCAGAAGTCGAACGGCTTGGTGTGCGGGTTGTCCACCCGGAAGATCCGGATGCCCTCGCCCACCCAGTGCAGCACCACCCGCAGCACCTCGGCCCGGATGCCCTCGGGGTCGTTGTCGAAGTTGACCGGGTAGATGTCCTGGTACTTCTTGGGCGGATTCTCCGCGTACGCGATGCTGCCGTCGGCCCGGGTGGTGAACCACTCCGGGTGCTCGGTGACCCACGGGTGGTCCGGCGCGCACTGCAACGCCAGGTCCATGGCGACTTCCAGGCCCTGCGCCGCCGCCGCCTCGATGAAGGCGCGGAAGTCCGCGGGCGTACCCAGGTCGGGGTGGATGGCGTCGTGGCCGCCCTCGGCGGCGCCGATGGCCCACGGCGAGCCCACGTCGTCGGGCCCGGCGGTGAGCGCGTTGTTGCGGCCCTTGCGGTTGATGCGGCCGATCGGGTGGATCGGCGGCAGGTAGAGCACGTCGAAACCCATGGCGGCCACACCCGGCAACCGGTCGGTCGCGGTGGCGAAGGTCCCCGACCGGCCGCCCGCCGCCCCTTCGGAGCGGGGAAAGAACTCGTACCAGGCCGAGTAGAGCGCCCGCTTGCGGTCAACCCAGATGGTGTACGCCTCACCGGCCGTCACCAGCTCCCGCACCGGGTGCTCCCAGAGCAGGTCGGCCAGGCTCAGCGCCGGGCCGACCCGCTGCGGCAGCGGCAGGTCGGTGTCGGCGAGCGCGGCGAGCGCGTCGGCGAGCCGAGGCCGGTCGCCCGCCGGCACGAGGTCCCGGGCGGCGGCGAGCACCCGCGTGCCCTCGGCCAGGTCGTTTGCCAGCTCGGCCGGCCCCTGCCCGGCGGCGATCTTCTTGGTCACCGCGTTCTGCCAGGTCAGGTACGGGTCCTGGAACGCCTCGACGGAAAAGGTCCACTCGCCGACGGCGTCCGGTGTGATGGTGGCGTGCCAGCGGTCCTGGCCGGGCTCACCGGGACGCATCCGGGTGAACGGGCGGGTTTCGCCGTCCGGGCCGGCCCACACCACGTTGCAGCCCAGCGCGTCGTGCCCCTCCCGGTAGGCGCGGGCCGACACCGGTACGGGCTCGTCGACCACCGCCTTGGCCGGGTACCGCCCGCACGAGACGACGGGGGAGACGTCTTCGATCGGGAACCGTCCAGTCACCCCGCCAACCTACTGTGCGAGATCGGCTCGCGCGCGGCCAAGCATCGGACGTTGGCAACCTGACGCGGCCGATAGAAGGCGTGAAGCATGATGCATGCTCCGACATGTCGCGCATGGTGTGTGACACGTGATAGGGGGATGGGTATGCGGTTGAACAGCAAGGGTCAGGTCATCATCCCTGCCGGCGCTGCGAGCTCAGTACAACCTTCATGAGGGCGACGAGGTCGATGTGGTGGACGAGGGCGGTGCTCTGCGCATCGTCCGCGTTCACGGTGCGGATACCCGGGGGCAGCGGCTCGTCCGTCACATGCGGGGCAGGGGGAGCGCCAAGGACACCGAGCACATGTCCACCGAGGAGTTGATGGCGTTGTTGCGTGGCGAGTGACCGGTTCCGTGCCCTGCCGTCCCGCTCGCCGGATGCGACGACGACGCTTGACGACACCAACGTGCTGCTGGACATCCGACGACCCCAAGTGGGCGGAGTGGTCCGGCAACGCTCTCGCCGAGGCCCGGGATGCCGGCAACCTGGTGATCAACCCGATCGTGTACGCCGAGGTGTCGGTCCGTTTCGACCGCATCGAGGATTTGGACGAGGCGCTGCCCGCCGCGGACTTCCTTCGCGAAGAGCTTCCGTACCCCGCGGGCTTCCTCGCCGGCAAGGCGTACGCGCGATATCGGAGGCTGGACGGCGCGAAGCGGTCGCCGTTGGCCGACTTCTACATCGGCGCGCATGCGGCCGTCTGCCCGATACAACCTGCTGACCCGTGACGGGTCGCGATACCGCACGTACTTCCCGACCCTGACGTTGATCACGCCGGGCGACTGATCGCCTCCCGGGTCCTTCTCTATGAGCCATTTTCATCGTGATCAAGGGCTCCTGAGCAGGCGCTCAGCGGCGTGTCGCTGCTCCAGATAGGACGAAGC